>JAPLVC010000001.1 GCA_026397315.1 Candidatus Aenigmatarchaeota archaeon | reverse complement strand
TCATACTCAGGAACAGCGAGACCATCGCAGTCGACAGCGTGAAAAGCTTTACAAAGACGATATCCATCCCCGACGACACGCCGCAGGACAGGTATATAGTCGAGGTCAACGTGACATACTGGTATGGCAAGAAGTCGGCGTATGCGGTCGACTCGTTCGACGTGTTCGTGCTGCCCGCGCCCCTCGCCCTGCTGCGCGCGGTGTTCATGCACTGGGCCACGTACGCGATAGCGTTCGCAGCGATACCCGGCATCTACTTCGGCCGCCGATTCCTAGCGACGTGGAAAGACAAGAAGAAGAAAGGCAAGAGATACATCTTCCCGCTTGACTTCAACAAGCTGCCGAAGCCTGGACCTGACACAGTACTCGTGGGCAAGATTGCGGAGACAGATGTGAAAGCGTACATCGACACAAGATCGCTGATGATGCACTCGCTGGCAGCAGGAGCGACTGGCTCCGGAAAATCCGTCTCAGCCATGGTCTGCTCGGAGGAACTGCTGAAGAGGGGGATGCCGATAATAGTGTTCGACCCGACCGCGCAGTGGACGGGCTTCATGAAGCCGTGCAAGGACAAGAGGATGTTCGACCTTTACGCGCAGTTCGGCATGAAGCCGGACGAAGCGATGGCGTTCAAGACGAACATCGTGCTCGTCACTGACCCTGAGATGGAAGTGGACATCCAGAAATACAGGAAGCCTGGCGAGATGACGGTCTTCGTCATGAACAAGCTGGACCCGGGGTATCTGGACAAGTTCGTGCAGAGGACGGTCACGTCAGTCTTCAAGGCCGCGCTGCCTGAAGAGAGAGAGCTGAAGCTCCTGCTCATATACGACGAGGTCCACAGGCTGCTTCCGAAGTACGGCGGTAAAGGCGGTTATATTGCTATCGAACGCGCATGCCGTGAGTTCCGTAAGTGGGGCATAGGCGTATTCATGATATCGCAGGTACTCATGGACTTCAGGGGCGCTATCCGTGCGAACATAGCCACAGAGCTCCAGCTTAGGACGAAATACGAGGGTGACATCGGAAGGGTGAAGACCAAGTACGGCATGGACTTCGCATCCAGGGTCGTGAAGCTTACGACAGGCACGGCGCTTGTCCAGAACCCGGCCTTCAACGAAGGCAAGCCGTATTTCATAGCCTTCCGTCCGCTGCTGCACGACACGGGCAGGCTGACCGACGAGGAGATAGCCAAGTACGTCAATGTCCAGGATGAGATCGAGAAGATACATAAGCAGATCGAGTCCATGAAGGCGAGGAAGGTCGACACGACCGACTTAGAGATAGAGCTCAATCTCGCGAGGGACAAGATGAAGGCCGGCCAGTTCTCGATGGCGGAAAGCTACATAGAGTCGCTGAAGGCTAGGTTAAAGGCATAAAGCAGAAAACGATTTTCACCAAGGTTCGCTTATTTTACTATTATATATTTTATTACAGTTAATTAATTATCATGGCGGGGAAAAGGGGCAAACCGGTTAGGGCAAGGAGTGCGCCCAAAAAAAATATTTCTGTGAAAACCGAGAGCCAGCCCAAGATCCGTCAGGCTTCGCTACCGACTGAAAGCCTTGAGCAACTGACACACCAGAGGGAAGAGATACAGGCTTTGCTGTCGTCGCTTGAGGACGCCTACAGCGAAGCGTCGATACTGGAAGCGGATTATGATGACATAAAGTCCAAGAACGAGAAGAAGCTCGATGAAATAAACAGAAAGATAGAGGCCATTTCCAAGGCGCAGGCAGCCGCTTCCACTGTCATCCCAGAGGAAGATGTCCAGGAAAAACCCATCCGGCAGCCCGTGAAAATTGTCAGGCCGAAGGTCGAGATTCCCGTAATTGAGGATGTCGAAGAGGAGCTGCCGCCTGCGGCGGAGAAAGCGAAGGGCAAGAAGGAGAAGGAAAAAGCCGCAGCTCTCGGCATAAGCCAGGACGACCTGCAGAAGATGCAGATGGATCTCGCCGACAGCATAAGGAAGATGGTGGAGGAAATCGGTTCAAAGGTCACGGACAAGGACATGACCGAGATGAGGAACAGCTTCGCGAAGCTCGACGCCGAGATAGACAAGATGAAGGCCCAGCTGGAAGCGGTCAAAGAGAGCAGAAAAATTGACGACGACAAGATACAGCGCGTCGTCGAGGGACTTGCAGAAGTAAGGACGATGGTCTACGGCAGGGAGGCTTCGACGAAGGAGCAGGAAATAAAGATGGAAAAAATGATTGACTTGTTGTCCAAGCTGGAGCCTGAGAAACTTTTGCTGGAGATTGGCAGGAGGGACAAGGAAATAAGCAACCAGGCCCTGCGCGTCAACAAGCTGGAGGAGACGTCGAAGGAATTCGGCGAGATGCTCAAACGCATCGAGACGCTTCTCCGCAACATCGGCAGCCTCGAACACGTGATAAAGATAGGGACGGAAGCGTCCGAGAAGCTCATGGAAATGCAGGACATGCAGAGAAGCGTGCAGAAGATGTCAGACAAGATTCAGGGCATGTATGCCGAGCTCAGCAAGAGGATGGAAGAATTCATGCTTTACCGCGCCAAGCAGGACAGGGTGGACGACATGCTCAACGACGTGCTGAAGAACCTGGACGAGCTGAACACGAAAGCGGCGTATTTCGTCACACGAGACGACTTGGAGTCGTTCAGGTCCAGCGTCCAGGCAACCATATCATCCGCCGCGTCGTATGCTCCAGCCGCTGCTTCGGATGAAAGAGAATCGCAGAAAGAAGAGATAAAGATGCTGCTCAAAACGCTAGAGGACGAGCTCAAGAGCAAATCGATTTCGAAGGGAGAATACGAAAAGATGAGAAATGCGAATCTCGCAAAGCTCAAGGAGCTGGACAACAAGGCCGCACCTAAAGCGACTCAGACCATAAAAGAGCCGGTACCGGCTAAACCGGTGAAGGTAGAGAAGAAAGAGCCAGTGTTCACAAAAGACCAGAAAAACAGGAACGACATGCTTCTCAAAGACCTTGAAGAAACCTTCAGGAAAGGCATGATAAGCAAAGAAGCTTACGATAAGACCAGGAAGATGATCCTTGGCAAAAGGTGAGTTCAATCCGTCACGGCAAATTAGTTTTGGCATTAGTGATATTATCGGCCATGCTGCTGGTGAGCTTTTCCGGCACATTTTCACAGTCTTATAATTACCGCTGGTACGACGTGCGATGGCATTACAGGGTCGGCCTGGAGATAAACAGCACCTTTTACAACAGGACCGACTGGCCGGTCGAATACGCCATAAACTTCACCCGCATCCTCAACAACATGAGCGTTTACGGCACGTTCGACGAGAACTCGACGCGCGTGGTCGAATACAATTCCAGCGGGACCATACTTTACGAGGTGCCTTCGCAGTTCGACAAAAGCGATGGTTACAACGCAAGCACAAACGCCGTGGGAACAGCCGCGTTCTCGATGAACGGAACCAGCGTTGCGAATCATATCCGCTATTTTTACATATATTTCGATACGATTGAAAACGGCAACAAGCAGGCAAAATCATACACCACCGACCTCGCGTACAACTACACCGGCGCCAACGGCAACATGGAGTCGTTCAGCGTCAACAACACGCTCTTCCGCTGGGGAGTGAACACGGCGCTCGAGGAAAACACGTCCGGCTTCTACCAGGTGCAGGACGCGCTTCACGATAACGACATACTTCTTGTCGACCCTTCCGTAGGCAAGGCGGCCGAGTATTCCAGCCTTTCCAACGCTAGCGACGTATTTGGCTTCGACTTTAGGAACAACGCCACCCTGAAATATGCCGGTCCCGCCAGGATAGTTTTCGAGCAGAGGGGCAACGAGATAAAATGGAACCAGCCCGGCAACATGACAGAGGGCTACATGATAAAGAGATACACGTTCTACCGCTATCTCGACTGGATTAAGATAGAGCAGATTTTTGTCAACAACGCCACCTACAGCATCACCAGGAATTCGACAGTCTCGGGCGCGCTTGGCATGAACCTCACTTACACGTTCAGGGAGTCTGAGGGTAACCCTTACTATAACAACATGTCCAATCCCGCGGACCCAGGCTCTTATGGCTGGGCGAACCAGTATGGCGGTACATTCTGGATGGGTCTTGTCAACATAAACGAGACGGGAACTTCCAATTTCTTCGCGCTATTCGACAGTGCTACCGGCATGATGGGCGTTCAACTAACTGAAACTACAATAGCCGCCGGATCGTCAATAAGCCACACAACCGTCGTGCAGTTCAACGCGAGCGGCAGCCTCGGGGCGGAAGACCACTTCCTGGGTTTCGTCAACCAGAGCATCACGCTCCTGAACATAACGACACATGCAGGCGAGATAAGAACAGTCTTCCCGGACGGCAAATTCTATGCCAATGCAACGAACCAGGTCCAGATATTCAACAGGAACGAGACCGTCATAATATGGGCCAACGTGAGCGACCTTTACAATGTTTCCGGCAAGATAAACGCCAGCATAAACAAGGCAGGCGTAGGCCAGTCTAATATAACTCTTTACGATGACGGCAGTCACAACGACAGCGCCGCCGGCGATGGCGTATTCGCCAACATTTACGGCATTCTCGATGCGGATGCGACAGGCGTATGGAACACGACGTTCACTGCATACAACCAGAGCGGCTACGCCCTGAACACGAGCTCTTTCCCATTCAACGTGACCAGCACATACAACGCCACGGTTAACATAACGAACCCGACAGGCTTCACAGGCAGGCAGATAAACGCCACGGTTTCAGTCAGGAACTTCAGGCAGGACAGGTGGATTGCCAACGCCACGATCAACTGCACGTTCGCCTCGACCGAAGTGCCGCAGCAGAACATAAGCGACCTGGGCAACGGAACTTATCGCCTCTGGTTCGCGGCGCCGTCTTATGCCGACCTGTTCACATTGTCATGCAACGTGGCGCGCAACAACAACACGGGATACGCGTTCGGCGAGTTCACGTGCGAGACATACGATACGAACGTGAGCATCACGTCGGACACATACAGCCTCGTCGCGGACAACGTGACGTCGTATTCCAACCAGATCTTCAACATTTCCGTCATGGTCAAGAACATAGCGAACGGCAGCGCCTACGACCTGAACATAACGCTCAACTTCTCGAGCCCCAACATAACGGCCAACACAACCGTCGCTTTTTGCGGCGACCTCCTGCTCACCAAGAACTGCACGAAAACCTTCCAGATAATCGTGCTCGGCGCAACGCCGCCGGCGAATTACACGGCCAACATAAGCGTGCGCTGGCGCAATTCCAACGCGTTGCCTGGTTTCAACAGTTCCGCGATAAACATATCCGTCCTTACCAACCCGCTGATGAACGTGCCCAAGAATTTCGTGCTCGGCATAATAGCATCGGGCAGGCCGCCGAAAAACATAGACAATTTCACCGTCGACGCCTTGGGTAACGTTCCGCTGCAGAACGTCAATTTCACCCTGCTGGGCTTCCCGGAGAACCTGACGTTCCTTTTCGTGCCTTACAACTCGACTTCCATCGGAGTCGGCGTCTCGCAGAACGTGGAGATATGGGTCAACTCGAGCACCGACATAACGTCGGGAGAATATAACGGCACCATAAACGTGACAACAGCGAATGCTGGTCATCGCATCATAAACGTGACCATCGCAGTCGCCGGGACCAACATGACCATCGCTCTCGACAAATACAACTTCACAGCCGAAAACGTTTCCTGGTACAACGGGCAGAACTTCTCGCTGGCAGTAAACACGACGAATATAGGCAACTCGACGGCGTATAACGCCACCATAAAAATCAATTTGTCATCCGCGAACATAACAGCCAACGAAACAGCATATTTGTGCGGCAACATCGGCAAAGCGCTGGGCTGCACGACTACCATACTTTTCACGGTTCTGCCCACGACGCACTCCGGCAATTACACGGCCAACGTCTCGATAGAGTGGGAGGACCCCGAAAGCGGCAAAAACTCCAACAGCACGATGCTTAACATAACGGTCACGTCCCACATCAATCTTACGGTTCCCACCGATTCGATAGTCAAGAACGTGACTCATGGAACGCAAGTGCACATAGGCAACATAACGCTCAACTCGACGGGCAACGACCCGTCCGAGACCATCGCTTTCGCCGCTTCCAACTTCAGCCCGGACTTCACGTTCCTTTTCATCCCGTCGGACGTCGCATCGCTGGGCGGAGAATACCCTGGCGGAGTCATGGTCAACGTTACTGCGAAGATAGGCACGCTTCCCGGACTTTACACAGGCCTGATAAATGTAACGAGCGCAAACGGCGGCTACAAGGAAATCGCGGTCAACATAACCGTCCCGACGTCGAGAACGTGGACGCTCAACACGACATATTGCGAGAAAGTCATGTCACCTGAAGAGGGCGTCGCCTGCGACGTTCTGGTAAACAACACCGGCAACGTCGACATAAACTTCACCATCATACCCGCCACCAGCTCCTCTAGCATGCTGAACCGCACGTGGACCAGCGCTGTCAACTTCACCGTCGCAAATGTCAGCAATTACACGCTCTTCGTTCAATACAACATAACCAACCAAACCATCAAGTTCTATTACGCCAACTACACCATCGATGCCATACAGGCAGGCTCGTCACCGAACTACACCGTACTGCAGGTCGTGCTCAACCCGTTCATAAAGCCCAGCCTCTCCATGAGCTTTACGCCAAACATAACAGAGCAGCTAGGAGAGACGTGGATATACGTTAACGTCACGGACCAGTCGGGCGCCGGCATAGGATATAATGCGACCGACTCTAATGTGACAGTGACCGTTACAAGACCAGACGGCGTCAACAGTACCGTGATGATGACTTTCACCGGCACCGCCAGCGGAGGCATCACGAAGTGGAACGTCAGCTATCCAGAAAACCCTTTTTATTTCCTGAACCCGGGAATATGGGGCAACACAACATTGAAGGGCTATTACAATGTGACCATTTACGCCGTCGACAATCGTGGCAAGAACAATACCATCAACAGCAGCTTTTTCATTTACTACAAGCTTTTCATAGACCTGAACACGACCAGATACGCCTACCGCGGCGACTCGCTTGAGGTGCGCATAAAGTCGCGCGACGCGGTCGGCACACCGCTCGCCGGGGCGAATGTTAACATCAGCTTCGTGGACCCGAACGGCGGCAACAAGGATTATTACTTTTGGAACGGCAGGACCTTCGTCACGGACGCGAACGGCGATGCGGGAGCCTTATACCTCGTTCCGACTAACGCCATCCTCGGGAACTACACGTTCTCGGCGAACGGGACATACAACGAGACCAGCGTCAACAAGATGATAAACGCGACTTCATCCTTCCCGACTGAAGTCAGGGACGCGAGCAAGGTCAAGGCCGAGTTGGGCATACCCTACTACGTTTACAGGGAGAAAGTCATGCCCATCAGCGTTTTCATACTTGACAACGGCGAGTGCATGGCCAGCGAGCCGGAAACAATCGATATCACGATATATTATACCGAGGGCTACACGCCGCAGACGTGGAGAGTTCTGCACAAAAGCAACATGACTCAGAACATGACGTGCTTCTACACTTATAACGAGCTCATAAGCAGCAGCACGCTCACAGGCACATACCTTGCAGTCATGAGGGTCGGCAACGGTGACAAGGAAGCGTGGGACATGATTCCATTCAGCATAACGACAGGTGGTCCATACGACGTCAGCATAAACATGCTCGACACCGAGGTGACGAGGTCGGACTATGCCGACTTCGAGCTCACTCTCATAAACATGGGCGGCACGACGCCGGACGTGCTTCTGGAATACTGGATATCCGGAGCGAACCAGACCTGGGATTACAGGTCCGAATCCCTTATGATAAACGCCTATGCCAACCGCACGCTCATAAGGAGCCTTTACGTTGTTTCAGGCCAGCCGCTCGGACAGTATTTCATAAACGCGAAAGTGACTTATGACTCGACGCAACCCGTCGCCACGGCAAACTCCAGCTTCCTTGTCGTGGAAGGCGGGACGCAGCCGCCCCAGCCGCCTGCAGGCGGACCTGCGGAAGAAGGCGCAGGTGCAGGCGCGCCATCGTTGCCGCCGAAAATAGAGATTATAAAATACCCGCAGGAGTTAGGCATGGAGCTCGACTCGGTAAAATACCCGACCATCGAGGTCAAGAACTCCGGCGGCAGCAAACTTTACAACGTAACGATCAAAATATCGGGCATACCATCGCCTTGGATACAGGACATATCGCCCAAGGTCGTGGATTCGCTTGGCGTGGGCAACAGCACCATTTTTACCATAACGCTTAAAATCCCGCCTACCGCGGAAACGAAAGAATACGTGGGCCAGATAACGGCCAATTCCAGCTCAGCGAAAGACCAGAAGTCGTTCTCCATCACGCTTTTCGCTTCCAGGGCTGAGCTTATACGCTGGGAGATAGAAAGGCTGACAAAGGCGGTGCAGGAGCTTGAGTCCGACATAGCCAACGCACAAAAGGCCGGCAAAAACGTGAAAGACGTCCTTCCCTATGTCGACCAGATAAAGGAGCAGATAAGGCTCTCGGAAGACTATCTCGAGAAGAAGATGTATGACGAGTCGCTCAGCGCGGTCCACACAGGATGGAGCATACTTGAGAAAGCGAGATACCTGCTTGCCCAGGCACCGTTCACCGAGATACTCATGGAAACTATAATCCCTCCGTGGCTCATAATCATACTCGTCATCTTGGCGATAGTGATAGGCGCGCTGCTGTTCATGGTCAAGAAGATGAGAGGCGTCTTCGACAAGGTTTTCAGGATGCAGGTGCCAGGCGCGGCCGGCGCGGCGAAAGCGTCCGTGTTCGTAGAGAAGATGAAGGAGAAGGAGACATTCGAGAAAGAAGAGGCGAATGTGAGACGCGTGCTCGGCCTGCTCGAGCGCGAGTTCAAGGAAGGCCTCATTTCTGAAAACGCGTATGCCGACCTGAAGAGGCGCAATGAAGAGAAGCTGGTGGCCATCGACAAAAAGAAGGCGGCTTTCAAATAGAGTTAGCGTGTTTTTATAAATAGTATATTTGTATAAAATCTTTAGTCATTTTTTTCGCGGCATAACAAACGGTTAATGTTCCGGAACGGGGGGTGGGTATTTTATAACGCCTCAAGAATAGTATATTTATATAAGTATCGGGGCAATTTTACATTGTGATGAAATGAAAACGAAACAGAGGATAACGGACTACAAAAATTTCTGGCTCATATGGATAAACTGCGGCAGCGAGAAGGGACTCTCGCTTTTCGAGATACAGACGACGTGGGACGTGAAGACCAATTACCTCTACCACGACGAGGTCGGGCTTAAAGGCCCGCTCTTCAGGTCCATGATAAGGGACAACTACATAACCAAAACGGGCAAACGGTTGAAAGCCGAATTCAAGTGGGTCCCGGGCTACATACTGCAGAAATATCCGGCCAGCGGCGCTGGCGACTGGCTTCCCGACTTCCTGCTGAGGACGAAATGGGCGGCAGTGCAGAAATTCATGGAGAAATACCGCTCCGTGTTTTTCGATGTCAAAAATCTCAAAATTCTCTACAGGAACGACAAGGAGCTGGTGGGCAAATACGGGCCGCAGGTATTCGTGGACATATTCCTTTACGTGCTTTTCTCTAATCTCAGGATGTTCTGCAAGAAATACGAGGCAGACGTCGTCCTCCGCATGATTTCCACGTCGATTGCGCTAGCGACTGAGCGCGACCTGCTGAACTACATGCGAGCGATAGACGGACAACTCAGAAAAGCGATAGATTTCCCTGTGTTGGTGAAGGATGAGAACGAGCTTTCCAGGATGCTGTGCGCGCTGAAGTGGTAAGCCTGCAGAGGCGCTAGCGCAAAAGCAAGAATTTAAGAAATAAAAACAAGGTATACGCAGAGGGTAGCATGACAAGGGTAATAGGCATTATCTCAGGCAAGGGCGGGGTCGGCAAGACCACTGTTGTGGCGAATCTCGGTTCGGTCATCGCCCAGAAGTTCAAGAAAGACGTCATTGTCATCGACTGCAACATATCGACGTCGCATCTCGGCCTTTACCTCGGCCTTTATTACACGCCGGTCACGCTTAACCAGGTTCTCACAGGCGACGCGCACATTGACGATGCGATATACCAGTATCACATACACGGCCTGCGCGTCATCCCTGCGTCGCTCTCGTTCAGCGATTTAAAGGGGGTGGACATAGCCAAGCTGAAGAGCACGATAAAGAAGCTGTTCGGCAAGGCGGACATCATACTTCTCGACGCTGCGCCCGGCCTTGGAAGAGAAGCGATGGCGACAGTCAAAGCAGCGGACGAGGTCGTGTTTGTCAACACACCTTTCGTTCCATCAACTATGGACATCATAAAATGTCACCAGGTGGCGAATGAGATGGGCGTCAAGTCGCTCGGCGTCGTGCTCAACATGGTGGGCAAGGACAAATACGAGCTCACGAACAAGGAAGTCGAGGAGCTTATAGAGCTGCCCGTGATATCCACGATACCCATGGACAAAAACGTGCTACGCAGCCTGGCGCTCAAGATGCCAGTCGTCCTTTTCTCGCCCAATTCGCCATCGAGCAAGGAATTCGTAAGGCTCGCGGCCAAGATAGTGGGCGAAGAATACATCGAGCCGAAGGGCATGTTCTCCGGAATTCTCGAATTCTTCAGGCCAAAACGCACCGAGAAATAATTTATAGAAACTGGGAGAAATTATCTATATGCTGTATGAAATAACGGTAGTGGTATTGCTGGCCGTGATTTGCTTTTTATTATATCAGATATATAGAATAAAATATACGGGAAAGAGGGAAAAACCGGAATTCATCCCCGAAAAACTCAAGCGCGACCTCGAAGATCTGGGCACGGACCCGAACAAAGAGCTTGAGATGAGGTTCGGGGACATTAATTCAAGGATTGCAGAACTTGAAAAGAAGGTCCGGAAAAACGAGAGCGTCGTAGAGAAGCTGATCGAGGATTTGGGCTAGCTTGTCCTGGGGGTTATGAATGTCCAAGAAGAAAAATGAGGAATTCGAAGGCATGGAGGCGCTGGGGAAAGCCGCCGAAGGCGGCGAGGGCGAAGCCACGCCTGAAAGCGATTTTGATACAGAGTCTTCGGAAGAGACGCACGACGAGACGCACGACGAGACGGACGATAGCGCCGAAAGCCCGGCACAACCGGAAGAATCCGAAGAAGACGAGAAACCGAAGAAGAAAAAGCATAATGATGATGCGCATGAGTTGAGAGAAGAACTGGAGCACGAGCGCGAAAAATCAAGAAGCCTTGCTGAAATAATTGAGAAGGTGTCAAATATGCCTGAAGAAGATAATGAAAAGCAGTCAGTCGACGTCGAGTCTAAAATGAAAGACGCCGAAAACAGGATGAAAAGCCAGATGCAGGACCAGATGAAGGACGTCCACAGCGCCATCACAGCCATGGGAACGAAGATGGAGGAGCTGGCGAAGGCAGAGAAACCGGAGAAGATGGGCAGCAAGGTCAAGGACATGATAGACAACGTCCAGGCAGAGACGTCGAAGAAAATGGTGGACCTGCAGGACGAGATAAAGAAGCTCGTCGAGAGGATGGACCAGCCGAGAAAAGAGGAAGAGGTCTCGAAAGGCCTTTCAGTCTTCGGCGGCCGCGTCGACATAAAGAACGACCTGCTCGAGATGAGGAGCAGCGTGAAGGACGTCGAGAAAAGCGTCCATGAGCTCAAGGACGAGATGGACACCAGGATAACGAGGATAAAGGAGCAGATTAAGGTCCTCGAACGCTTCCCTACATTCGAGGAGAAGCTCGAAGGCCTCATCGAACGCATGGGCCCAGGCAACATAGAGAAGCTCAAGAAATTCATTTTTTCCGCTGACGAGATAACCGGTGAAATCATACCGAACGAGATAGAGAAGAAGCTCGGCAAGGAACTCACGCCGGTCTTCGAGGACATCAAAAGCGTCAAGGACGGCATAGAAAAGGGCGCCGAGAACATCAAGAGGCTTTTCGACGAAGTCAATTACTTCAAGACCGAGATAAAGACGCTTTACAAGTTCGGGGACTACATATCCGACCTGCAGACGAAGAAGGACAGGCTGGACGACAAGCTCAAGGAAAAGGAAGCGAATCTGATAGCGCTTGTCAACAAGCTGGAGGCCGTGCTGCAGAAGAAGGCGGACATCATAAACGACAGGATAGACAAGTTCGACAAGGCGTTCACCGCAAAACTCGAGGCCAAGACCAAGGACTATTTCGACGACTTGACCGAGGAAAAGATTCTCGAGATTGAAGACAGGACGGAGAAGCACCTCGCCGTATCAAGGGCGAAGGTCAACGACATGCTCTCCAAGTTCGTCCAGTTCCAGAACGTCGTCAACCCGACGCTCACCCTGATGAAAGAGGGGATAGAGAAGACGAACGACAGGGTGGAGAAGATAAAAGTCAACCAGGCCGAGTTCCAGAAGGAGCTGCAGGAGCGCGCCAAGGACATGTTCACCACCATATCCGGCCCGCGTCTCAAGGACATGGACACGGATATTGCCAAGTTCACCAAGGGGACGAACGACAGGTTCGAGGATTTCGAGGCGGAGTTCGTCCAGTTCCAGAACGTGATAAACCCGACGCTCACGCTGCTGAAGAACGAGATGGCCAAGACGGATGCGAAGCTCGAGAAACTCAAGACTCGTCACGAGGACCTTAAAGGGAATGTGAGCGAGCTCGCCGAGATGCGCAAATCCCTAAATTCGCTCGCTGAATGGACGAAGGCGATAGAGCTCCGCCAGAAGGATATGGACAAACGTTTGTTAGCTGCGGGCAGCAAGCTCGACGAGACTCTCAACGAGTTCAATACCATTGTTAAACAGACGTTTGCCGACAGGAAGAAATTCGAGGATGAGAACCGAAGGCAGAGGGACAAGATAAATATACTTCTTAAAGAGTTGAAAAGCGAATGAGCGAGCTAACCGAACTCGAGCAAGTGATGAGGAGCCTCAAGAAGGAAACCCTGGAAAAGAAGAGGTTCATCACGGAACTTGAAAACGAGAAGAAATATCTTGAGGAGAGGAACCGCTTTCTGATTGAAAAGCTCAAGCAGGCCGGCGTGCTTTACGAGGAGTCGGGCAAGCGCCTTACTGAATTTGTTGAGCAGAATGTCAAACCTATCAAGGCCAAGATAGAAGAATTCGAAGCCCTCGCCATGAGGACCAGGGAATACGAGAAGAACATAAGCGCGTCGCTAAAGCGGATGAACGAGTTCGAGGTTATCATAGGCAGCTTCAAGAAGGACATGCTGCAGGCCGAGGAAAAGCAGGTCACCATTTCTGTCAAGCTGGACCAGGTGAAGAAGAGTCACGATGAAATTACCAGGCGCATCTCGACGGTCCAGACTTTCGGCTCCGAGGAGCTGGGGGAAAAGGTCGAGGAGATAAAGGCGAAATTCGGCGAGGACACCCGCAAAATCGAGGACGAGTTCAGCGTGCTGAAGCTGGGCGTCGCGAATTCGATAGGCAACTTCAAGAAAGAATTCGAGCGCCAGTCAAACGCGCTTTACAACGAGATGGAGAAGGTAGACATCAAGAAGGCCAAGGAGCTCGGCGACGCGCTGGCCGAGGCGACTGCGGAGCTAGACAAAACGAAGACTGATTTCGCCAGATCCATGATCGCCATGGAAAAAACGATAGAGAGCCTCGACATCAAGAAAAGCAAGGAGATGTCCAAGTCGCTAGAGATGCTTTCAGCGGGTCTCGAGGAGAGGTTCGCCAGCCTTTCCGATGACCTGCAGAAAAAAGTGGTCGACGCGCAAGGCGATTTGAACAGGTTCAGGATAGATCTGGAAAAGACGCTGGGCAAGGCTAAAGTCGATACCCGCGACTTCGTCGCGTCGAAATCGAAAGAATTCGATACTCTTCTTGTCGAGCTTACGAAGAAGATGAATGTCCAGACTGAAGCGACCGCATACCAGTGGAACAAGAATCTCGGGACGCTAAGGTCCGAGCTGCTTGAAACGAAAAAGGAAATGGAGCAGCTGATATCGCTAGTAGACAGGAAAATAGAGTCCGGAGAGGAACGACGGGAGAAGACTCTCGCCTCGTCGCTGGTTCAGTTCAACGCTTCCCTTACCAAACGGCTGGAAACAGAGACCGCCCAGATTTATGCCAGGATGGACGACATGGGCGGCAGCATAGACCAGGTAAAAGAGGACGTCGAAAAGAAGACGATGGACTCGGAGAAAGAGCTGAGCAAGTTCAGGGTCGATCTTGAGAAAACGCTCGGCCGGGCGAAGGTCGAGACCCGCGACTTCACGGCGGCCAAGACGAAGGAATTTGATGTTCTCATAACACAGATGAAGGCGAAGGTTGACAAGCAGGTGCAAGATTCGGCTGCCGCATGGGATGCGAACCTCGGCGCGCTCAGAACGGAACTGCTGACCTCGAAAAAAGAGGCAGAGAAGCTCATAGGGACAATAGACAGGAAAGTCGAGCTGGGCGAGGAGAGGCGGGAGAAGAAGATAGAGACCGGCTTCGCGTCCATGCAGGCTCTCATGACCAAGAAAGTCGAGGCCGAGACGGACGCCCTCAACGCCCAGATAGACGACATATCTAGGAACGTCGACAACAACAAGGCCGAGCTTTCCAAGACCGTCGACCTGCTGGGAAAGGCGTTTGACAAGAGCGAGATAAAGAGGCAGAAGGACATTGACAAGGTTATCAAAGAATTCATGGTTGTTAAGGGCGAAGTGGACGAGAAAATAAGCGAAGTATCGCTCGAGCTTGACAAATTCTCCAAAATGGCCGACACGCTGCGCAAGCAGATAGTCAAGGAAAGCCTTGCAGGCGTTCACGAGAAGACGCAGGCCATATTCGAGGAGATGGAAAAGAAGTTCGAGCTGGTCGAGGACGGCCTCGTGGACAAGATAGCGTCGCTGGAAAGCGATTTCGACGAGTTCAACACAGGCTTCCAGGCAACTGTCACCAACCTGAAAGCAGAGACGGACAAAAAGATAGAGTTCCTGCAAAAGGAGTTCGATAAGCGCGACGTCGTCAAAGACAGGGAAGCGGCGGCATATTCAAAAACGCTTCAGAAAGACGTCGACAGCCGCTTCGCAGCCTTCGAGGGTAAAACTGATAACAGGCTCAAAGCGGCCGAGGACGAGATAACCTCGCTCATGAAAGCGACTGATAATTTCACCGTCGACCTCAGCGAGAAGTTCGACTCCATAATCCAGGCCAAGACCAAGGAATTCGGCAAGGAAGTAAAGTCGCTCGTCCTCGACATGAAGGCGATGGAAAAGGACGTGGGCCTGGTCATAAGCACCTTCAAGAGCGACGTCGAGAAAAGCGAGGTCAAAAAAGCGAAGGAAATAGACAGGATGCTCAAGGAGTTCATAGCGGCCAAAGGCAAGATAGACGAGAAACTAGAGGACGTCGACAAGAGGATAGCCGAATTCTCGCTGATAAAGAAGGAGCTGAAAAAAGAGATTTACACGGAAAGCCTTTCAGGCGTTCAGGAACGCGTCAAGGACATCGTCGCCGGCATAGACGAAAGGTTTGGGGCGTCGAAAGACGAGATGGAGAACAAGCTCGCCGAACTGATGAAAGGCACGGACGCCAGGATACGCGAGGCGGAAGCTAACATCACCAGCTTCAGGGTGGAGCTGGAAAAGACGGTCGGCAAACTAAGGCTTGATGTTGACAAGGTCACTGGCAAAAAGACGGACGAAACGGACAGGATCGTCGCTGGTTTACGCAGGGATTTCGAGGAGCGCGTCAAGATTGTGAACGCGGAGATACTCGAAAACTTCGAGGAAATGAAGGCCGAGGTCCTCGCGCTTAAAGGGCAATACGAGAAAAGCGCGACTTTCATACGCAAGGAGTTCGAGGCGGGCGAGCTCAGGCGAAGCGAGAAGGCAGAGAAGGCGAAGCTCGCCCTCGACAAGGAGTTCAAACTAAAACTCGACGATTTCGCAGTCAAGACGGATGCAAGAACCAGGACACTGGAAATCGACATGAAAGCGCTGAGGAGCGACATAGTCGCTGTCGTCGACAAAATCAGACTCGAAGTGGACAAGATTACGGGCAAGAAGACAGGCGAACTCGACAAGGTGGTCGTCGCCCTCAGGGCGGACGTTGAAACGACCGTCAAGGCCATAACGGACGACATTTCAGCCGGTCTCAATGCCGCTAGGGCCGAGGTGGCTGCTGTCAAAAAGCAGTTCGAGGCCGCCGAGGCAAAGAGAGAGGACAAGACAGACAGGACAAGGGCGGCGATAGAAAGGGAGTTCAAGGCAAGATTTGGAGAATATTCGGCGGGTCTCGACAGCAGGGTTAAGGTGCTCGAAACGGACAACAAGACCATGAGCAAAGGCCTAGCGGAAATAACAGGCCAGCTTAAAGACAAGTTCGACGAGATAATCGCCGAAAAGACGGACGACTTCGAGCTCTCCATGGAAGAGACGGTCGAGAAGGCGGAAAAAGCGAGGCGCGACGTGGAAGCGCTGGCCGAAGGCCTCAAGGGCAAATTCCAGACAGGCGAGGCCCAAAGGCGCAAGGAAACGGACAAATACCTCAAGGAGCTCATGATTCTAAAGGGCGAGATGACGAAAAGGATGAAGGACGTGGACGCCGCCATAAACGCGTTCGCGGGAATAAAGAACTCGTTCAAGAACGAGATAATAAAGGAAAACACGGTGATGGTCGATGGCAAACTCGCGTCGCTGAACGAAAACAAGAAGCGCGACATTGTGGATTCGAAAGCGTCACTCAAGACGGAGATAGACGAAATGCATGTCTTCGTCAGCAAGGCCGTTGAAAAAGTGGGCAGACTCAGCGAAAAAATCGATGGTATGAAAGAGGACATATACACCGTCAAAAAGGCCAGGACTCTAGTCCTCGACGACGTCAAATCGCTGGGCAGGACGCTGGACGAAAACAACATGGCCAGGATGAACAACTTCCTCAAGGAAATGGAGAAGCGCCTGCGCACGCAGGAGCAGATAATCGGAGCCAGGATGGCCGACGTCGAGAAAAAGATCGGCGCGGTTTCCGAACATGTTTCGAGAACGAAGAAGGAAAAGGAAGCGGAACTCGACGAGCTTCTTAAGCACGTGGAATCATGAACGAAAAACTGGACAAAATAAAGGAAAGGATAAACGAAATCAAGCGGGAGAAGGAAGAGCTTCACGAGAAGCACGAATACCTCGTGGAGCAGCTGAAAAAGACGACTGACAAGAACACCAGCGACATAGAGTTCCTCAAGAACGAGCTCGCGAGCATGACGGGCAAGTCGGAAACTAAGGACGAGAAACTCTCGTCAATCCGCTCTTTCATGATATCCCTCGAGAAGTCGATAGCGTCCCTGGAAAGCCGCCAGGCCGCAATGAGAATGAAGCTCGAAGAAGACGTCAAGCTGGAGACGCGCGAGCTCAATTCGCAGCTCACGGAAAGGGCGAAAGCCATAAGCGCAACGCTCATGGCGCAGTCAAAGGACATGATAGACAAGAACCAGAAAGACTCGAAACTGGTCATGGAAAACGCCCGGAAAGTGATGGAGAGAAACGGCGAGTATGATAAGAAAATCGCGTCGCTGACCAGTAACATCAATTCCCTGAACAAGTCGCTCTACGAGCTCGCGGGCAAGAACGAGGCTCTGAAGAACGTGATAAACGAGAAGATAGGCAGCATCGAAAAGGAGATGAACAGCGAGCTGATTAAGGTCCGTGACCTGGAAAACAGGCTGAACAAGGACGTCAAGGACTTCGAGAAATTCGCCTCCGACCAGAAAACGAGGATGAAGGAATTCGAAACGTCCGTAGCGGGAAAGCTGGACATGTTCGCAGTAAAGAAGGAAAACATAAAGCACGACTTCGACAACCTTTCAGTCGATCTCAAGAACTTCGCCGGCAGGATAGACTCGCTAAAGGAGAAGAACTCATATTTCGACAACAGGCTGAAAAACGCCGAGGTTGGCATCGACAACCTCAAGAAATGGACTGACGAGCGCATAACCAAGATGACCGACGACCAGAAAGCCTTCAATGAGAACGTGGTGGCGAAACTCAACGACGCGAGCGACAAGATCATAGCGCGGCTTTCTCACACAGAAGACAAGTCGACGTCGGAACTCATCAAGCAGACGGACGAGATAAAGGTATTCCGCGCCCACACGACGCAGTTCATAAACGACTTCGTCACTAATTACGAGAAGCGCTTCGACAAGATGAAGAGCGACATAGACACGGCGCTCGCTGCTATAGAGCAGAACGCCAGGGAACAGGCCAATCAACCGAGAGCCATGATTTTCGAATAAGGCGCGCCTATTTTCCCGCTTTTTTGGAAATTTTCCATATCATATTAAATTGCTTTCTGTACGAATCGGCAAGGTTTTTGTTTTCGATTATGATGGCGTAATTAGGGTTGCCCCAGATGATGAACGCCATTTTATTGCCATAAACGTAAATCGGAGTCGGGTTAAACGATTCCGCGGGAACCCATCTGTATTCGGTCTGAGCGCCTTTGACAAAATAAGTGTCGCCATCCTTTATCATGATTCTTTCCATGCACTTGAGTTTTTGCAATTTTTTGAGGTGCTGGCATAGAGCGATTTTGTCTTCTTCCATGAATTTTCTTTCATCAACTCCTGAAATCAAAACATCCCCCGATTTTTTCTGAAATTCATTTATTATATCGCTGTAAACTGTCTTGACGATTCCTTTGCTTTTGAACACTTCGACGAACGTGTCTTCTCTCGGAAGTTTTGTAAGGTCAATCAGCCCAGGTAAAATGGAATTGAACTTCTCCTCCTTTTCCTTGAGATATTCCGATATCTTCTCCGGTTTTATGCCCTGGAAATATTTCTTGCCGTTTTTAATGACGAAGCTTACAAATCCCTTTTCGAGAAGCCTGTCCAGCGCGTCATACACCGCTTGCCGATGCAATCCAGAACGTTGGGCAATCTCGTTAACCGATATCGAGCCCTTTCTCAAAAGCGTAAGATATACCTCGGTTTCGTTGTTCGTCAATCCAAGTTCCTTGAGAACTTCTTTCATTATATAAAATGGATTCCTATCCTTTTAAATATTTTAGTAAAAGTTTTTACTACAACATTTTATAAAATATGTCATTACTAACTATTTATGAGTAGCGAAAATAATAGAGACATCCTGGAAAAATATTTACTGGAAAATTTTGACAGTGTCAGGTCCTTTACGGCAGAAGAAGCCCGAAAAGGAACAATCGACAGATACAAAGATGGCAGTTATGGCGTAAGCAATATAGGTTTTGCCCTCTACTCAAACGGTAATAACTCGAGAGGTAGGAGTTCAAATCATCCGTTCGGGCTGGTTTTTGAAGACGGAGAAACCTTATTTTCCATCGGATACTACAGGAAAGAATCGGACCCAAAAGATTCTACTGGCTATATTTTTGTGGTTTCACCCAGAGGTAGAAATGCAACAAAGAAAATCATGGAATTTACTGATGCTGCAATAAGTGATTGCAAAATACCTTGCAAAGGAGTTTATGCACGTTTTTTGATCAGAGAACAATACGATGAACTATTAAATAAAGGCTTTCTGTCTGTGGATGAATCTCATAATCCTTGGCATGCATCTGCCTCTAGAGAGGATGAAACCTTTTCACATTCTTTGATAAATTTGGATAATGCAATCAAAAGCAATGAAAAATTAAGACTGGCGTCCAACAGATTTGATAACTTTTTAAAAAGAAATGGACTGAGATATCACCTAAGACAATATCGAGGAGAAGAAGATTATGAGATTGCAAAGATTATTGTTGAAAAGCATTTTGATATGCTCAGAAAAGCAGGCAAGCAAGTTGGCTCTGTTCCCGAAGATCACTACAATTCTATAGATGCAAAAATAGCAAGATTGGATTCTACAATTGCGCATTTAGGTTTTTTGGACAATCTGCCTGTCTCATTGTTTGTTGGTGAGAAACTTTCTGACAAGAGAGTCGCTTTATATACGCCGTTTACACTAAGAGATACGATGTTTGTATTCAATGAACTTGGAATGAATCCTAATGAAACAATTGCAGACAAAAAGGAACGGAAAAGAGGTTTTACTGCAATGCCGGCAGCAACTTATCTCACTATCTTTGAAGACTTGGAGGCAAGAAATTTCGACGAAGTTCTTCTCGGAGGATCCGAGCTTAGGGGGCTAGACGACATGAAAAGGAAAATGGGAGCCAAGTCAGATCCGTCATATTGGGCTGTTAAATTAAAATAAAACGACTTTTTACTCCATTATTTCTGCGCTGTCTATCACGCCATCGCCGTCCATGTCATACCCTCTCACGACGCGCGAGATTTTTGTCCTATCGAAGCGGTTTCCCTTCAGTAGCCGCTGGTGATCGTTCATGAAGGCCAGGATGGCAGCGCGCGTTCCGGGGAAGCGCTTGCCGGCGAAGACGAGAATCTTTTTCGACCGGTTCCACGGGTTCTCTATCAGGTTTATGGCGCCGAACTGGTCGTCCCTGTAGACGTTTTTAGATATCCTCGATATTATGTCCCTCTTGTTCGGCTCGAAGTTGACGGGCAGGATTTTGTTCACCCTTTTCGTCACCATGTTGACTATCGGTCCTCCGACGAGAATGAGGTTGTTTTTCAGGTCTTTCTCCCTCGTTTCCACGTCTAGCTTGTAGACTGGCGTGACTTTCTCGCTTATGAAAGATCCGATGAAGAGCGCCAGGTCTATCGCTGTTGGTGAATCGAGCGCGCGCTCGTTCCACGGGCCGTGCGGGTCAGGCGATCCCACGATGATTATGAAATCGGCCTTGCCATTCGACACGAACGGCTCTAACGACCTCTTACGTTCGTGAACCAGCGACGATAGCGTCTGCCATTTCGCCTCGCCAAGCTTGAATGCAAAGGCGTTTTCCCTTGTCTGGTAAAACTTGGCAAGCGTGCCTTTGCGTTTCTCGCTCTTCACTTCCTCCACGAGGCCGTGCTTCCTGAACTTGTTTATGTGATAATAGACTTTCTGCTCGTGCTCGCCCAGCTTCCTGGCTATGTCCATGGGACAGCGCGGCGTTGCGAGCATCTGGAGTATGCGAAACCCCAGCGGGCTGGCCATCGCTCTAAGGATGTCAGGCTTCTCAAAAAATCTGGCCGGCGTTATAGCATCCTCGTTGCCGCTCTTCATGAGATAGTGTTTTTCCTTCATAATGCGCCTCCTGGAATGATACCATGAATTTTTTTATAATATTATTGTTTTTATTTTAATATAAGTATTTAAATACTTTGCGGTCGCTCGCTGGTTCTATGAAATTTTCTTTAATAATCCATATATATGGTTCGCGGGAAATCACTTTCAATGTGCGGCATAATAGGTTATGTGGGAGCGAAGAATGCGACTCCAATACTTTTTGATTCGCTAAAACGCCTGGAATACAGAGGCTATGATTCTTACGGCTTCGCCACGCTTGACGGGGAAAAAATCTGGGTAAGGAAAAGCAAAGGCAAGGTCAGCGAGGCCGGATTCGAGAAACTCCCCGGTTCTGTCGGCATAGCGCACACACGATGGGCGACCCATGGCAAGGTGACGAAAGCGAACGCGCATCCCCATCTCGATTGCACCAAGCGCATAGCGGTCATACACAACGGCATAATAGAGAATTTCGAGAAGCTGAAAAGCGACCTTGTGAAGAAGGGCCATGTTTTCAGGTCCGATACGGACAGCGAGATAATAGCGCATCTCATAGAGGATAGCATCGAGCTTGGCCTTCCTGAGGCCGTCATGAGGACTATGAAAATACTGAAAGGCCGGTCGGCCGTCCTTGTTATAAAGAACGATTTCGACGGCATCGTGGCGGCGAGGAACGGTTCGCCATTGATTCTCGGTGTGGGTCGAGACGAGTATTTTATAGCGTCGGACGTGCCTGCGTTTTTGAACAGGACGAAAGATGTCATGTATCTCGACGATGGTGAAATGGTAGTCCTGGAGCGTGACCGGAAGCCGGTATTCAGGAACATAGGCACTGGCACCAGGATCGAAAAGCGCATTATAAAGATAGACTGGGATGCGAAACACGCTGAAAAAGGCAATTACCGCCACTTCATGATAAAGGAAATAATGGAACAGAAGGAGACCATAATCCGCGCCATAAACCAGAACGACGGCGAGATAAAAAAGGTCGCGGCCGCTATAAACAAAGCTTACGGCGTTTTCCTCATCGGATGCGGCACCGCCGGCAACGTTTGCCACACTGGCGAATACATATTTTCCTCCATAGCGAAAAAGCACGTCAACCACGTCGTCGCTTCCGAATTCCCCGGTTACAGAGATTTCCTGACCAAGAAAACGCTTCTCATAATGGTCTCGCAGAGTGGCGAGACTGCGGACGTGCTCGAGGCAGTAAGAGTAGCCAGAGAAAAAGGCGCAAAGGTCATATCGCTTGTCAACGTGCGCGGCTCGACTCTCCATCGCATGTCGGATTTCACGTTCCACATAAACGCGGGCCCTGAGAAAGCGGTCGCTTCGACGAAAGCCACGACTGCCCAGCTGGCCATACTCTATCTTCTGGCGTACGCCTGTGCGGGCAGGATTGAAGAGGGCAAGCGGCTGCTTCTCGAGGTTGCGTCAAAAATAAACGACATGCTAAATCCAAGATACGACGAAAGGATAAGGGCGCTGGCGTGTTCCATGCAGCGCAAAAAAAACATATACATAATCGGCCGCTCGCTCAATTATCCAATGGCGATGGAGTCAGCGATAAAAATAATGGAAGTCAGCTACATACATGCCCACGGCTTCGCAGGGGGCGAAATGAAGCATGGCCCCATTGCCCTCATAGAGAAAAACACGCCCTGCATCGTCCTCACAGGCGACGGCTCGGACCAGGACACCGTAAACAACGCGATGGAGATAAAGGCACGAGGCGGATACATAATAGGCGTGGGTCCGAAGAAATACGAAGTATTCGATTTCTGGCTCAAGACGCCAGACGTAGGCCTCGCATCGCCCATGGTCAACATAATACCAGTGCAGCTTCTGGCATACCACCTCGGCGACCTGAGAGGCTGCGATATAGACACACCCAGAAATCTGGCCAAATCGGTTACAGTCAAGTAATTTTCAGAACATCTTTAAAAGAGGCCGCGGCCAAAATATTATTATGGCAGCAGACGTTCTTACGAATCTGGTAGGCAGCCTAGGCATAAATTTCGCAAATCCCATAACACTGGCCATAAACCTGATACTGTCCACGCTGATAGGCGGGATAGTGCTCCTCCTGCTGGTGCAAATGCTGGAGATGAAGTTCAAGGAGAAGGTGAAGCTTGTAAACGCGTTCATCGTGGTGCTTATAATAAACCTGGTGAACCTGCTCGGCGTCACGGCGCTGATAATGCCTTACATCTCGTTCATACCGTTCCTTGGCATCATACTGCCTGCGCTGATATGGGTGCTGGTAATAAAATTGTTCTTCAGAGAAATGAAGTTCACGCACGTGCTGATCGTCGGCATAGCGGGCTACTTCATAAGCATATTCGTGGTGCCGTATCTCGTGGGCATAGCCAGCGGTTTCGTGCCTAGCTTTGGTTGATCTTTGCGGCCAGGAAAGTCTGACCGCATTTTGTAATTTTTACTTTTAACACTTTTCCAAGCAGTCGCTTTCCTTCGACTATGACGGGCTTGTATGATTCGTTTCTGCCGGTGAACTGTTTTTTGTCGCGGCCTTTCTCCGTCACGAATATCTCGCACGTCCTGCCCAGCCATTTTTTATTCGCCTCCGCGCCGATTCTCCTGACGAGCGACGCCATCGCTGCTGAACGCTCCTTGATAATCCTGTTGTCTAGCTGTCGCATGCGGGCAGCAATCGTCCCTGGTCGCGCGCCGAATTTAGATACGTTGACGATGTCGGGCTTTATCCTCTCTATGAGTTTCAATGTCTTCTCAAAATTCCCGCCCGTCTCTCCGGGGAAACCGACTATGACGTCTGTGGAGAGCGTGACTAGCGGGAAAGCATGCCTGAAAGCGTCCACCAGCTTCTCGAATTCGCCAGCGCTGTAACCCCTACCCATGGACTTCAGGATTTTATCCGAGCCCGACTGGACCGGAATATGGACAAATTTGTAGACCTTTTTGCTGGCGTAAGCTTTCAGTAGCCGCTTGAGAATCGGTTTTGCGTGCGACGGGTTCATCATGCCCACGCGGATTCTGAATTTGCCGTCCAGTTTCGCTATTTTCTCGAGCAACCCGGCAAGATTGCTTTCGATATCGAAGCCGTAACATGAGTTGTCCTGGCTAGTGAGCCATATCTCCATGCAGCCATCCGCCAGGGCGCGCTCAACTTCAGCGATTATTTCGTCCGGGCTTTTCGACTTTAGCTCGCCCCTGGCCAGCCTGACGATGCAATACGAGCATTTTCCCAGGCACCCGCTTGATATCTCTGTTATCCCGACCAGCGGGTTCTTTCTCATTTTACCAGTTTTTTCATTAGTCTTTTTCAGAAGTAGTTTAGTCACTTCTTCCGGCTTATGCGAGGACAGGAAAAGCGCGTTGGGTGCGATGTTTCTGAAAAACCCGACATCGGTTGCGCAACCAGCAATGACAAGGGTTTTGTGCGGATATTTCTTGACCAATGATTTTATCCTGTCACGTATCCTGTTTTCCGTGGGCGTTTTGACTATGCACGTGTTTAGGAGAATAACATCCGCTCTGGCAGGATGCTTGACCATAGCCATCTGATTCGCCGCCAGTGCACCTTCCATTATTTCAGAGCGCGCCTGGCTGGCAGTGCAGCCGTAAGTCTCGATGTATACGGACATGCGCGGTTTCATATGAGAAATAGTCGGGCCGCGTTTTAAATATCATCTATGCCGAAAAGTCTGTTTATCTCGCTTTCAGTTTGTTTCGTAGCATTATTTTCAACTTCTTCTATGATTTTTTGCACAGAGTTTCTGTATTCAGCCGTGAGTCTTACTTTAAGTTCTCTCGTGTATGGTGTCTTTTTGATGCAACTTTTCAGAATATCAGTAGCATAGTCCCTTACAGCACCGGCACTGATCTTTCCATAGTGACGGTCTTCTATCATTTCTTTGAGTATTACTGGCGGTATTTTTGTCTTTGTTTTCTTTCTAAAGTCGCTGGTCAAGGTTGCCAGTTTTTTCCTGCCAATTTTTTCAATTTCTATACCATTTTCTTTGCAATATTTTTCAATGTCTTTCAGCGTTGCTATGACAACTCTAGAAACAAGGTTTGGTCCTATTTTGCGCAGTTTTTTCATGTCATAAGAAGGAGTGAACACTCTCTTTTTGACCAAATCTTCCAACGGGATGTATTTAAAAAGTTCTGCAGATTCAACACTTCTTCTATATCTGGTGACATGGGTCACGCCTTCTACCACGTTATCTCCAGTGTACTTGCCATTAGGGCCAAGGGCGGCTTCGACTTTTAGCCCGTTTCTCTCCCGAGTGACTCTTCTGATGTTTTTTGATAGCCGGTTCAATGCATCGTATAAAACGGCGCTTGCGTCAAAAGACCCTGTATCAATTCCAATATTTTCAGGCGAAAGAGCTTCTGTAGCATCCGATGTGTGGCCCATCTCAATTTCTAGCTTTTTGACGTCGCTCCATTTGTACACATTACTATTACCAAGTTTATCTGCTGGAGTCAAGTATCTTCTGACAGTTGTTGGGGAAATGCCAAGATAGTTTGCCACATCGGATGTCGTGGCCATACCGTCGGGTACATCTTTCATAATATTATAAAAAATTGACAAAAAGATTTTTATTGGGCTATTGTCCTAAGAGTTTTGCTGTCTACGTCTCGGCTATCGTCATGCGGATGTTGAGGTTCGCCCCGTACTGCAGAATCTTCTCGTTGGCCGTCCACACGGACTTCTTTCCCATGACCACGTCGCACCGCGGCCCGTAAACAATCTGGCTGCCAAAGGTGCCGTTTTCAGGCTCGATTATCATACAGTAATCCATGCTGGGCTTTATCAGGCGCTCTATGAGTTGAGGTACTATTTCCGCCGAAAGGTTGCTGCATTCAACGCCGCCGCACTTCCTGTAAGAAGTCATGTAGGCGCATGAAATCGTTGCCGAATACGTGTCGCAGTATCCTCCGTATCCGGTGTTGCTCCTGAGAACCGAAAGCAGCAGATTGTGTGCATAGAGGTTGTAATATTCGTTGTTAACGGGCTTTATGGACGAGACAAGGAGGAATATACCTATGACGAAGAATATTACGACTACGAGGACTATGAGCATTATGCTCGTCTGGCCTTTCCTGGTGCAGTTCTGATACTCATTAATTCGCATTTATATACACTCCTACCCTCAGGAATCCTGCGTCGACTGCGCCAGTCATCTTCCTGTATATGTTCACTGGTATGTCGAATATCATCGCTTCTTTACTTTCGTCTTTGCAGTAGCTCCAGCTGCCACACAACGGATAGACGTCAGGCAGGCAGGCATCGTTGAAACCGGGAATTTCGATTTCGGCATACCAGCCGGTGCCGTAAAGCGTTTGGAACTCTTCGCACGTTATCGACGTGAGCTTAGAGTCCTCAAGCATCGAGCCTTCCTTGTACGTATTCCTGTTTATGTACGGCGAGTTGGCTATCGTGCGCAGCAGGAATTCCGCTTTCTGGTATTCGACTTCCCTGCGCTCCGAGCGCGTCGAGCTTATCTGCCATCCAGTGAGGAAAAAAGTGACGACGACTATTATGAGCAGGACGAAAAAGCTGAGCAGCACGTATTCCATCATGTGCATCTGTCCCTTCGTTTTCATGCGCATCCCTCACTCTCGAGTTGCCTGAACTTCGCCCGCGAATCCCCCAGATACCCGGCAAATTCCGCGATTAACTCCTCGTTCTGGCCGTCCTTGACCTTAGGTATCGTTTCTCTTATCGCGTCCAGAATCGCCAGGAAGTCGCTGACGTCTTTGCTGCATCGCCTGGCTATTTCCGTGTTAGTCATCAGAAGGCCATACTCCTTCTGCGCGACGCTGGCGGCGACGTCAAGCTCGCTCAGGAATTTCCCGCTCATGTACCTGTAAAATATCTGCCCGCCCAGCAGCAAAGCCGCGATGTCGATGTTGTTCCTGTAAATGTAATCGCTGTAGCCATCGTCTGTCTTTATGTAAACGTGGCCTATGCCGTTATCGCCGGGCTTTACAACGAAATCTTCTTCACCCGGCGTCTGCGTTATGGTGACCAGCTTATAGTCTTTTTCTTTCCAGTATGCCGCATTTTCGCAGAGCTCGAATTCCTTTTTGATGGATATTATGCCCGGAATAATGCTGTCCGTGAATTTTTTTCCTTCCCATCCGAAATTCGGGGCAGTCTTGTTGGTGCATCCAACGCCGAACCAGACCTTGGTTTCAGTGTTCTCAGTCGACGGAAGCGCCTTAGTGATGTTGCCCACCAGGGCCCACGTCGTCTCGTCCGCCTCCGGAACGACAAATATTATTTTCGTGTCAGGCAGCGCCTCTATGACATAGAACTTCCACCACCCAATTTCGTAATCAACCCTACCAACCGAGAGCTTTTTGCCTGGCAGCAGCAACGTTGGCGTGGGACTGGTGTCAATGACCGTGCTCTCGGTCTCGATTAACGGCGGCCTGTAATCGAGAATTTCGCTCTCCTTGAGTTCGAAGTCGGTTGATATACCCGTGGTGTAGACGTTCTCGACCGTTTTCTTGAAGTTGACCATCAAAGAGACCTGTCTGCCCGACTCGCCGATTTCCATGTATGAGCCGACGAATTTCATGACGACGAATATGATAAATACCGATATTATTATCCCGAGAATTATTTTGAAAATATCGAAGACGCTTAACATTTGCGCACCACGGATCCGCTAAGCATTTGGCGGGCCGACGTCGACCAGCACGCCCGTGTTCCTGAAAATCACCTTTTTCGAAGATGTCAGGCAGAAGTTGGCGGAGGGCTTCAGCTTAGCTATTTCATAGCCGTCCATCCCATTGTCCGGCTTGAATATGATGACGTTAAACTTGTTGCGCGAGGCGAAATATGCGGTGAACTCGTCGGGCATCCAGCCGCCGGCCTCGTTCTCTATCGAAGCCTGCTCAGGGTCCACGAAACATATCTTAGTGACGCAATTGCTCTGCAGCAGTATGTCGAATTCCTGGGCAGAGCCCTTCGAGAGCGTAAGAGTCGACTTTATCGTGCTATCCATCTTTTCAATCTGCTGGCCCAGTTGCGACTGGCAGCTCAGCATCATCATCTGATTTATGTAGTTGTAGCCGAAAAAAACAATCAGACCCATGACTATAGATGCGAATATTATGCCGAAAACCAGGGACACGTCCATTATTAAATAATGTAAAGGGGGAGAATAAATGGTTTAGCTGGACTTCACATTAACCGTGAGAGTCTGAGGCACTCCCCATAGGTTGTTGCTGGTCGTGTCACAGGTTGCCGGGTCCAAGCCCGATGTTTCCGAAGCGCATGCGAAAACGTCGAACATGTACGCGCCTGTTTCTGCGCTCTGTGGTATCGTTATTACGACGTCCCTGTAAGCGATTTGATTCGGGCCAGCCGCGGTTTCCGTGGTCTGTGTGATCCACTTTGTCATCTCTTCTTTGGTGACTTGTGTGTTTGTGTTACCAGCCTTTATGTTTACCACGTATCTAAGCGTTTTTCCGCTCGGGTCGTTGTTTTTGATACCAGCCTGGACTTTCAGTGACGTCCCTCTCGTGACGTCCGGTCTCGCGGGCCTTACCGCGAAATTCGAAGTCGTTTCACTGAAGGTCTTGCCTATTTCTTCCTGTGCTTGTGTCGTCAAGTCCACTGCAACGACGTCGATGTTGGCGAACATGCCTCTTAACCATACTATTGCAAGGCTCAGAAGAACGACTGCGAAGACGACAGTCACGATGAACCCCAAGCTCAACTCTATGGCTCCCTTCCTTTTGCCTATTGTGTTTTTGATACTCATATTATATAATTCCGGCCCGCCCGTATAAAAACTTATCAAAATGCTGCTGCAGGGAAGCGAGTCAAATATATTATTTGACTGCAATTATTCTTTATGGCAGAGGCACAACCGAAAATAAAAATATTTGTTGATCACAGGGAGACGAAGAACCACGTTTTCTTGCATCTCAAGGACACCGACGCGGAGCTCACATGCGAACAGCTGAAGACGGGCGACTTCATCTGCTCGGACAGGGTCGTTGTCGAGAGGAAGACTGTGAGCGATTTCGTCCAGTCGATGATAGACCGCAGGATTTTCAGGCAGGTCGCGGAGATGAAAGAATGTTTTGAAAAGCCCGTGCTCATTGTCGAGGGTGACGTCTCGAGGCTGTTCTCGGACCGCGACGTCCATCCCAACGCCATAAGAGGCGCACTCGCTTCGATAGCGATAGACCATCATATTCCCATAATCTGGACCAGCGACGCTAGAGAGACGGCGGAGCAGATATACTGGATAGCCCGCAGGGAGCAGTCTGACGAAAAGCGTTCTGTCGCGGTTCGCTGCCCGGAGAAGAAAAAAACAACAAGCGACCACCAGGAATTTCTCGTTGCCGGCCTGCCCGACATAAACACAAAACTGGGCAGGAACCTGCTAAAGAAATTCAAGACGCCCAGGCGCGTTTTCTCGGCCGACCGGAAAAAACTCATGAAAGTCGAGGGCATCGGAGAGGTAAAAGCGAACAAAATCTGGGAGTTGCTCAACAGCGAATACGCCGAAGAGAAAGAGTAAACATCATTAGCAGTGATCCATCTCGTAGTATCTCTTGTGTGTGAGCGACTTCTGCGTCTTCATCTTGTCCGCAATTTTCTGGGCCTTGCACGTCGGGTATTCGCCCGTCAGGCAGGCTTTGCATATGTTGTTACCAAGGCCTATCGATTTTACGAGGCCATCCATGCTCTGGTAGCACAGCTTGTCGACGTTGAGCTTCTTCTGTATTTCCGCAATCGAATGATTCGCTGCAATCAGTTCATTGTGCGTCGCTATATCAACACCGTAAAAACACGGAGAAATCACCGGCGGGCACGTGATGAAAAGGTCTATTTTCTTCGCGCCTGCCTTGCGGACCATGCTCACTATCTTCTCCATGGTGGTCCCGCGCACGATTGAATCGTCGACGAGTATGATGTGCTTGTCCTTGAGTATCGACCTTATGGGGTTCAGTTTCATTTCCACCATGAGCGAGCGCGTCTTCTGCTCAGGCATGATGAAAGTGCGGTGCACGTAGCGGTTCTTCATAAGACCCTCGGCAACGTGTATGCCAGTTTGCCTGGCAATCCCTTCTGCAGCAGAACGCGACGTGTCCGGAACCGGAACTATTATGTCCGCGTTTGAAGCGTACTCTTTGGCCAGGTTCTTGCCCAGCTCTATCCTCACGTCGTAAACGCTCCTGCCCTCTATCGTGCTGTCGGGCCTGGAAAAATAAACATATTCGAACATGCAGTGTTTGCCCTCACCCTTCATGATGCATTTTCTCTCGGTCTTGCCGTCTTCGTGAAAAATTATCATTTCGCCGGGCTTTACGTCCTGAACATTCTCGATTCCGTTGACGTTTATCGCAACGCTCTCCGAAGAAAGCATCGCCGCCTTATCGTTCACGCCGAAGCTGAACGGCCTTATGCCGTTCGGGTCGCGGAAGGCGATGAGCTCGCGCTCGCCTGTGAACATGCCGGTCGAATACGAGCCTTCAGCAGCTTCCATATAATTATAAACAGCCTTCTCGATGTCCTTCGTTCTTATCAGCTCGTCAGCGACCTTGTGCGCGATTATCTCCGCGTCGCACGTCGATTCGAGGTTTCTGCCATTCTTCAGCAACTCGTTCCTCATTTCTACGTAATTGACAAGGTTGCCGTTGTGAGCGAGGACAATGCCATTCCTGGGATATCCTATCTTGAATGGCTGCGCGTCCGTAACGGTCGACGTACCTACAGTCGAATAGCGCACGTGGCCTATGCCTATTCTGCCCTCGAGTTCGGAAAGAGCCCTGTCCGAATATGAAGTGGATACGAGGCCCAGCGACTTTTGCACATGTATTTGATTTTCGTTTAAAGTAGCGATGCCGCATGCTTCCTGACCTCTGTGCTGGAGAGAAATGAGCCCGTTGTAAATAATCCTGGAAACATTCTGTTCGTCAAAGGAACGTACGCCAAAAACTCCGCAAGCTTCTTTTTTTGTCAGGTCAGATTTCAAATTCCCACCGGGACAATACAGAACTTTGGATTGTGTAAATTTAAACTTTCATTGTTCTTTGCCCGCTGAAGCCTTTATGAAGTTGAGAAACAGCGGGTTCGGCTTCAGCACGCGCGTGGTGAATTCCGGGTGGAACTGGGAAGCCATGAAGAAGCGGTGGCCAGGCAGTTCCAGTATCTGCATTATCTCGCCGGATGAGTCGTGGCCGGAGAAAACGATGCCTTTGCATTCTATCTTTTCCTTGTAGTTCGGAACGAACTCCCATCGATGGCGGAAGCGCTCCCTTACCTTGAGCGCCCCGTAGATTTTATGCGCTTTAGTTCCGCTCTTGATTATGACGTCGTGGCCGCCCAGACGCATGGTGCCGCCTTTCTTGTAAATCTTCCTCTGTTCAGGTAGCAGGTCTATGACAGGATGCTGCGTCTTCTCGTTTATCTCGGTTGAATTCGCATCTTTCATGCCGCACACATTCCTGGCGAATTCAATGGTCGCCAGCTGGAAGCCGTAGCAAAGGCCGAGGAAGGGAATGTTGTTTTCCCTGGCGTAGCGTATGCACTCTATCTTTCCCTCCGTGCCACGCGGGCCGAAGCCGCCAGGGACGATGATGCCGTCTATGCCTTCTAACGCTTCTTTAGCACTCACTTTTTTGTTTTCTATATCGGTTGTCTCTATCCATCTGACGTTCATTTTCACGCCTACGTTGCCGCATGAGGATTTCAGCGACTCCATTATTGAAACATAAGAATCGTGCAATTCAGTGTATTTGCCCGTTATGGCTATGTTCACAGTCCTCTTCGCACAGCTGATGTTACGTACAAGCTCTTCCCAGTCCTTCATGTCCTTCTTGGTGGCCTGCAGGCCGAGTTTATCCAGGACCTTTCTCGTTACGCCTTCGTCCTCCAGCAGGAGCGGCACCCTGTATATGTTGTCAACGTCCGGGCCCGATATGACATTCCCCTCCGGTATGCCGCAGAAGAGCGATATCTTCTCCTTTATCTTCTGCTTCAGCGGCTCGGCGGACCTGCAGTAAAGGAAATCCGGCATTATGCCTATTTCCCTGAGCTTCTGCACGCTCTGCTGCGTCGGCTTCGTCTTCTGCTCGCCGACGACGTTCATCACGGGCACCAGGGTGCAGTGCACGAAAATCACGTCGTCTTTCATCGAGAGTTGCCTGCATGCCTCCAGAAAAACGAGGTTCTCTATGTCGCCCACGGTCCCGCCTATCTCTATGAGCACGATGTCCGCATCGTAGCTAGCAGCGACTTTCTTGAACCAGCTCTGGACCTCGTCAGTGATGTGCGGTATTATCTGCACGGTCTTGCCGAGGTATTTGCCCTCGCGTTCCTTGTCTATGACCTTGTGATATATTTTTCCAGTGGTTATGTTGTTCTCGCTGCGCAGAGTAATGTCAAGGAAGCGCTCATAATTCCCGAGGTCCATGTCCACCTCGCCGCCGTCATCAAGAACGAAGACTTCGCCATGCTCTATCGGGTTCATGGTTCCCGCATCGACGTTCATGTAGGGGTCAATCTTTATCGGCACGACGTTGAACCCCTTGGACTGGAGCAGCTTTCCCAGAGAAGCAGTGAATATCCCCTTGCCGAGACCGGAAATAACCCCTCCGGTTACGACAATAAACTTCGTTTTCTTCTGCATAATATTTTATCAAGAACGTAGTTTAAAAACCTTTACCTTTTTGTTTTTGCGGGTACGTTTTCATTAATGTTGTCTGTTGCATAAAAGCTTTATTTACCAAAAGCGTATTTGAAACATGAAGATATTTGTCGTCGACAACGGCAGCCAGTGGACGCACAGGGAATGGCGCGTTCTCCGCGACTTGGGCGTGGATACAAAAATAATAGTCAATGACACGTCGCTGGACGAAATAAAGGATGTCGACGGCCTCGTTCTTTCGGGCGGCGCCGCGCGCATAGGCTGGGAATCGGCGAAGCTCGGCAACATAGGCGAATACATAGACAAGGGCGATTTTCCCATACTCGGCATCTGCGTAGGCCACCAGTTCATGGCTTTGCATTACGGCGGCTCCGCAGGGCCATCTGATATCCCGGAATTCGGCAGGATGGAAGTCGAGATACACAAGGCCTCGCCCATCTTCAGAAACCTGCCGCAAAAGTTCACGGCTTGGGAATCGCACAACGACGAGATAAAGGACCTGCCGAAAGAATTCGAGATTCTCGCTTCTTCAGTCAACTGCAGGATACAGGCCATACACCATCGCACCAAACCTTTATTTGGCCTGCAGTTCCACCCTGAAGTGGAGGACTGCGAATTCGGCGACGACATATTCAGGAATTTCATCGAGATATGCAGGCAGCACAGCGAGAAGAAACATAAGCATGAATAAGGTGATATCATGTTCAACGTCGATAAATTTGTCAAAGAAGAAACCGAACGTTTGAGAGAGCGCATAAAAGGCAAAGCCATAATCGCGTGCTCCGGCGGCGTCGATTCGACGGTCGCGGCCGCGCTGGCTAAGGAAGCTGTAGGCAAGAACCTGATAGCGGTTTTCGTCGACACGGGCTTCATGCGCAAGGGCGAGCCCGACGAAGTCAAATGCATGCTCGAGCGCATAGGCCTCAACCTGCGCGTCGTGAAAGCGGAAGACGAGTTTTTCACAGCGCTCAAAGGCGTGACAGAGCCGGAACAAAAGAGAAAAATAATCGGCGAGAGATTCATCCGCGTGTTCGAGCGCATCGCCAGCGAAGAGAAGGCGGAATATCTCATACAAGGAACGATAGCTCCGGACTGGATAGAATCCGGCGGCGGCGTGCGCGACAAGATAAAATCGCACCACAACGTCGGCGGCCTCCCGGAAGTGATGGGCCTTAAGATAGTCGAGCCGCTGCGCGACCTTTACAAGGACGAAGTCAGGAAAGTCGCGAAGCACCTGAACATCGAGGTTCATGAGCGCCAGCCGTTTCCCGGTCCCGGCCTCGCAGTCCGCGTCATAGGCGAGCTGACTCGAGAAAACGTCGAGATCGCGAGAGAAGCGAACGCGATAATGGACGGGGAGATGGAAAAAGCGTTCGCCGAAAAAAAAGTGTCGAAGCCATGGCAGTATTTCGCCGCTCTCTTGCCGGTGAAAAGCGTCGGAGTGCACGGCGACCTGCGCAACTACGGCTACATGATTGCCCTGCGGGCGGTCGAGAGCATCGACGGCATGAGCGCTTCCTACTCTAAAATCCCTCATGATGTGCTTGATAAAATCTCGGTCAAAATAACGAACGTCTTAGGCAAGAAAGTCAATCGCGTCGTATACGATATCACCAACAAGCCGCCGGGAACCATAGAATTCGAGTGAATCAAAATCTCTTGTTGCCCAACGTTCTGTTCATCTTGTTGAGCTTGTTTTCGACGTCGATTATTTTTCTGGCGAGGTCGCGGTAGTTCTTGTCTATCTTCTTGTCCATGTCCTTTCTGCTCTGGTGCAGCTTGCCTATGCGGAACTCGGTTTTCTCCTTGTTCATGCTCGCCAGCTCGAATGTCTTCTCGATATGCTGGGACATCTGGTGCAGCTTCTTGTAGATGTCGTCCTGGTAGTTCATGACCTTCCTGTGCGTTATTTCAGACGCTAGCTTGCCCGCGCCCATTATAACCATGAATATGCCCAGCACGACGAAAAATTCGGCGGATACCAGCCCAGTCACGCCACCGATAGCGATAGCGAGACACATGAGTATGAAAAACAGCCAGAATATCTTGTCCCAGTGTCTGAACCAGTGCATCGAAGGCATGGTTATCTGTTAAAAGATAAGAAATTTAAAACCTGTCTGTGCGCATAAAAGCCGGGCTTGGAAGCGAATAAGTTTATAAATTGACATGAGTATTATAAGTTGTTATATAGGTGCGAGCATGAAATTCCCTAAAACTGTCAATACATATTGTCCCAAGTGCAAGAAGCACACGGAACATCTGGTAAAGCAGGCGAAGAGAAAAGGCCGCTCCAGCGCGCACCCGCTGTCGCAGTCGCAGAGGCGCTTCAAGCGGAAGATGGACGGCTACGGCTCTTTCCCCAGACCGAAGCCGACCGGAGAAGGCAAACCGACCAAAAAAGTCGATCTCCGCCTGTTATGCAAGCAATGCAACAAGATGCACACGAAAAAGGGATTCCGCGCCGGGAAATTCGAGCTCACGGCCGAGTAGCAGTATAAAGTATTAGTATAATATTCATAGGTGGATAAATGGGAAAGGAAAAGAAAGTAAGGACGAAAGGCAAGCGCGTGCGCAAAGGGCGCAAGCACGAGACGATAAAAATCTGGAAGAAATACGAGCTCAAGGGCGACACGTTCACGCGCAAGAACAACTTCTGCCCCAGATGCGGCGGAGGCGTGTTTCTCTCGAAGCACAAGAACAGGCTTTACTGCGGCAAGTGCGGCTACACTAGCATAAGCTCGGCCAAGGCCATGGAAGCGAAGCAGGAAGCAAAAACCCAGTGAACAGCGAATCCAAAACTTTTTATTGTTCTGTTTTCAGAATAAATTATCAATGTATTTTACATGTATCAGTTTCATCTAAGAGAGGTGTTGGCATGAAGGTTACGATTTCTGTGATAAAGGCGGACATAGGCAGCATAGGGGGCCACATAAAACCGAGCGCCAGGGTCCTCGATACGGTGCGCGAGTTCATAGCAGAGTATGGCAAGGACCTGCTCAAGGATTATTATATAAGCTACACAGGAGACGACATAGCGATTCTCATGACCCATGCGCTGGGGTGCGAGAGCGAAAAAATACACAAGCTGGCCTGGGACGCTTTCAAGGCGGGAACTCAGACCGCGAAAGATCAGGGCCTTTACGGCGCCGGCCAGGATTTGCTTAAAGACTCGTTTTCAGGGAACGTGAAAGGCATGGGCCCGGCTGTCGCGGAGCTCGAAATTGAAGAGAGGCCGAACGAGGCGTTCCTCTTCTTCGCCGCGGACAAGACTGAGCCCGGCGCGTACAACCTGCCTCTTTACCTAGCGTTCACGGATCCCATGCACTGCGCAGGCCTTCTTTTGAGCAGCAGCCTTGGAAAGGGATTCAAGTACACGATAATGGACGTCGAGAACACGAAAGGCGACCGCGTCATCGAGCTCAACACGCCCGAAGACATGTATAAGATAGCGGCCCTGCTGCGCGACAACGGCAGGTTCGTCGTCGAATCAATCCATTCGAGAGCGACGAGGGATCAGGCCGCCTCCGTGAGCACGACGCGCCTGCACAACATCGCGGGAAAATACGTGGGCAAGGACGATCCCGTCATGCTGGTGCGCGTGCAGAAAGATTTCCCGGCGACTGGCGAGGTGCTGTCGCCATTCGCAATAGGCCATTATGTAGCGGGATTCATGCGCGGTTCCCACACGGGCCCGCTCATGCCGGTCAAGCTTAATTCACCCATCTCGTTCTTCGACGGCCCGCCCATCGTGAGCTGCGCGGCTTTCTGCGTCCATAACGGCAAGCTTACCGAGGCGGCGGACGCGTTCGACCATCCGTTCTGGGACTTCGTGAGAAAGCGCGTGTCGAAGAAAGCGCTGGAAATCCGCAGGCAAGGGTTCTCAGGCCCGGCGATGCTGTCATACAGCGAGCTGGAATACGGCGGCATAGTCGAGATAATGAATGAGCTGGACAAGAAGTTCGTGGTCAGGGGAGAAAAGAAAGCAAAGAAAACCAGAAAATAGCACCCTGAACGCCTCAGCACCAAGAGCGTTGGATATATTATATACATATATAGAGAACCAAAAAGTAGTGAAAACGATACTTTTAAAAAGCTTGGTTCCAGCGATTGTTTATGCCAAGCCAGAATTACGTTCAGGATGCTAAATTCGCTCCTGTTTCTGTAATAGAAACAACATACCGAAACGGATTTCCGTCCATTGCATATAGACCTTTCGGAGAAGCCAGTAATACAGGAATAGATTTCAGCGAGTCAGGTATTCATGTCGCTATAGAAGATGGTATGCTTACTCAAAGAGGTACGTTTTTACCTGCGCATTTAGTTAGAAGCAGTGATATAAGACACGGTGAAGAAAAATTACTGCGCATAAATCTCCTCAACCCAGACATTACAAACGACAAATACAAAGGCTATCTGACTGTTGGTGGTAAGCTGTCTAATTTCAGACTTTACAGGCTGTTTGAGAAAAGTTTCATGGGGCGTGAGAAGGAAATTGCGTCAGATGTTGCCAGAAAAGATTTCGCAAAAGGAGCATCATATTTCATGGAAAGTTTAATGGATTTTGCCGAGAGAAACCGTGGCCATATAAAAATCAAAAATTTCATCAATCTGGATTCATTTTCACCGGAAGTCAGACAAATTATGAACAAGCTCGGCTTCTTTGAATGAATCACTCACTTTTTAGCATCTTAACTTCCTTCTTTAGTTTTTCTGCGACTTGGCTGACGGTCTGCGGCAGGACTTTAGTTTCGCATGCGGCTTCCATGAAGCCACTGTCCCTGACGAAGCGCGGGACCACGTGGACGTGGAGATGCATGACAGACGCGCCCGCGACGTCGCCTCCGATGTTCATGCCGATGTTGAAGCCGTCGGGATTCAGGACTTTTTTCAAAAGCTTCACGCATTTCTGCGTCATGACGAAAAGCGACGCTATCTCGCTCTCGCTCAGCTCCTCGAACTTTTCCACGTGTCTTAATGGCACGACTTGCAGATGTCCCGTGTTGTAAGGATAGATGTTCATCGCGACCATGATATCTTTTGTCTTGTAAATAATTTCCTTCTCGACGTGCGGGTCGTCTCTAGCGACGCGGCAGAAAAGGCATCCTGACGTTTTTGCCTTGCTCTTTTTTATCCAGTTCATCCTGGATGTAGAATAAACATGATGCTTGTACATATTTCTTCATTTCCTTATTCGAACCCGACCAGAAGATTTTTTATCGCTTCCACAGGGTTTTTCGCTTTGACGACGCCGGAAGCGACGAGTATGCCCTTCGCGCCTAGCGCTAGCGCTTTGCGCACGTCTTCGCCATCCTTGACGCCAGCGCCGCAGAGGACAGGGACGTGCGCGACCGCGTGGACTTTCTGCACGGATTCAGTTATAACTTCTGGTTTCGCCTTCGATACCGAGATGTCGCCGCCTATGAGTTCGGGCGGCTCTATTGCAATATAATCCGGCCTTAGCGACGCGAGCTCTTGCGCTTTTTCAGGCGACTCGGCGCACATGACCACGCGCAGGCCCAGTTCGCGGCATCTTGCTAGCGAGCGCTTCGCGGTTTCGAAATCGATGCGCCTTTCGGAATGGTTGAGCAGCGTGCCGCTAGCTCCAGCGGATTTTACGGCTTCCGGCAGAATCCATCCCGTGCTCGAGCCGAACTTCACCGAGTCGACGTGCTGCGCGAAAATTGGAATGTGCGTTTCTTTCGAAAGCATTCTTATGTCGGTTGCCTGCGCTGCGAATATTATCTCTACCTTTTCTTTCCCTAGTGAGAAAGCGGCTTTCGCAAGTTTCAGCGCGTTCGCTCCCGTGCCTTCGTCATACGTCTTGAGATTTATCAGCAGGACTAGCGCATCTTTCATAATCCTTAATTGTCAGTGCTGTTTTTATAATTTTTTTCATGAAAAAATCCAAAAAACCGCATTCGCCGTCGCGGCAGGCTCAATGAAATAATTTAAATCTGCACGCGATATAAAGAAGTATGAAAAAGCTAGTCCTATTAGTCTGTGTTTTGTCAATTTTTTCGCTCGCATTTTTTGCAAGTCCCGCGCGCGCCGTCGAGATAAGCGTCTCGCCTTCTTCAGTCGAAGTGGAGACTGGACAGAACGGGTGGTATAATATACAGATAAATAATGACTACCCGATGTCCGAGGAGTTCGTGATAACGGTCACCGGCCCGCATCTCGAATGGCTTAACCTGGGCGGCTATTTCACGACCATTGCCGGCGGCGAAAGCCAGGACATAGGCCTTTTCTTCTACCCGACTCTCGAGGGGAAATACGACTACAGCGTCATTGTTTATGCGAAAGACCACACTGAAAGGATTGACTCCAAAGCCATAGAGCTTACAGTTATTCCGGAAAAGGAGTTCGACGTCAAGGAACTGAAAAGCGAAATCACTGGAACCCAGCTTCTGGTGGAGGCGAAAGTCACGTCCAAGAGCAGCAGGACCGTGAAAATACCTTTCGATGTTTTCGATGCCGGCGGCAACCTTGTAAAGCATTTTGAAATGAATAAGCAGGTCAGTGGTATAGGGGTCATCACCCAGGCATTCGAACTCGGCGAACTTCTCGCCGGCAATTACATAGTCAAGGTCGACATGCCGGAATTCGGCGTGAAGGCGCAGAGTTCGTTCGCAGTCACTGCCATACACGAGGTCGTGACCAAGAAGGAAGTCGTTTCCACGCCTTTTGGACAGGATGTCATAATAACAGTCACGAATGAAGGCAACACACCTGAAGACTACGTCGCTTCTGACAGCGTGCAGGCGAACCAGTATGTTGGCTTTGTCGACACACCGTCCAGCACGCTCATAGATGGCAGCGCCGTCAGCTACAACTGGAGGGTCGAGGGTCTTGCAGTTGGCAAGAGCGTCTCATTCGTATACAACATAAGCAGGCTACCCTTCGTCATCGGCTCCTTCATCATGATATTCTGCCTTGTCGCTCTTCTGGGAATGGGCGCGGTCAAGGTCAGGGCGCCGTCGATAAAGAAGAGCCACGTGAAAAAGAGGAACGAACACATCATAGTTCTCGAGATAAAGGGCCCTGTCATGAGCGACCTGAAGAACGTCATAGTCAAGGACAGGGTAACGGCGCTCGGCAAAGTCCTTCCCGAGTTTGGCGGGCCCAAGCCGGTCATAAGGGAAACGGAATACGGGACCGAGCTCTTTTGGAATCTCGGCGACATGAAGCCGAGAAGCCAGATTTACCTTTCATACAAGATTCAGCCGCTCGTCGAGGCGCAGCTCAAGATGCCGAGGGCATACATTTCCTACAGGACGGGCATGGAAGAAAGCGAAGGGAAGACAAAAGTCTTCTCTCGTGAAGTCATCCTGGAGTAAAGCGGCCGAATAATTTTTTAAGAATCGAATACGGATAAATCAGGACTTTGTTTCAATACTTTTATTTTAAATTCCCAGAATCGATTATTTTTTGGCAACCTTGTATAGACTTAACGCAAATTTATTGTTTTATATATAATATTTATGATTATTGTTTTTATGAAGAGGCCCATTCTCTTATTAGTAATTACTACCGTCGTCTTAATCATTTCATGTCTATTTGAAAATACTATCGGAATCGCGCAAGCTTCTTCGACCAACTTAAAATATTATGGATTTTATGGCGCCCCTGTGAGGACCGGCACCGCAGAAGAGGCGAATCTCTCCCTCTTCACGAACATCGTTTTTATTGGTGCTTCCTGTGATACCAGCAATAAGACTTATGACACGAATATAAATTTTGCATATAATAATGGTCATAAGATAATTCTTTCGCTTACATCTTATTATGCACATAATTTTTGGGAATCAGAAAGTGTGTGGCGAAGCTGCCTCGATAAGATAAAGACTAATCTTGGCGCTAATGCTGATAAAGTCTGGTCATTTTATTTGATGGATGAGCCAAACACGTATAATTATTTTGAGTTTATACATCATCCAGAAAGAGTTGATTTGATTATCAATCTATCAAAAGAATACTTTCCAAATATAGAGACATTTATTGTTTTTAATGTGGCTTGGGGCGGCGATGGCGGCAGATCAGTTCTCAATAATCCAAAATTAGACTTTATAGCCCTTGACCCATACTTTTTCACCACTGATTATGAAGCTTCGCATACAAACCCTTTCGCATGCAATGCCGCTAATAAACAATCTTTCCTTGATCAAATGAACGATGTTTTTTATTGGGTTAAATCCGGCGGCACTATAATCCAATATGCCCCTTGTGATGAGCCTTATCCCGATGGATGTACAGCGGAACAATTGGCCGAGATTGATAGGGTTGTTCATTCTGATTCCTCCAAAAAAATACTTTTGATACCGCAGAATTTTAAGTGCAATCAATATGGCGGAGGCTGGGGCATAAGTCAGATACCGAGCATTTGCCAGCAGCAATGGTATTATGATTGGGCTAAATCTGATTCTGATGTGGTAGGAGTGATAGGATTCACATATTCTACTGCCGCGGCTTATAATGCATATCTTTCAGCCACCACAATGAAGTGCTTGGGAATTGGCTTGCATGTCCCTGATATGCTGGCCCAGCATAAAGCCTGGGGGAAAGAAGTCATGTGCAGCATCCAGGACCCGAATCCATTCTGCGGGGTGAACGGAGTCAGCTATAGAAACGCGGAACAAGCAAAATGCAATGGTACATTAACAGTAAGGCCTGGCGGTTCTGGAAATAACCTCTGTGATTCCGCCTGCAACGCATCACAATCCTGCAATGGCAAGGCACCAGGAACCGGGCTGTGCAATCAAAGCTGCAAGTATCAAAATACGACTCAGCCTCCTGTGAATAATGCTCGGTTCGTCTCACAGTCTATTCCAACAAGGATGGCTGCTGGAAAAAATTATAATATCTCTGTCACCATGAATAATACTGGTACGACGGCATGGACTAAGGCGAGTTCTCATCGTCTGGGGATTCAATCAGGGAATGACAGCGTTTGGGTTATTTCCGGAGCATTTCTTAATCAGGGTGAGATAGTGAATCCCGGGTCGAGCAAGGAGTTCAGGTTCACCATCATCGCTCCATCCAAGCTCGGAACATATGTACTAAGATGGAGGATGCTTAAAGAGGGAGTGGAATGGTTCGGGGACTTCACTCCAAACATTAATATAACAGTGAACGGCACGACACCCGCAGTCAATTCTTGGAATAATACTCTTCTTGGCCTTGGTGATTCTGTAATGAGGGGGTTTCCTCGTGGAAGTTTCATCGCACCTGCGGCTTTAGAATTAGCTACAAATTACTCATTTTGGAATCTAACCTCCGTGAATAAAGGGATAGACGGGTCTTGCTTAGCTAGCACGTGCCCAAATCCTGCTACAAGTGCTGTAAATAGATATATGAATGACGTTGTTTCGTACAATCCTCGCTTCGCGTATGTTCTCCCAAACATAAATGATATTCCGAAGGGAGTATCAGCTTCAGAGTACACAAGAGATGCCAGGATATTACTTGAGGGAATAAAAAACAATGCTTTAAACACAACTCTAATAACTTCTACAACTACATTATATATAACAAATTATGACAATCGCACAATTCAATCATTATATGATGCTGGCTTAAGGCAAATCGCAATTGACAATCAGATTCCCTTTATGGAAATTCAGTATTTGATGGGAGGGAATACTTCGCTTCTTTATGATGTTGTGCATCTAAATTATTCGGGCAATGAATTGTATATGCGAGAATTAGTAAAAACAATTAATAACACAAAATACTACGTGATGAATAAATCAAATTTTAACATATATCATTATTGCAACCAAAAAATTACAATTGCAAACTACACATTTATCTCACCAACTCAAAACTGTTATTCTAACGCATCTGCTAATTGGTTTGTAATAAAGAATCTGTCTAATATTAAAACGACATTTTACGTAGAAAGGATGGATAAACCAACAATCATGAATAAAACAGGTCTTATTCCAGACAGGACTTATAATCTATTTATCAATTCAATTCTGAATACAACTGCCATTACGAATAGTTATGGCAATTTGTCAATAGTATTGCCTGAAGGAAATTCATATGGAGTTAATCTTTCATTATGCTCTACATGCAACTGCACAGCAGGGCAGAAAAAAACATGCGGAACAAACAACATAGGAATCTGCAAACTAGGAAACCAAACCTGCGTAGCAGGACAATGGAGCAACTGCACAGGATCAATAAACCCAACAACAGAAATATGCGACAATAGCGCAGACGAGAATTGCGACGGCACTGACCCGTTGTGCTCCGGCGATACGACCGGGGACCACTGCGTGGATATTTCCGATGCGGTTCTTGTCGCCACAAACTTCGGTTTGACTTCCGGCTTCAACGTGGCTGCTGACATAAACCATGACTCGGGAGTCAACATTTTCGATCTGGTCACGATAGGCAAGGACTTCGGAAAAGGCAGCAAACCCGGATGTTGATATCATAAAGCATCTGATAACCTGATAGATGGGCGCACGAAACACAAAATGCAATTAATGGTTCAAGTGCTATTCAAAAAGACAACAAAAAACTAAAAAAGAACATTTTTAGATAAAGGATTCCACCGTTCTTATACTCCGACTGATAATGACCGTGGTCTGGCCAATATTTAAATTCTGGAGACGTTTATATAATATTACGCGTATTGCGTGCATCCCTCGGTAGCTCAATCTGGTGGAGCGATCGGCTGTAGACTCTCGCACGGTGACTTAAACTCGGTTTTACGAGTGTGTTGGTCATTCGCAGTCGCTTCAGAAACCGATAGGTTGTGAGTTCAAAATAAGCCTTTTGTTGAAAAGGCTTAAGCGAAAACCAGCAGCTTTCGCGTATGGAAATCTCACCCGGGGGATACTTCTTTTTTTTAATACTGAAACCATGTTTTTTGGACGATCCGGGCGGTAAACACGTTTAAAAACTTATCTCTTCATAGTATACTTCACATTTGTGATTTTACATGAGCATTAACTTTGCAAGACTCGAGCGCAGGATTTATCTGGCTGGCATAGTTATGGCTATAATGCTCATATTGATTAAATTCTAGGCTGGGCCTATTTTTTTCAGGACGCAAAGCTTTTAAATAGTAGCCGGCAATAGAAGTATTGAGCGGCCAAAGTGGAAAGGTTCACCCGTTCCCATTTCGAACACGGAAGTTAAACTTTCCGACGGTCTGGAAAGTACTCCTGAACAAGGGGGAACCTCAGATAGCTGCTCACCTCTTGTTAATCTTTTTTGCTTCGTTTTTCCGTTTAGTGTTTTTCCTGCCTTTTTTCAGATTTATAAATATTGGACGTGATTAGAAATATTATCAACCAGAAAACTCTGCCCTGGTAGTGTAGTGGCCTATCATCTCGGACTGTCACTTCGAGGACCCGGGTTCAAAGGCGCATGACGCAGATTTTATCTGCGTCCGTCTGAAACTCCCGGCCAGGGCGTCGCAGCAATTGACGACTTGAATTTATATTTCAGGTCGTCTGTCGCTGCAAGCGTATGACGCAGTCGCAAACTGCGTCTGTCGCTGCGTGGGCCTGTAGCTCAATCGGTAGAGCACCAGACTTTTATCTGTTCGATAAAAGTATGCTGAGGTTATCGCTTTCTGGCGAAAGCCAATGACAGAACAAGGTGCGGAAAGACATCTGGGGGTCGCGGGTTCGATTCCCGCCGGGCTCACTCCCTCTTTTTTTCTCCAAAACCCCTGAAAATCCGGTTTTTTGCCTTTTTGGCCGGAAAAAGACGACAAAAGCCGAAAAGTATTTAAATAACAAGTTTATCTATTTTAGTTATCGAACCACGCCTACACCATACTATACCCATTAAAAACTTAAAACTCCTCTACGGCTGCTAAGCCTTGTGAGTTTAAAGGGTGATTGCATTAACATTTTAGAACATGTCCTAGTTCCTAAATTCAGGGTCCTTTCAGACGAGGAGAAGGCGAGGCTTCTCGAAAAACTCAAAACCACGAAAGAAAAATTACCTAAAATTCTTCAGGTTGATCCCATAGTCACGAATATCGAGGCCAAGAAGGGCGACATCCTCGAGATAAAGAGAAAATCCGAAGTCGCCGGAGAATACGTTTATTACAGGCTAGTTGTGTGATTTGTATGTCGGTTGTCACTATAGTTGGCGGTTTCGGGAAGGAAAAGGAATGGGTGCGATATCAGGTCGAGTCTTTCAATAACTTCATTGACTTCGGCCTGCAGAAAATCATAAATGAGGTCGGCACCATTCGCGTCGTGCAGGACAAGGAAGACCTGAAGATAAAGTTCGGCGAGGTCGCTTTGGGCAAGCCCGTCGTCCACGAAGCGGACGGCTCGAGCAGAGCGATATACCCGAACGAGGCGAGAATACGCAACCTGAACTACATGGCGCCCATTTACGTCAAACTCACTCCCATTTTCAACGGCGTGCAGGAGAAGTCGGAAACGGTCCACGTAGGCGACCTGCCCGTCATGGTCAAATCCAAGATATGCAACCTTACCGGCATCTCTGACGAAGAGCTGATCGCCGCGGGCGAAGACCCGACCGACCCTGGGGGATACTTCGTCGTCAATGGTACCGAACGCGTGCTGGTTTTAATCGAGGAAATCACTTCGAACAAGCCGATTTTCGAGAAAACCGAAAACAGCGGCGTGTCCGTGAGGATAAACTCCGAGAAGTCGGGATTCAAGCAGCGTCACCTGGTCGAAATGAAGCCCGACGGAGAAATAACCATCTCGTTTGCCAACATCAAGAAGCTGCCGATAGTCGTCCTCATGAAGGCGCTGGGCCTGGAGAACGACAAGGAACTTTGCGACCTCGTCTCGAGGGAAGACAAGATTCTTAACGAGTTCTACACGAACCTTTACGAGACCGACGTCATAACGACGGAGGAAGCGGTCGATTACATAGGCAAGAAACTCAAGGTTACCAAAGATTACATAGATGAAAGGGTAAACCAGATCCTTGACCGCTACCTGCTGCCCCATCTGGGCCAGGAGGTAGGCGACAGGATAAGGAAGAGCAAATACCTGGCGAGGATAATCAGGAAGTGCATATACATAAGACTCGATCTCTCACCAGAGGATGACATAGACCACTACTCGAACAAGCGGTTACTAATGTCTGGCGAACTGTTCGGGCAGTTGTTCCGCTCCATACTTCTGGGACGATGGGGCCTTATAGCGAAGATGACTTACAACTACCAGAAACTTGTCAAGAGAGGCAAGTTCCCGTCAGTCCAGTCAATAATAGAGGCAAACACCGTGACGAAGCAGATTCTTTCGTCGCTGGCGACCGGAACGTGGATAGGCGGGCGCACTGGCGTATCGCAGCGCCTGGACAGAAGTTCTTACATAAAGACGGTTTCTCACTTGCGTTCGGTTCTCTCGCCCCTGACGCCAACGCAGGAGCATTTCAAGGCGAGGCAGATTCATCCGACCGAATGGGGTCGCTTGTGCCCGGCCGAAACGCCAGAAGGCAGCTCAATCGGGCTTCGAAAGCATTTGGCGCTGCTGACGGAAATAACGCCAGGCGTATCGAAAGAGGAAGACGACAACATACTTAATCTTTTGCATGGAGAAAAGCAGGGTGGAAAGAAATGAAAGGCAAATCAGAAGCTGACATATATTTCAACGGCGATTTCGTCGGCACGACGGACAAGCCGGAGGATGTAGTCGAAGATTTGAGGAAGAAGAGAAGGCACGGCATACTGCCCGACCAGATGAATGTTTCTTATCACACCGAGTTCGGCGAGATAAGGATAAACACCGATTCGGGACGCGCCAGAAGGCCGCTCGTCGTCGTGGAGGATGGCAAGCCGAAGCTTACGAAGGAACACATCGAAAAGCTCAAGGCCGGCAAGATAAACTGGAGCTTCCTGGTCAAGCACGGCATAATCGAATACGTAGACGCTGAAGAGGAAGAAAACAGTTACATAGCAATCGACATAGAAAAAGTCAACAAAGAGCACACGCACGCGGAGATAAACCCGCTTCTCATACTTGGCATTTCAGCAAGCCTTACGCCATTCCCTGAATACAACCGTGGCGACCGCGTCAACTACGGAGCGAAGATGGTCGGACAGGCGATAGGCGCGCCCATAGACAACTTCCAGGTCAGGACGGACACGAAGTTCAACGTCCTCACTTACGCGCAAATGCCGCTCGTAGATACGGCGACGGACAAGATTCTCAAGCAGCATCCATACGGCCAGAATATCGTGGTCGCGGTCATGTGCTGGGACGGCTTCAACATGAACGACGCAGTCGTGCTCAACAAAGGTTCCGTCGATCGCGGCATGTTCCGCTCATTCTACTTCAGGACTTATGAAACCATTCGAAAACGCTACTGGGGCGGCCAGGAAGACGTTATAGCGATCCCCGAGCCGGGCATAAAGGGATACAGGGGCGAGGAAGCCTACAAGGACATCCCTGAAGACGGCGTAATCAACCCGGAGACCAACGTCGAATCGGATTCGGTCCTTGTAAGCAAGACTTCACCGCTCCGTTTCCTGACGGGTGGCGATTTCACGACTGATATTGAAAACAAGCGAGAATCGTCGGTCACGATACGCTACGGCGAGCGCGGCATAATCGATCGCGTGCTGATAAGCGAGACGGTGAGCGGTGAGCAGCTTTTCAAGATAAGGACAAGGGACGAGCGCATACCGGAGCTTGGAGACAAGTTCGCCACGAGGCACGGGCAGAAAGGCGTAACGGCGTTGCTCGTGCCGCAGGAGGACATGCCATTCACTAAGGAAGGCATCGTGCCTGACTTATTGTTCAACCCGCACGGCATTCCATCTCGTATGACCGTCAGCCAGCTGCTTGAGCTGCTTTCGGGCAAATACGGCTCAATCGCTGGTGAAAAAATCGACTCGTCCGCTTTCTCCGGAACCAGGGAAGAGAACATAAGGAAAGAGCTGAAGAAGCTCGGCTTCCGCGACGACGGGAAAGAAACGTTATACGACGGACGCACGGGCAAGAAATTCGAGGTTATGATTTTCACGGGAATAGCATACTACATGAAGCTGGACCACATGGTCGCGGACAAGATACACGCACGCTCGAAAGGACCGGTAACGCTTCTTACGAGACAGCCGACCGAGGGCCGCTCGAAGCGCGGCGGGCTTCGTCTCGGCGAGATGGAGCAGCAGTGCCTGGTAGGGCACGGCGCAGCGCTTACACTCAAGGAACGCTTCAACTCCGACGAAACGTCGCTTCCCATCTGCCAGTCGTGCGGCCTTATAGCGATAAACGACAAGGCGAAGAACAAGACTTACTGTCCCGTGTGCAAGGATTCGAAAATCCTGTGGGTCAGCACTTCGTACGCGTTCAAGCTGACGATGGACGAGCTGAAATCGCTCGGTGTCTACCCGAAGCTGAACGTCGTGGAAGTTTGAGGTGTCATTATGACTTTGTCAAAAATCAATTCGATTGATTTCGGCCTGCTCTCACCGAGCATGGTCAAGTCGCTAGCGACTGTGCGAATAGTGACGTCCGATTTATACGATGCGGACGGCTACCCGGTCGACGGAGGAGCGATGGACCCGAGAATGGGCGTCGTCGATCCAGGTCTCCGTTGCAGGACATGCGGCAGCACGATAGGCGACTGCGTTGGCCACTTCGGTTACGTGGAGCTGGCAAGGCCGGTCATACATGTCATGTACACCAAGCAGATTTACCAGTTGCTTAAGGCCTCGTGCTCCAAATGCGGGCACATCCTTCACAGGAATCCCATCTCGCTGGACCAGGTTGCAAAGGCGCCGATGAGGAAATGCACCCACTGCGACAAACAGCAGGGCAAAGTCACGTTCGCCAAGCCTTACACTTATTATCTCGGCAAGGAAGAGCTCAACCCCATGCAGATAAGGGAATGGTTCGAGCGCGTAAAAGGCGAGGATCTACAGAAAATCGGCTTCCGCGGCGGACGTCCTGAATGGCTCACGCTTACGTTATTCCCCATCCCTCCGGTCACGATGAGACCGAGCATTACCCTCGAGACTGGAGAGCGCTCCGAAGACGATCTAACGCACAAGCTTGTCGACATCGTCCGCATAAACCAGTCGCTGAAGGAGAACATAGACATCGGCGCGCCGGAATTCATTCTCAACGACCTCTGGGAACTGCTGCAGTATCATGTCGCGACGTATTTCGACAACGAGCTTACAGGCATCCCGCAGGCGAGACATCGTTCAGGCCGACCGCTGAAAGGCATAATACAGAGGCTGAAAGCTAAGGAAGGGCGCATACGCGGCAACCTCTTGGGAAAGAGGGTAAACTATTCCTCGCGCACGGTCATATCACCCGATCCGACACTCTCGATAAACGAGGTCGGCATACCCGCGGTCGAAGTCGCCAGAGAGCTCACGATTCCCGAGACCATCACCACGCTCAATGCCAAGAACATAAAAGAGCTGATAAAGGACGGCAGGGTCAACTACATCACAAGGCCTGACGGCCGCAAGATAAAAGTTACGGATGAAAACAGGAAAGACATAATAACCAACCTCGCGATTGGCTGGAGCGTGGACAGGCAGCTGAAAGATGGCGATGTCGTGCTTTTCAACAGGCAGCCCTCGCTGCACAGGGTTTCTATAATGGTTCACAGGGTAAAGGTCATGCCGTACAGGACGTTCCGCATGAACCCGAGCGTATGCGCTCCGTACAACGCAGACTTCGACGGCGACGAGATGAACATACACGCGCTGCAGTCGGAGGAAGCGCAGGTCGAAGCGTCAATGCTCATGGAAGTCAAGAACAACATCATCTCACCGAGGTTCGGCGGCCCGCTTGTCGGTCTCGACCTGGACCACATATCCGGCCTGTTCCTTCTCACAAGCAAGGAAACAGTTCTCGGCAGGAAAGAGACTGCGGAGCTTTTCTCAAGGGCGGCGATAGACATCGAGCTGCCCGACAAGGATACGTTCACGGGCAAGGACATAGTCAGTCTGCTTCTGCCCAAGAAGCTCAACATGTACTTCAAGGCCAATGCGTGCAAGGAATGCGACAAGTGCCTTAAAGATGAATGCAAGCACGACATGTGGGTTTCTATCAAAGACGGCGTGCTGAAGACGGGCGTGCTAGACACGAGAGCTGCAGGCGCGTTCAAGGGCAAGATGCTCAACAAGATCAGGCGGCTCGTCGCTGACGATGAACTGAAGAACTTCATCGACAGGCTCGGCAGGCTTGGCGTATCGTATCTCATGATGAGGGGCTTCTCCATAGGCATCTCGGATCTCGACGTCCCGACAAGGATCGAGAACATCATAAGCGAAGAGATACAGACGTCCATGAAAGACGCCGACAAGCTTGTAATCAAGTTCAACGAGGACAAGCTCAAGGTTCTTCCGGGCATGACGCCCGAAGATTCGTTAGAGACACAGATACTTTCCACGCTGGCCGAGGGTCTCAACACGGTCAGCGAGATCATGATAAAAAACATCAGGCCGAGCGACATCCTCGTGATGTCGCAGTCCGGCGCGAAGGGTTCGAACATCAACACGACCCAGATGTCCGCGTGCGTAGGCTCCGAGACCATCCTCGGAAAACGCATACAGCGCGGCTATCTCGGACGCACGACGACGCACTTCAAAGTGGGTGACCTTTCAGCCGCTACCAGGGGCTTCGTAGCGAGAGGATTCAAGCAGGGGCTGACGCCTTTCGAGTTCTTCTGGAACGTCATGAACGGACGAGAAGGCCTGATGGACAAGTCACTGCGTACGAGAAAGTCGGGTTACATGCAGCGACGACTGATGAATTCGCTGCAGGACCTCAAGGTCTGCGGAGACATGAGCGTGCGCGACTCGAACGGCAACATAATACAGTTCTTCGTGGGCGACGACGGCATCGACCCGTCCAAATCGGACTGGGGCAAGCTGAACTGGATTGACTTCGTGGAGCACGGGTGATTATGATGACAGATCTGCCGCTGAAAATCAGGGAAGAAATCGATGAATACTGCAAGAAGAAGGGCATCGAGAGCGAGAAGAAGCACGAGATAGTCGAAAAAGTAAAGCATTTCTACCGCATGTCCATGTATGACCCTGAGGAAGCGGTCGGAGTCGTGAGCGCCCAGTCTCTTTCCGAGCCCGCGACGCAGATGACGATGCGAACATACCACTTCGCAGGAACCGCAGGCATACAAGTCACGCTGGGCCTGCCGCGTCTGGCCGAGATTTTCGATGCGAAGAAAGAGCCCGAGACCCCGAGCATGACCATATATCTCGATCCGGAGCACGGCAGCGAGACCAAAGCGATAGAGATAGCCAAGAAAATCAAGGAAGTCAAGCTCAAGGACTTCGTCCTCAGCAACGTCATAGACCTGATAAACCTCACCATTACATGCCATATGGATGTCGAGAAGCTGAAGAAGTTCGACGTCGACATGAAGGACCTTCCGAAACACGTCAAGCTGAAGAACATCGACGTCGAGGCGAAGGGCAAGGAACTCATAATCATGCCAAAGAAGGCGGACAACGTCAACCTGCACAAGCTGAAATACAAGCTGCTGGAAACCCACATAAAGGGCGTGAAAAACATTTCACACGTCATCGTCAGCAAAGAAGAGGGCGACGAATGGGTGATATCGACGCTTGGCTCGAACCTGCACAAGGTTCTCGCCATCGAGGGCGTCGACACGACAAGAACGACATGTAACAACCCGTTCGAGATATACGACGTTTTTGGCGTAGAAGCGGCGAGAAATTCGATAATCAAGGAAGCCGTCGGCACGATAGAGGAGCAGGGCCTCGGTGTCGACATACGTTATGTTTCAATGCTTGCCGATCTCATGACATCCGGCGGCAAAATAATGGGCATCGGGCGATACGGGATCGCAGGCAACAAGGACTCAGTTCTTGCGAGAATGGCTTTCGAGGAGACGAAGAAGCACATCATCTCCGCGGCTATCGAAGGAATGCGCGACCCGCTCAAGGGGCATGTGGAAAACATCATCATGAACCAGGTCATACCCATGGGCACCGGAGCGTTCACGCTCGTCGGGCGCATGCCTGAGGTCAAGGTGGAGCAGCCCGAAGACGAGGCGGAGGAGACGAAGGCCGAGAAGAAGGAAGAGAAAGCCGAGAAACCCGTAAAAAAGAAGGCAGAGAAAGAGGAAAAGCCGGCGAAAGCGAAGGAAAAGAAGAAAGCCGCTGCCAAGAAAAAGAAATAACGCTTAAATATATTACCTTCTAAAGATATTCATATTTCAGGTGCAACCTATGCTTAAGAACGAGATAGAAATCCCGGCAGGAGTGAACGTGTCGTTAGCGGACGGAAGGCTGACTGTCAAGGGCAAGAAAGGCGAAGCGAGCAAGGTCTTCGTCAACCCCATGCTCGGCATGAGCCTCGAAGGGAGCAAAATAGTCATAACGTCCCCGAACGAGAGGAAGAAGGTGCGAGCGATAGTCACCACCTGGGAGACGCTCGTCAGGAACATGTTCAAGGGAACCGAGAAGAGTTGGAAAGCCGAGCTGAAGCTCGTCTACTCGCACTTCCCGATAAAGCTCAAGGTCGACAAGGGACGACTTCTCATCGACAACTTCCTGGGCGAGAAAAGCCCGAGGAGCGTTCCGATACCGTCAGACATAAAAGTCGAACTTGACCAGAGCCTGATAAAAGTCTCCGGCCACGACAAGGAGCGCGTGGGCCAGCTTTGCGGCAGGATAGAGCAAACGACAAGGATACGCGGTTATGATAAGCGTGTTTTCCAAGACGGCCTTTACATAACAAGGAAGCCATACCTGGAGGGAGAGGAATGAGCAACGAAAAAGCGACGGGTAAAACCAAAGAGGAACTTCTAGCGATTCGCAGGAAGATGAAAAAGAGAAAACCGTCATTCCTCCGTCAGGAGTGGTGGTGCAAGAAAACGCTAGATCGCAATTGGCGCAAGCCGAGGGGCATACATTCCAAGCAGCGCGAGCACGAGGTCGCCAGGGGAGCGCTTCCCCGTGTGGGATACGGCTCGCCAGCCGCAGTCCGCGGCCTTAACAGGATGGGCTACAGGGAAGTCCTTGTAAGGAACACGAAAGACATGGAAAAACTGAACCGCAAGGACGACATGGCGGTCATAGCCGGCACTGTCGGCAAGAGAAAGCGCTTTGCAATCATGGAGTTCGCTGTTAAAAACAATATAAAAGTTGCCAACAAAAAGTAAATTGACAGCGTATTTTTCGTAACACGGCTGTTTGAGGGTATGGTCTGTAGTATGTTCGATGAGAAATGTCCCGTATGCGGGGCGCACGGCAGGATATGGAACAAAACGCCGGAAGCGTTCGTCTGTCCTAAATGTTCGACTTTCTTCACGCCGTTCGGCCTGGTTCTCGAGAACGAGCAGGAAGACAGCGTCGTCTGGAACTGAGACTTGAAAAGAAACTGTAAAAATTATTCAGAGTCCGCCGAAGACTTCCTGGTCAGGGTAGACAGCTATGCCCTGATTGTCGACTATCTGCATGGCGACTATCTTTTTTACGTGCTTCGTGCCACGGAGCTTGAGTATTTCTATCGCGTTCTCGCGTATGTCGCCCTTGCGGATGTTGTATAACACGACGACTCCATCAGCCAGGAACTCTTCCACACCCGTCGGGCTGAATACCTCAGGGATTTGTTTCGTTTCCGCTATCATGAATGAAGTCGTCCCCATGCGCTCGAAATACCTGAATAACTGTTCGACGTAACTCCTGTATTGGCCGGTCTTGCCCATGAAATACGAAGCAATCGCGCTCAGCGAGTCAATGACCACAAGGTCTGGTTTATAGTTGTCCGGCAGGAGTATGGGCTCGAGGTCGATAAGGAGTTCGCCTCGTTCCTTCGCTAGCAATCCCTCGACCGCGCGCGCTATCTCGTATGAGCTCATCCTCTTTATCACGAGATTGCCTTTCTTCTCGTATTCAGTCGCATTCCACCCGAAATCCTCCATGTGTTTTCGAAGACGCGATTCTGACTCCTCGAAGGACATGTAAAAGCCCTTTTTGCCGTTCTTGGCGGCGTGCGCCAGTATCTGGAGGCACATGATGGTCTTGCCCGAGCCTGCGCCGCCCGCTATGAGTATCGCTGACCCCTTAGGTATGCCTTTCTCGATGAGGCCGTCGAAGCCTTCTATGCCGGTCTTTATGAAATTCTCGCTTTCCTTAGCCTTAGCAGACAGCGGCTTCTCGCTAGCGACGGGCTTCGCCTTTTCCGGTTCGGCTTTCTTGATTTTTTCAGAAGAAGCCGGTTTTTTCTTCTTGCGCAAAATCATATAAACGTATTGAATCCGCTGCTAATAAATTTCACAGCCGTCCAGGGTAAGCAAAAAAGCAGGAAAAGTTTAAATATTACGCCTAAATATATAACTTATGGCCGAGATACAAACAATAGACGTCAAGAGAGACAAGGTTCTGGTAAACCTCAAGATATCCAAGGCCGAATACGAAACGCTCAGCAACAACACTTCCGACCTGATTTTAGTGCCCACCAGCCACACTTTCATGAGCTATTTGCTGACCACGGGGAAGCTGGGCAACAGCAACAGGGTCATGCTGCCCAAAAAGATACTCGAGAAATTCGATATAAGGATCCTCGAGAAAAAGGTCCCGGCCAGGATGTTCAGCATCAACGACAACACGTACCTTCTCATAAAGATCAAGAAGTCGGCTTTCGGCATACCTGTTTTCAAGGACATGGAGGCTAAGGAGTGAGACTATGACGATGAGCACTGGCATTAAGAAGCTGGACAAGCTGCTTGGCGGCGGCTTCCCGGGGAAAACGACGGTCCTTGTTTCAGGCGGGCCTGGCTCCGGCAAGACGCTCTTCGCCATGAATTTCCTCATGGAAGGCATCCTCAAAAAGGAAAGGTGCTGCTACGTCTCGCTTAACGAGACGAAAGAAGAACTTCTCCGCGCTAGCAAAGGCATCGAAACGCTCAGCACCATGGAGAAATACGTCGGCAAGAATTTCGCCATAGAGCACATACCGCTCGGCGAGAACATCACCATGAAGAAGTTCATAGACATAATCGCTTCCTATCCAAAGCTGGACCGTCTCGTTATCGATAACGTCAACAAGCTGCTCATCTTCGCTGAGAACGAGCGCTCCTACAGGATACACCTGTACGAGCTCGTGAAAAGCCTCAAGCAGATGGGGTGCACGCTCCTTATCTGCGAGACGAGAGGCGAGCACATAGACACGGGCAACGGAGAATCATTCGAGTGCGACGGCGTGCTTTCGCTCTCGTTCCTGGAGCTTGAGGAAAAGCCCCAGAGAATCATGACCATCCACAAGATGAGATACGCGCGCTTCGACCCGAAAGTGCCCCATGAGATTGTCATAGACCCCAAAGAAATCAGGATGACAGACACAAAAATAATATAGAAGAACCGACCATGAGAATAGCCGATTTTCTGAGGAAAGGCGGCATCAAGACGCACGCCGGCGACATTGTTAACAGGGTAAAGCTGCGCCCGAGACGGATTACGTTGTTCTTCGAGGAGATAGGCGCCGGCTATGTCAAGGCCTGCGAAGACGCCGGTTACGCCGCCGAGATGGAGGAAATTGGCGAAAGATGGATGGCTCTTTATTTCGGCTCGCTCCTGCCATCCAGCTTCAGGAAGCTGCCGCCGAAATTTTTCCTCAACGTCATAATAAAGAAGATATGGGTAAGCGTGTATCTGATGGATTATTTTCACATGCGCGAGGATGCCGGCCTGTTCGAGATAACTACCAGAAACGAGGGTCTGACAAGGATTGTGGGCAGCAACAGCCTGATGAAAGGGTTTTACAGGGGCATACTCGGTTCGCTGTACGGCTTCCGCTTCGCCATGGTCGAGGCCGAACAGAGCACTGGCGAATGCAGGTACGTCTTCAGGAGGACGGGCGAGCGCATGTCCATCACGGGCAAGAGCAGGCAGCTTTACGATAAGCTCAACAGGACAGATGCGTCAGACGATTTCACGCTGAGGGACGCGCTTAAAACAAAAGTTTTCGAGATGAAGGGCAATGCCATAAGTTTCCGCGGCAAATCCATCTCACCAATAGAAAGTACGCTATTCCATTTAATAGGAAACAAGGGCATAATGTCCGGCTGCGTGGCGGACGTATCCAAATCCTTTTTCAACGGCATCGTGGAAAGCAACGCAGACGACATCAAAAAAGCGCAGCTGCTGAAAACACTGCTGCAGGTCATGGGCTGGGGCATCGTCAGCATTGAAATGAAAGCGAAGGAAATCATTGTCCTGATAAAAAATCCCGCATGCGGCCTGCAGTTGGAGAAGGATAACTGGGATTTCTTGTCGCAGACCATACTCGGCTATCTGCGCATTTTCGAGCCCGGCCTTTTCCTTTCCGGTTATGACTACGCAGGCAGGCGGCTGAAGCTCGTCTATTCAGTGCACCAGTAGTCCCTGCCGTCTGGCGTGAAGCCTCTCCTGGCGATGCAGCCTCCCATGCATTTTCCAAGCACGTCGCATTTGACGCATTTTTCTGGCAGGCTAAAGCGGTCCGAGAATTCCCTTATTTTTCTTGCATGAAGCCCGTCCAGTCGCTCCTCCGCCGCGTCTTTGAATACATTGTATAGCGGCTTCCTGTGCATGCAGCAGAAGTAAGCATCGCCGCTGACCGAGAAATTGGCGAGAAGCCCGGCGAGGCATACGCAGAAAGAATCCATCACTTTCATGCCAGTTTCGTATCCGAGAGGGAAGAGCGGCTCGCCGGCTTCTATGCTTTTCGCGCCGGTCTGCAGGGCGTATTCTGAAACCTCCTTGAGTATTTCAAGATATCTGGCCGGGAGCATGTCTCTCCTGTCCTGCGCATGGCCCGAAAGCATCATGTCCCACAACCTGACGCGCTCGACGCCCGCTTTTCTGGCCAAGCATATGATGCGCATTACCTCTCCTTCGTTTTCACTGGTCAGCACGGTTTGCGAAACCGGCGTAATGCCGGCTGCGGCAGTGTTGCCTATTCCTTTCAATGCGCGGGAAAAGGAGCCAGCCCTGCCGCGGATTTCGTCATGCTTCGCTGCGTCCGTGCTGTCGATATTCACCTGGACCTGTGTAACTCCGAGCCCGGCCCATTTCGCAGCGAGGCCTTTCGTCAGCATGTAGCCGTTCGTGTTCACGTGCACGACCATGCCGCGCTCCTTCGCCTCCTTTATGGCAAAATCAAGGTGCGGGTAAATGCTCGGCTCGCCGCCCGAATACGTGACCTGCCTCGCTCCGGCTTCGGAAAGCCTGTTGAGGATGAAGATTATTTCGTCTTCCCGCATGAACCCGGCATTTTTGTTTTTGTAGCTGGAAGAGGCGTAGCACCACTTGCAGTTCAGGTTGCACGCCTCGGTCACCTCGACCACCGCCCAAGAAACCGTGCGCTTTCGCCTGAAATGCTCCACCTTTTCCACGGCATCGTTCTCCTTCCAGTTGAACGTTATGCAGCACATCACATCACCTACCAGATTCCTGCGATAATGAAAAGGGGCAGCAGGGCAAAAGACGACAGCATAGACACCCTGCTGAGGGCAATATTATTCCTAGAGAGACACATTATGGTGAGCACGACAAAAGGTATTACGGGATACAATGCCCTGCTGCCGGACAATAATATCGAGGCGCCGCAGAGCGAAAGGAGCGAATATATGACAAGTTTCGTCCTTTCCACGCCTATCGCTATGGGAAGCGTGATCATGCCTATCGCCTCGTCGCCTTTCCTGCCGCGTATGTCGCCCAGCGCGTTGGCAGCAGAGCCGAGGAAAAAGATGGCGGCGACGCAAGGTACCATGGCCGGTGAAAAGCCGCCAGCTGCAGCGCCGAGCAGGAATGAAAGCGATATGGTCATGCCGGTGAAAACGTTCTTCACGAGAAAAATCTCCTTTATCCTGTTCCTTGAGTAAAACACGCTCATGACAGCCATGACGACATAAAAAGCCGCAGAGACCGGAGACAATAGAGAAAAAAGGAAGCCGACAACATATAGAAGCGAGACAAAAATTCGCCCACGGCCGCTGTTTATGACGAAAAAGTTCAGTTTTTTCCCGTTTGCCATGTCCTCTTTCGCGTCTTTCATGTAATTGTAGGCGTAGCTTGCACCTGTTCCCAGGAAAGCAGCGATGAAAAGCTGCAGGAGTTTTGCATCAATCCCGTTGAAAACGATATACCCCGACGCTGCTATGCCTGCGCAGAAGAAACATATCTCAGGTTTTATGAATGAAAGCGCCTCTTTAGCAACGGATAGCAGTGTTTTTTCCATCCGTTTATATATTATTATCGCTTTTGCTTATAAAACATTTATTATGTTTAAACATTTTAAAATTAAATTTATAAGTTATGCCGCTAATTACAATAATGGTACTGGACCTCATCAAGGAAATCACTAGCAACAGGTTCCTCATCATCATGATGGAGGAGAGCGAATACACAGCTCGCATGGAAGAGATAATCAATGGCGTGGAGAAGACAAAGACGAAAATATGCTACGTGTGCCTCAGCAAGCCCGTCAAAGACGTCAAAGAGGAGCTTTCGAAGCAGGGGTTCAATCTGTCGGATTTCTTCTTCATAGACGTGCTCACGTCGCATTACCACGACCCCGAGCCGTGCAAGGACTGCTTTTTCGTGCGTTCACCACGCGACCTTGCCGCCATACGGGTGGCGATAAAGGAAGCGGTCGAGAAAAAGAGCTGCAGCGTCATACTTTTCGACACGATATCCACGCTCCTCATTTACCAGCAGACGTCGTCGGTCGTGAGCTTCACCCACAGCATCATGTCGGACGATACGAAAGAGAACGTCAAAAAGCTCTTCATCCTCCTGAAGCAGGACACCATACCGCAGGAGGAGAACGATAAGCTCATGAAGGATCTGGGCATGTTCGCGGACAAGACGATAAATTTCGGGTGAACGCCATCTAAGGACTATCTCAGGATTTAATAATTTTAATAAAGAGATGATGCAATATGTTAAATATGACAAAAAAGAAGATTCTCGTAGTCGACGACGAGGAAAGCCTTAGGGAGCTTGTCTCTGCCGTGCTCGAGCATGAGGGATACGACGTGGCCACAGCATCGGATGGCGAGGATTGCCTGAATAAGCTCAAAACAATGTCACCGGATCTCATACTTCTGGACATGATGATGCCTGGCATGAGCGGCCGCGAGGTGTGCGACAAGATAAGGAAAGACCCGAAGACCAGGGGCCTGAAAATCGCTTTTCTAACCGTGGCCAAGTTCTCCGAAGCTGGCAAGGACATCCTCAAGGAAATGAAAGTGCTTGACTACATAAACAAGCCCTTTGACAACGACGACCTCGTCAAAAGGGTCAAGAAAATGATAGGATGAACCATTTTATATTACAGGCCGATACCATGGCACTGAAAGAAGAAGCTAAATCAGTATTTGACAAGTTGCTAGGTTCTGTAGTATCCGAACAGCTGAAAAATTTTGATGATCCTGAAAAATACCCGAAGGACTTCCTGGACGAGTGTACCGACTTTCTCGGGAAGTTCATAGGCGTGTGCGCGGCCAAGAAAAAGATGGATCCGCTTTACAGGAAATATATCAAATGATATGATGATGTTGTTAAAATGAAATTAGAAAATATGAAATATCTCGGGCTTTCGATTCTCGTTGCTCTGTTGGTAATAAATCTGGCGCTTTTCGCCTTCCGGCCGTTGGGCGACTCATTTTACGTCATCGCAGACGTGTGGGTGGCCGCGCTGGCGATAATGGCCACGCTGGCCGGCTTTTTCGCCTTCAAGATACATGGCTTCAAGAGCGAGCAGGGAAAAGCGATGTTATTCATCGCGGTAGGGACGGCATTCTGGACTCTGGGTGAAATAACATGGGGAGTTCTGGAGATATTTACTGACTTCAAGCCAGTCGTGTCGATAGCCGATATTTTCTGGTATGCGGGCTACGCGTTTTTCATCGCCGGCATGTTTTTCATATGCAAGCTTTCGTCATCGAAGCTCGGCAGAAAAAAGTGGATATTGCTGTCCGTTGTGATAGCGATAGCGGTGGTTTCAATATTTCTTATTGCACCATTTGCAGCAGATACTGAAACTCCTTTGTTGGAGAAAGCGGCTTCGGCCGGATACATTGCAGAAGACATGTTCCTGCTTATTTCAATGGCTTTCGGCCTGACTTACCTGTGGGACAGCAAATTCATCAAGCCATGGTCTGTAATATTCTTCGCGTTGATGCTGAGCACGTGCGCTGATATAATATATTCTTATATTCTCGGCAGTTATGAGACCGGAAACATTATAGACATACTTTGGAACATGGACTACATCCTGATGGCTACCGGTTTCATATATAACAGAGTGGTCATTACCAGGCTTTTTGAAGCCGCGCAACAGGCTGGCGCAAGCGCGATGGGTAAAAAACAAGATAAGAAATAACCGGTCTTTTTCCTTATTTTCCTTTCGTGATTTTTTCAGACTTCTTGAGGATTTCTGCCGCCTTTGCTTTCACGTCAAATATACCGGGCGCGACAGTTTTCTTCATGGGCAGAGTGACGTGGAACTCGCTTCCCTTGCCTTCCTGGCTCACGAACCATATCTTGCCCCCGAGGACGTTCACGAACTCCTTGCATAGAGAAAGGCCGAGGCCGACGCCTCCAGCTGACCTGGTGTATGAAGAATCGACCTGATAGAACCTCTGGAAGATGTGGTGCTGCTTGTCCTTCGGTATGCCTATACCCGTGTCCTTGACCATGAAATGGAAGTCGCCGCCGTCTTTCCATGCCTTCACGGTTATCTTGCCTTTCGGCGTGTATTTGATGGAGTTGTTTATGAGATTTATCACTATCTGTGTAAGCCTCTCCATGTCCGTCATCATTTTCAGGTCCTTTTCTATGATGTATTCAGACTCGAGACCATGGGACTTCATCTGTATGTTGAGTTCCTTGCTCACGTCGTCTATAAGCGACGAAACATCGACCTCTTCTATCGCCATTTTAAGCGTTCCAAGATCAATTCTTGAAAGGTCGAGGATGTCGGTCACGAGCTTTGCCAGGCGCGTGGTCTCATGCTCCATTATACCCAGATATTTTCCCCTCCTTTCCTTGTTTTCTATGACGTCCTTGTTCTGCATCAGCTGAGAGAAACCGTGTATCGATGTCAGTGGCGTCTTCAGCTCGTGCGCCGCTATCGATATGAATTCGTCCTTCTTGATGTCGCTTTCCTTCAGTTCCTTGAGGCTGTTCCTGAGCTCGTCCTGCATCGTCATAAGGTTCCTGTTGGCATCGTCCATGTCCTCCATCATGTTGAGTATCGCCGTCTTCGTATCCGTGAGCTCGCCCACTTTGGAGTCAAGATCCTTGGTCCTTTCGCTTACCTTTTCTTCGAGATCATGCTCGTGCCTTTTTATCTGGTCGTTGGATTGCTTAAGATCGTTTACCATCCTATTGAAAGCTTTTGATAAATTGCCTATCTCGTCATTGGATTTTATATCGACGCTGTAGTCCAGCTTGCCAGACGATACAGATTCAACGCCTTTGTTTATTTTTTGAATAGGTTTTATGACTAGTATTCTCAGCAAAAAGAACAACAGAACAGCGGAAGTGATCATTAACATAAGATAACCCACGATGAGGGAGTTTCTGACAGCTGTTATTTTACCATTAATGCTTTCCATGGTAAAATCCAACTGCACGGTGCCGACAACCTGCCCAGAGATGTGAAGAGGTGATACGATTTTAAGCATGGCTGAATATCCCCGAGTGTAAATCTTGCTTATCACGATATCCTTTTCGAACGCTTCATAATTTTCAGGTTCGGGCTCGACACCGTTTCTTTCGGGGTCGTTTGATATGTAATTTACCAGCCCGCTTTCGCTACTTGTGACGTATGTTATATCTACAATTTCAGAATTAAGCCACATGATTTTATGGATGCTGGACAACATCTCATCCTTTTTGCTCAGGGTTTCCCTGTTCTTTATGCCAGCTTCGATGGAATATGCAATAGCTTTAGCTTTTTCTATGAAGTAGCCTGTCACATCGTTCTCATAGATTATGATGTTGTTGTAAGCGATGATTATAAAAACGAGTAAAAAAAGCAAAAAAACTACCCCGATTATCTTCAGCGATATGTTTATTTTCATTTACCCGAGCCACTTATCTTTGTTATTTTTCAAAGCACTGCCAGATCCAAACATTTCACGTCTCGCTAAGCCACTTATTTTTTATTTCTTCCAGCTTCCCTGTCTCCTTCATATTTCTGAGCACTCTGCTCACTTCATTCATGAGTGCCGTGTTGCCTAGCTGCGTGGCTATGCCGTAAAACTCCTGGGTGAAAGGTTCCACAGCTATTTTAAGTGACTGGTCGTTCTTCACCAGCATGATGCCGGCAACATAATCCATGACAATTGCGTCTAAATTTCCATTTTTAAGGTCAGCGACAGTTTTTTCGTAATCTGAGTTTTCGTACACTATAGAGCTGTTCGAGTATTTTGCAGCCTCTTCAGCGCTTGTTGTATCTTTCTGGGCGCTCACTTTCTTGTTTTTGAGGTCCTCCGGGAATTTGATGTCGGTATTGCCCTTTTTGGTGATAACCACCTGGCCTGCGTTGAAATATGGCGCACTAAAAAGATATTCCTTTTGCCTTTCATTTGTTATAGATATAGATGAAATTATAATATCCAGATCGCCTGATTTCACTTGTTCGAACAGCTTGTCCCAGTCAACATTTCTTATTTCCAGCTCCAGCCCAAGTTGCGAAGCGATTTCTTTTGCAACATCCGCGTCAATGCCAACTATATTTCCCGAAGCGTCGTAGAACTCCATTGGTTCGTACGGCAAATTCGTGCCTATTATAAGTTTGCCCGGCTCTTTCAATTTTAACAGAGATGAGCCGCTTCCATTCAAGTTTGTCTGCGTGCATCCCGAAAATCCGATGACAAGCAAAATGCACAGCGCCGAAATCAAAAATTTATTCATATTATCACCCTCCATAAAATTATTATTTATTCTCCTTGCTCTTCAGCTTATCCTCAACTTCCTTTAATTTTTTCTTGAGATCCACCATCTTAAGCTCCCTGCCTATGACCAGCTTGCTGAACCTCTCCAGCTCGCTCACTTTATCCTCGAGCTGACTAGTCCTATCCTCGACATCTTTCTCCAGCGTCTTGCTATGCTCTTCTATTTTGATTTTTGAAGTTTTCAGTTCCTCAAGCATCTGTTTGAAAGATGAAGCAAGCTGGCCTATCTCGTCGCCTTCTTTCACTTCTATTTTCACGTCGAGGTTGCCACCGCTTATCTTTTTCATCGCATCTGTGAGCTTTAGTATGGGTTTGGAAAGGGCTCCGGTGAGCAGGTACGTAATAATTATCATTATCGCCACCATCGGGATTAGCATCGCGCCTATGGTGACGAGGAGCGCGGCCTGGACATCTTTTTCATCAAGTATGTGTTGCTTTGTGGCATTGTTCAGTCTTTTCATCGCAGCATCCGAAGGCTCGGAAAACTCGTCTATGTATGTTGTTGCGCACACTACCAAGCCTGTCATCTTTACGGGAACGCAGTGCATGTATTTTTGCCTTATGCTGCCGTCGCTTTCCTTCCAGTCGTAATAGCCATACGCCTCCTGACTCAGGCTTTTTTGCACTATCTCCCTGAAGCCCGTCAAATTCAGCTTCGTAAGATCTGAGCCTATGATATTTGGATTGGAATGGAACAGGTTGATGCCTTTGTTGTTATGCACGGCAGTGTAACCAGTTTTGTCGACGCGCTGGACAGCTATCGATGCAAGCTCAGCGTTGTTTTTCATCTGTTCTTCGGTCATCTGGGGCGACTTACTGATGAAAATACCTATCTGGTTCGAGACGTCGAATGCCTTCTGCTTTACCATTTCGGCGCCAAGCGCTTCCAGCGAATGAACAGTTTCGTTTATGGAAAAGTTGCTTATGGTGTCCATGTGCTCGGTGTGCATCAAACCGAGAGAGCTGATGCTCGATATAGAAACGTGACTCAGCATGAGGAGCGGTATTATGCTCGCCACCATGATTGAAACTATTATCTTCTTGCGGATGCTGAAAGACACGGGTGTCATGAGCCTGTAGCGCATGACGCCGAGCGCGGCGGCCACCACTATGATTATCGAGAGCGTCGAAGACAGCGGAATCATTTCGAAGCCCATTATGATCGGGACAATCTGCGTCACGATGCCGCCGAAAAGCGGTATTGACGTGCCAATGATCATGATCCTCATCTGTTTTCTTTCATCCTGTTTTTCCGTGCGGCGATAATACATGTAGCAAAGGATTATGCTCGCCACCATGCACGCCACAATGAAAAGGGTCATCGGGATGTAAAGCGGTCCCCTTAACTGCAACAGGCCCCACGGAACGGGCTTCGTACCCTTTGTTATAAGGTCGGTGCCGAGCGATAGCAAAGAGAACGCCGCCGCAGGCACGTAAAAAAGCAGCATGAGCTTGCTGTTTGCCAGCCTGTTCTTCGTCAGAAGCACGAAGAAGTTTATGGCGAAAGCTGCAGAAAGTGTAGAGCCGACCGAGGCGGCTTTTGCCCAGAAAAGCGAGCTTCCCTGGTCGTATGCCATGAAAACCATGAAATCGCCCAAGGCCCAGAAGGCAAAGGAAAGCGTGAAAAGGCTGTATAGCCTGTTGAGCCTGCTCTTCGGGTCTATGTAGAGTATGAATATCCCGAAAACCAGGTTTGTCAGCAACGCCGAAAACGGCAGCAGCGAGTAAAAGTTTAACATTATTCATGCATCCTTATTTTCCCTGAGCTTTTTTTCCAGATCCTCAATCCTGTTTTTAAGCTCGATCATTTTCAACTCCCTGCCGACGGCGAGACGGTTGAAGCGCTCGAGTTCCTCTGTCCTATTTTTTATTTCATCATCCGCCTTTTTCCTGTAAGTAATGTCTTTCATGGTACCGAGCATGCGGTATGGCTTACCTTTCGCATCTTTTAGCACGATGCCCCTATCCTCGACGTACACGTAACTGCCATCCTTACGCATGAATCTGTATTCACTGTCGAATTTCGTACATTGCTTAATTGCTTTGTCTAGGAGTTCCGAGACATTCTTGGAATCATCCGGATGGATTGATTCCCCCCATTCTTTTATACCCATTTTTTGCAACCCTTCTGGCGTGTAACCGGTGATATTCATTATCGCCCCGGACCATTTAATGGCGCCGGATGCAATCTCATAATCATAAATTACCTGCCCTGTTTGCTCGGCCATCAGCTTGTATCTGCTTTCGCTTTCTTTGATAATATCTTCCGTCTTTTTGCGTTCGGTGATGTCCGTATCAGCGCCACGGTAGCCCAAGAGGCGGCCTTTTTCATCAAGGATCGGCGCACAATTCGTTTCAAGTATGATCATATTGCCGTTCTTGTGCAGGTTCTGGTTTATAAACCCCCTGATAGGTTGTTTTTTGGCGAAGGTTTCAAGGGCCGCTTTCTTTAACTGCTCTTTCACATCGGGAGCAAATAAATCGTAAAAATGTACCTTACCAACAAGCTCATCAGATGTGTAGCCAAGTATCCTTTCAATTATGGTGTTCGAATAGGTATACACACCGTTGGTGTCAACTTCCCATACCCACTCGTAAGCATTTTCGGTGATCTGCCTGAAGCGTTCATCACTCTTTCTCAACTCGTTTTCCACTCTTTTCCATTCGGTAATGTCCCTGAATATTCCCTGAATTAATTTTTCACCCCTCATTTCAATCAGGTTGGCCTTTATGGTAACGAACTTTATTTCCCCGCTTTTGGTGATAATCCGCGCTTCCAATGGTTGGCCTTTGGCAACGCTTATGTGTTTTTTGAATGTCTCGCTGAACTGACCTTTGGTATCTTCTGGCGGATGGAGTATTCTTTGATGCTGCCCGATAAGCTCCGACTTGTCTCTCCCGACCAACTGTGTTGCTGCGCGGTTGCAGTCAACTATTATGCCTGTTTTCGCGTTGGCTATTACAATAGTGTCCAGCGCCTCTTCGAACTGTATCCTATACCTTTCCTCGTTCTCGCTGACTGCAGCCTCAGCTATCTTGCGTTCGGTGAGGTCCCTGAGAGCTATGAGGTCAGCCTCCTTTCCCATGTAATCAATCATCTGCGGCTTTATTTCAAGCGGGACGGTGCCACCATCTTTCCTGTAGATTTTGACTTCGAATGGCAGAACACTTTCGCCGGAAAAATGCAGGGCCAGTTTTCTGATAGTGAGCGCCTTCGTCTTCATGTCAAGGATACGTGTGGCGAAGATGTTTCTGCCTATCAATTCATTCCTCGGATAGCCGCTTATCTTTTCAGCTTCTTTGCTCATTTCAAGCAACGTCCCCTTCTTGTCAAGGATGATGACGGCGTCTGGCATCTCGTTGAAGAGCTTTCTGAATTGTTCCCCGCTTTCCCTGCGCAATTCATTGGTCTTTTTCTGCTCAGTGATGTCGCGGGCGTTCACCAGAATCCCGATCATTTTCCCGTCTTTGTGAATGGGGTTTGATGACTCGGCAATCAGCAAAGTCCTTATCTCGCTTTTTTTGTTTTTGACCTCGACTTCCATCTCCTCCTGATGTTTGCCGAGGAATTCCTGCGCGAGCGCATATAAGGCTTTCTTGAGCGAGCCTTTCGTGAGGAAAGAAACGATGGATTTGCCTATAACCTCCTCTTCAGTATAGCCCAGCGTTTCAAGGGCAGACCTGTTGGCGAACAGTATCGTTCCGGTTTTGCTGAGAATAATTGCTATCTCCTGCATACTGTCGACCAGGAACTTGTATTTATCTTCGTCCTCCTTAGCCCTTTTTTCTACCATCAATCTTTCTGTTATGTCACTTATGAATGCCTGCATTCCGGTTATTTTGTTACCGCTTTTCATCAGGCCAACGCGGATTTCGCCCATGTGCAAGGAGCCGTTTTTGTGTTTCCATTCGAACTTGAATGACTCCGGAATTTTACCCCTGATGATGGAAGTGAACAATTTTATGTAGCTCGGCATGTCCTTCTTGTTGATGGTCGGGAGACTGGTGAAATGCTTGCCTACAATCTCCTCCTTTGAATATCCGGTGAGTTTTTCGAAGGCCGAATTGCACGCTGTCACCGTTCCTTTCAGGCTCACGGAGATTATGCCATCCGGAGCCAGCTCGATTATACTCCTGTATTTTTCCTCGTTTTGCCTTGTCAACTCTTCCGCTTTCTTGCGTTCCGTTATGTCCATGCCCGTGACCAGCACTCCGACAGCTTTCCCTTTATCGTAAATTGGCGTGCCGCCTTCGGAAAGAAGCAGCCTTCTTATAGAACCGTCTTTTGATTTTATAGCCAGCTCCATCTCTGGTGTGTACTTGTTCATGATACTGTCTTTAAGGACTGTCAGTGCTTTCTTTATATCGGACGCAGTCATCAGGTCGAAAATACTTTTGCCTACGAGTTCTTCTTTTTTGTATCCTATCGCCTGCGCAGATTTCCTGTTTATGTCCATTATTTTGCCGTTGTTGCCGACTATTATGTTGACGGCGGGGCTTTCATCATAGAGATACTTGTATTGGTCCATGACGTTTCTGAAGGCGTCGTCGGCCTTTTTGCTCTGGGTCACGTCAAAAATGACGCCGTCTATGTGCTCGGCTTTCATTTTCTCGTCAAATATGGGCCTGCCCCTTTCCGCGAAGTAGCGGATATCGCCTTTCTTGTTCTTTATGCGATATTCCACCTTGAACGGCTGCCCTTTCTTTATCGCATTTGCGATGGTCTCTATCACATTTTTTCTGTCTTCGCTGACTATTAGCGGATCCATCGGGCACCTGCCGCCACTGAGCTTCTCCGGCGGATAACCTGCAAGCGTCTGCACGTTCTCGTTGAAAAATTCCGTGAAGCTTTTTTCACCCTCGAGATGAATCCTGTAAACAATGCCCGGGATGTTGTCGGCTATGGCTCTGTATGAAGCCTCGCTTTCCCTGAGCTCATGCTCATCGCGCTTCTTTTCGGTGATTTCGCGGCTTATGCCCATGAGGCCTATTATCCGGCCTTCCCCGTCCCTCAGGGGGAATTTCATGGTGTCGAAGAATGCAGTCTTGCCGTCTTTGTCCGTGAGCGCCTCATCGGTGTGCACGGGCTTCCCGTTCCTGACGGCGTCGTCGCTTTTCATGCACTGGCGTGCCAGCTCCTTCGGCAGAATCTCGTCGTCGCGCTTACCTTCGATATCGCTCTTTTTGCGGCCGGCAAATTTCTCGAATGCCTTGTTTATGAAAACGTTCCTGTGATCCAGGTCCTTAAAATAAGCTATGTCGGGGAAAACGTCAACTATGGGAGCGCATTGCCTGATTTTTTCCAGCAATGCATCCCCGCAGCTAAACTTTTGTTTTTTACCCTTTACCCCGACCGCCATTAACACACCAGCAGCTAACCCAACTCTACTACCTTGTCAACGAACATATTCAAATCTTTTATCAGCTCGCTCTGCGTCTCTTCCTTGAGAGATATTAGAATACCTTTCGACTTCATGGTCCTGAAAGCCGATATTATCGAGTGGACGAAGCGTATGACGACGTGCGAGTCCTCGTATATGAGAAGCGTGGAAAGCGAGTCGAAAAGCGTCATATCCGCTTTAGACGACTCTATCATCTTTTTCAGCGCTATGTTTATCTCTGTGAGCGCTTTAGGCGACGAGACGTAGACGACTTTCTCGCTATTCTTGAGGCTTTTGGTGACACAGTCCACGAAATAGAACTTGGCTATATCGATCTTGTTCTTGTCGAAATCCTTTGAGAGTACTTCTGAAGGCTTGTTAGCCGCCACGTAGCATATCCTTTGGCCGGTCTTTGCGGCCGCGCCGGCGACGACTTTTATCTTGTCGGAGTAGCTCTGGTTGGGCAGCAGGAACAGGATAATCTCGTTTTCCTTTATGGCTTTTTCCGCGTCGCCCTTCTCTATTCCGTCCTTCGTGCTCTGGGCTTTCAGCATAATTCCTCAATTTAAATAATTTGGATTGGGGCATATATATTCTAAATTAAAGAAGTTTAAACATGGCTTCGAAAATGGAGATTGTATACTCGTTGCTGAGGCGGGTGCCACGAGGCAAAATAACGACATACGGAGCGCTCGCTAAAGCGGCCGGAACGCACCCGAGAGCGATAGCGATGTTCATGAAACACAACCCCGATCCTGTAAAAACGCCGTGCTACAAGGTCGTGCGCTCCGACGGCTCGCTCGGCGGCTACTCAGGCCGCGGCGGCGTGAAAACGAAAGCGCAGCTTCTCAGGAAGGACGGCATAACGCTAAGGAACGGCAAAATCGACCTGAAAAGGCAACTACACCGCTTCTGAAAGTCTTAAAAATCCCGGCTTCAAAAGTTAAGCATGAAAGACGGCGCGAAAGTCCCCAACAAGGACGTCATACTTTTCGTCATAAAAGAGGTCATGCAGAAACATAAAGAAATCGCCTCCCTGCGCGAGTTCACTGACCTCGTCAACATGCGCCTGAAGATGGTCGACTCAAGGCTTTCTGTTTCGAGCGTCCGCCTGCGCAGCATTTTCTCCAAGATACCCGGCACTAAAATCATCACTGAAACGCGCATGGGCGGCAAGATGGACAAGTGCCCGTCATGCTACGGCGGGCTCAAAAAGATTTACACGAAGAACCTCAAGGGCAGGAAAATCCTTTACAAGATGACCTGTCAGAGATGTGGATTTTCGGGTGTGAACGGCAGGTTCGCCCCCAGAAGATACAGGTTCACAAGCGCCTGAATATTATCTACTTCAGAACCAGAGAGTCATGCGTAAAGTACTTTCACTTTCTTCAGCTCGGACACGTTCCTCGCGCCGACAAGGAACATCGCGTCTTCCAGTTGTGAAATTATTTTTTCCAGGTGCTTTCTCACGCTTTCAGACGACTCGGTCGCTGGTTTCAGCAGCGGCAGCGCCATTCCGACCAGCGAAGCTCCCATCGCTATCGCCTTAGCGACCTCGACGCCGTTGCGTATGCCGCCGGAAGCGATTATCGGAACTTCGACCGAACCAGCCACGTCCTTCAGCGCCCGCGCCGTCGGGATGCCCCATTCCTCGATGTGACTCACATCATCGTCAGTCCGATGGCTGTCGACCTTGACCCACGACGTGCCGCCCGCGCCCGCGATGTCTATCGCCTTCACACCCGCTGATACGAGCGCTTCAGACAGCTTTCCCGAAATGCCGCAGCCGGTTTCTTTAGCGATTATCGGAACTTTCGATTTGGCGCACAGCGCCTTTATGTCGTCGAAAACGCCTTTCCATGATTTATCCCCTTCTTTCTGAGCGAGTTCCTGCGCGACGTTGAGATGAATCGCTAGCCCGTCGGCCTTTATCGCGTCGACCAGCGCCAGCACACGAGACGTATCGTATTTCCTCAGTTGCGCCGCGCCTATGTTGCCGAGAAGAAAAATGCTGGGCGCGACGTCGCGAACAGAATACGTTCTCGTAGCTTTCGCGTCCTCCAACATCGCGCGCTGCGAGCCGACGCCCATTCCAATTCCAAGCGCTTCTGCCGCAGCAGCGAGATTCTTGTTTATGCGCTCGCCCTGTGCCGTTCCTCCTGTTATCGCCTCTATGAAAAGCGGGTAGCGGAACTTCTTTCCCATGAATCTGGTGGACAAATCGATGTCGCTTCTCTCAATCTCCGGCAGCGCGCTGTGCTCCAGCTCGACGCGGTCGAAGCCGTTCGACTTCGCGAACTCGACGTTTTTCTCGAGACATATGCGTATGTGATCGTCCTTGCGCGACTTGGTGACGGATTTTTTGTCAGAAGACATAACAATCATTTTCCGCTAATTATAGTTCCCAATCCTCTCTCCCCGAGCAGCGCTCTTTTCAGCTCGCCTGGTTTGAGGCCGTTTATTATTTCGACTTCGCAACCCATCGCTAGCGACATCTTCACTTTCTGCGCCATGCCGCCGGTCACGTCCGCGACGCCGTCCGACGAGGAGAGCGAGTCGATAATCTCCGCGTAATTTTTCCTGTCAATCCGCTTTATCGTCTCTCCCAGCGGGCCCAGCACTCCGTCGGTCTTGCCTGCCATGATTATGCGCTCTGGCCTGAGCTTTCTCGCTAGGAAGCCCAGTATCTCTTCCGTGGATATGATGCAGCATCCTTTCACATCGTCGACGCACACGTCGCCGTGCGGCACGGGTATGAGACCCTTTGAGAGCGCGACTTCTATGGGCGTCATGTGCCATTTGATAATACGATCATTCCTTGCCGAGCACGATGCTGACGGCTGTATCGAAACCGCGTATTCGTCCGCTTCCATGAGCGACGAGACGACTATCCTGTTCAGGCGCGCGGCGTCGTCCTGGACTTTCGCGAAGCCTTCCCAGCTGTCGCTGCGAATAGCGCCTTTGTGCGTCTCGTATTTCTTCGCGGATACGTGCGGGAAGCTGCCGCCGCCGTGGCCGACGAGCAGCGGGAAATCCTTGTCCGAGCGTGCTTCATGTATTTCTCTGCATAGCCTTCTGATTACATCATGCCTTGCGGTGTATGGCCTCGACTTGTCGGTTATCAGCGAGCCGCCAAGCTTGACGAATATCAGGTTTTTCATGAATATCAATTCCGTTTTTGGCTTAAAAAGCGTCTCTAGCTCCACCTGTTGTAAACCTTGTTGTCGATGCCGAGCACGTCGAGCGTCTTGCCGATTACGTGATTCGTAAGGTCTTCTATGCTTTTCTGTTTCGCATAGAGCGTCATGACAGGTGGCAGGATTACGCCTCCAGCGAGCGTAACGCGTTTCATGTTCTCGATGTGTATCAGGCTCAGAGGCGTCTCGCGCGCGACCAGCACCAGCTTTCGCCGTTCTTTAAGACAAACGTCCGCCGCCCGTAACATCAGGTTGTCGGAATAACCGCTGGCAACGCCTGCTAGCGTTTTCATGCTGCACGGTATTATGACCATGCCCTTCGTCTGAAAAGAGCCGGACGCTATCGCAGCGAAAAGGTCGCGGTAGCCATAAGCTTTAGTCGCGAGCTTTCTGACGTCGCTGACCTTGCGACCGGTTTCGTGCTCTATGATTTTCTCAGCAGTCTCGCTTATGACGAGATGCGTCTCCAAGCCGAGCTTTTTTGCGACCTCGAGAAAGCGCACGCCAAGGATGGCGCATGAACTGCCTGAAATGCCGACTATGATTCTTTCCTTTTCTGAAGCGTCACGCATGCTCTACCGTTCCCTTCGTTGCGTCGACTTTCAGCCTGTCGCCCGTGTTCAGCTTCTCTATGTCTATCTGGTCGACGCACGGTATGTCGGCGAGAATCACGCCCGTAGCGACGATGGTTTCCGTCTCCTTGTTGATTATCGCCTTGGGAGCGACGCCGTTCTTTTTCAGTCCATATATGACGTAAGAGCCGACCGTCGAGCCCTTGCCTGTGGGGAAAACGAGAATCTTATCTTTGACGTTCTTTCCCTCAAGCTCATGACCCTTCTCGATGACGATGCCCGTTTTTGCATCGATGCCGCCGTAGAATCCGAGCGGCGTCTTCGAAACTATCGCTTCGCCTTCCGCTTTCCCAGGCGAAATGCTTCTTCCTTTCATAACTTCTTTCGTCATGACATCACCATTTCCTTCGAAAGACGACCTTGAACATAAATTCAAGTCGTCATCCGGATTTTATCAGATCGTCTATGTTCTTGAACACGACGCTCTGCTTGCAGAAGCCGGGAAGATAGTTTCCCGCTTTTCCAGAGTCGACTCCGGTCGTCTTGAAGCCCATTTCCTCGATGGGCGAGACGACCATGCACGTATCAGCCACGATTTTTCCGCCTGCTTTCTCTATCGTTGCCGTCAGGCCCATGCGCGTCGCAGCGTCCTTCATGACGCGCGAGGTGCATATCCAGAACGGCTTTTTCAGGTGCTTGCCATCGATTTTTTTCGCGATTGTTATTATCTCCCTGAGCGATGCGTGCGGGCATCCCACGACGACGAGGTCCGGGTCCTTGCCCGTGTTGAGTTTCGCATACGCTTCTTTCAGCTCCTTCTCGCCGACCTCTATGATCTCGAGGCCTTTCGTTTCCATCGTGCTCGCTTCTGGCGTAAGACCTTCCGCATGATAGAGAGCGACAGCCCCGCTGGCCGCCATCGCAGCGCCGAGCGCTTTGAGATTGTCGGTGTTCGCGTTCTTTATGCCGGTGAAATAAGGAATCTTGCTGCCGGCGATCTTGCCTACGTGGTAGCCGAGCGCGCCGAAATCCGAGTTGTATTCCAGCTTCGCGTCGACTTTCACGAGCATGTGGGGCTTCCTGTTCTCGTCGAGGTGCAGGCCGTAGTTCGGAGTGAAGCCGCATATCGCAGCCGCCAGTGCGGACGGTCCGCCTTCACGGTTCGTCCTTGCACCAATTACTGAATTGGAAAATGAAACAGCCGAGCTCTCGGACCATGCGATGTGCTCGCGGAAGCGAGGCAGGTTGCCGGCGAGATATGGCGTGCATGTCGCTGACATGACGATGCCCATCTGCTCGAACGCGTCCATAACCTTCTTCTGCATCGTCGCGAAGCTTTCGGGGAAGCCTATTTCCCTCCAGTTCTCCATGTCCATACCCGCGGGATTCAAAAAAGTCAGGACCTTGACCTTCGCTCCTTTGTGAGCAATATCCTCGAGGAACTCGAGACCCGGGTCGCCTATCGACTTGTATGAAACGCCGGCGACCTGCACGGAGCCGACGTCTATCATCTTGTCGGCCTTGTATATTTCGCCGAGCCGCACAAGCAGCCGCATTTGCCTTTCGACGACTTCGCCGTGCCCGCCATTAAGCATATTCTCCTGTTCTTTAGTGAGATACATAATTCATGCCTCCTTCAATTCTTTTTGCAAGCTTTTAAAAAAGTTAACTGTGTATTCGTAATCCTCCTTTGCGATTTTTCTGCTTTCAATCAGCGTTAAACCAGTCCATCTTTTTTCTAGCAGTGGAATGACCTCGTTCATCCTTATCCTGCCCGCCTCAATGAATAGCAAGTGCCTGTAAATGCCCACTGTTCCGAAAGCGTCCATTTTGTCGGCATCGTAAAGAATCTTGGACTCTATTGATTTTCTTTCGGCAGGCGGAAAATTATAGTCATGCTGAGCTATCGCATCCAGGACTTTGGGTATTTTGTCCCTGGGAAAGTTATGCCTTTCAAGTATGGGCTTTGCGAGTTCGGCTGATTTCCTTCCGTGTATTTCGAGCCCGTGATGCCTTCCAAGATCATGAAGAAGGCATGCCGCAACCATGACATCAGGATCGCAGTTCAGACTCTTGCACAGGATCTCCGACCTCTTCCAGACCCTTTTCAGGTGATCGGATTTGTGCACTGGCGAAACTTTTGGTGCTTTTTTCAAATACATTTCGGCTTCCTTGAGTAAAATTTTATACCACTTGTTCCGCTTCATAAGACTCATCTAATATAATCCTCTATTTTTTTACAGTTCTTTTTGAGAATCTCTATCTCTTTTTTGCTAGCATTGTTAACGTGAATCCCGGCTATGCACACGACCGCCTTCTTTGTCTTTCTGCTCTTTTTCTCCGCTATGGGCATGGCGACCATCCAATCGTAATGGCCTTTCCTGTTGATGACTTTCGCTGGTTTCCCTGGAGCGCACACGACGACTGATCCTATATGTGTCCTCTCGCCGCCGCCGAGAAAGAGCACCAAGTCCTTCCCCTGCCTCGCTTCTTTCAGCCATACTTTGTATTTGCCCTTTCCTGCAGTTAGCATGCGCATCTACTCCACCAAGTAATCTTCAAGATTTATTTTCATGGGCAGCTCGGGTCTGCTGAAATCCTTGCCCTTCGAGACGAGCGGCTTTGTAAGGTCGAAGCCGACTTTAGTCGTCTCGCGCGTCGCCATGTCAGACGAAGGATCGAGGGACGAGCCTTTCTCTTTCGTTCTGACTATCATGTCCTTGTCACCCTGGAAACGCGTCGCTAGCGCCCACTCAATTTCCTTCGGCTCTTCAATGTTTATGTCGTCGTCGACGACGAAAACGTGCTTCATCGAAGCGTGACCCTTGAACGCGGCTTCTATCGCCTTGCGCCCGTCATCGTCGTGCTTCTTGTGAATCTTGACCGCTCCGTGCAGCCATGAGCATCCGCCGGGCGTGATGTAAACGTCGCGGCAGTCGCAGACCTTGTTCACCTCGCGGAATATCGTCGGCTCTCTCGGCATACCCATGAGAATCTTGTGTTCTAAATCACCGGGAAGCAGCGCGTGGAAGAGCGCGTTTTTCTTCGCGTAGATTTTCTTGACGCGCACCACAGACTGTTTTCTGACTATGTCGAAAGTCTCGGTCAGGTCGAGGAACGGCCCCTCCTCGGCGAGCTCGCCAGTGAACTCGCATATCATCACTATCTCGCTCTCAGGGACAATATGCCCGTTCAGTTCGATGGTATGCGTCTCATGCAGCGCGTTCGCTATCGCAAGCTCGTTTTTTCCAAGTTCAGCCGAAATCGCAGCCCCAATCAGAACGGTCGTGGGATTGCCTATGCAGAAGGCGAATTCCTTGAGCCCGCGCTTCTTGTACTCGTTCAGGTGGCGTTCGAGAATGCGAAGCACCATCCTGTCCTTGCCGAGAATCATGGCCCTATGGTAAGAAGCGTTCGTGCCGTGTTCTGCGTCCCTGGCGATAGCGATGCCGGACGCAATGTACGGCCCGCCGTCCTTTGGATAGTAAGTCAGAATCGGAAGCTTGTGCAAATCGCATTCCAGCTCGTGATATTCGTGCGACACTTTCTTCGTCGGCTCCGCCGGGTTCTCGATCGCATGCGTGAGCTTCGCTATGAGGTCCTTCTTGTCGATATCGAGGCCGAGACAGACGAGGTCGCGCGTCGAGCAGACATTCGATACGACCGGCATGTCATGACCTTTGACGTGCTCGAAAAGCACGGGCTTTCCCGCTAGCATCTTGACTATGGTCGAAATCTCGTATTTGGTATCGACTGGCTTGCTGACTTTTACAAGCAATCCCTTCTTGTCCAGCAAATCGACGAATTCCCTCATGTTCATCAAAATCACCCTGAACTCTTTCAACCGTTTGATATTCAATATTCTTAATAGAAAAATTGGGTTCTTATTTTAAATTGTTGAAAGACGCCAATCGTCGAATATTAAACGCCGATTTCCGTCTTGAGCGTCTTGTAACCCTTCGTCTCTATCGCTTTCGCCACTTTGTCCTGAACCGCTTTTCCCGGCGTGAGCAGTATCACATAACCGCCGCGGCCGGTGCCTGTTATCTTCGCGCCAGCCGCGCCGTTCGCCTTGGCGACGCTTATTATATCTTCAGCCTGGACGCACGAAAGACCCATTTCCTTCAGCAGACGGTGGTTCTCGTCCATAAGCGCGCCGAGCCTTTTGATGTCTCCTCGCTCGATAACGCCTCTCGCCTCTTTCACAAGCTTCATGTAATCGCTGAATATGCGTTCGTATCGCTTCGGGTCCGCTTCTCTCGCTTTTTTTACGTCCTCGACGACGAGCTTCGTCTCCTGCGATATGCCGGTGTTGCCAAGCACGATTTCTATCGGCTTCTTCGCCTTTATCAGCTCCATCCTGTTCTCGCCGCCTTTCAGGTTCTTCTCGAACCATAACAGGCCACCGAAAGTCGCGCAGGTGTTATCGATGCCCGAAGGCGTGCCTGCCGAACCTTTCTCTCCTTCGTATGAAATCCTGTTCACCTGTTCGTCATTGAGACTGAGGTTGAAATGTTCTGAAAAGGCGCGGGCAATCGATGTCGCCATCGCGGCGCTCGCCCCTATGCCGCTCGTGCAGAAGAGGTTGCCTGACAGCGTGATTTTGACCGGCGTTTTGACGGGATTGATTTTCATGAAGTCGAGTATGAGCTTCATCGAGCGGTCCATCTCGTCTTTCTTGGTCACCTTGTATCCGTCTGTCGCTGGCCGCTTGTCGACCAGTTCGAATTTTTTCGACGTCTCGACTGTGGCGATGGTTTTATCCCCTATGGCCGAAGCTATCGCGGGCAGGCCGTAGACGACGAAATGCTCGCCGAACAAAATGATTTTGCCGAAACCGTAACCCTCTGCCATGACGTCACCTTTTGCACTGGTTATTTCAAATATTTAAGCTCGCAGTTTAAAAAATAACCTATTAAGCGAATGAAGCAGATTGCATCTGCTTCTGTCTAAATGGGTGATGTTTATGGTTGCGTTAACGGACAAGAACAAGTGCCTTCGATGCGGCGGATGCGTGGCGGTCTGCCCGAAGCTCGCGCTGGACCTCACTGAGCACGGCATAGAATGCGACGCGAAGAGATGCGTGAACTGCGCTGCCTGCGTGAACTTCTGCCCCGTCGATGCGATGAGCCTTAAGAAGTAACTCATCTACCACCATTATAAATTATTACTTGATAATATTTGCTTGCCAAGTTTTAAATATCTAAATTCAATATAATATTATATATGGTTGAAATTGATTTTTTAAAAGAAGCGTTTGAGAATTTCAATGAAAAATTGTTATCTCAAGATTTTTTCAATAAACCACCAAATACCGGAATTGTATTTTTGTGGAATTTGCACCCTTCAACCAGCTTAAGATTAACAGAAAAAAAGGGGCGTGAGCTAATTTTTCTATCCTTAAAAACGGGAGGTTTTAAAAATCTGACAGAGTTTGGCAGGTTTTTGGGAGAGAAGATAAGACAAAGATACTGCCCTGCCTTATACAATCTAGATAAAGGAAAGTTTATTAAATTGTCTCTTTTGATAAAAATACTTTATTATATTAACAATTTTAAATTGATCAAGAACCAAGATATTCTTGAATTAACAACACCCAAAGGAACTTATAGGAAAAGCATTTTGAATCCCAAACTACCTTTCAATTTCAATACAAATAATGGCGCTCTATATATCTCTTCAATCATGCATGATGGCTTTTTAAATGAAAATTTCACAGCCTACACGAAGAAAAAAGCAAGTGATGAAAAAGAGGCATTTCTAATGAGAAAAAGCTTCTTGGATGCTGCTTTTAATATTTTTGGTCAAATCGAAGAACCTAAAGGTGGTTGGAATAAAAGTTTAACAAACCATACAATAAAATTACCTGCGATTATTGCATTAGTAACACTTTGCTTGTTTAAAAGGGACTTGAAAAAACATAAACAGAATATTCCGAATTTTGTTTTCGGTAACGATGAAAAATTTTTGACGACTTTTATTAGAAGATGTTTTGACGATGATGGTTCTGTTTATTTTAATCAAAAAAAGAAACATCGGTCAATTGTATTAAGATTGGTAAACAGGGACAAAAAAACCCCACCCCCTCTGCTGTTGGGCGATTGCAAACTTTTGGATAAAGTCGGAATAGAATATGTGGGACCCAAGTTCAAAGGAATCAAATCAGATTCTAGCGTTTGGCAAATAAACATAGACAACAGAAGTGAGCTTATTAAATTTGAAACCAAAATTGGTTCTGATTTGAAATATAAAAAGGAAAAATTAAAAGTTGCTTTATCTTCCTATCAACAATATCAATTTCCTAACAGTAAAGCTTCTGTTGAATTTTTAAAAAAAGCATACCTTTTAGAACTCAGATATGGTTTTTTCACAATACCCGAATTATCTTTAAAATGTCAAAGAACATATACTAGAACGGCAAGGATAGTTAGCAAACTCCTACGTGAAGGTCTTGTAAATAAGATGAGCGATAGAGTTTTTTTAGGCAGTCGAGGAAGATCGTCATTAATTGGTTTTCTCCCAGGAAAATATTCACTAAATGAGAAAGGTAGGATGAAATTCAAGGTTGTTCTTACTGGAGGAGTTTTTGATATAGTACATCCAGGACATTTACATTTGCTTAAATCCGCCAAATTATTGGGAGATTTGTTGATAGTCATAATAGCCAGAGATCAAACTGCAAAAAATTTTAAGGGAAGATTACCTATTAACGAGGAAAAGCAACGATTGGCCGTCATGGAAGAAATATCTTATGTTGACGGTGCATTTTTGGGCAAAGAAGAAAGCAGTTATTTAAAAACGATAATGTGGGCTATGCCGGATATCATAGCGCTGGGCCATGACCAGAAGGCTGACGAGAAAGCGCTAGCGAAGCTTCTGGCTGAAGATGGCATTGTGTGTAAAATTGTGAGAATCAGGGAAAAACTGGGCGATTACAAGACTAGCAATATTATAAAAAATAAGAAAAATTAATTAGGTATTAGAGATCCTCCTCTTCTTCCGTCTCTTCGTCGTCTCCAACACCCGGCTCATCGCCTTCATCTTCAAGCAGCAAACAAATCACCTGATATTATTAAAAAACGAAGGGTATATAAGACTTTTGTTTAAACTTGACGAACGGGCAAAACAATAATATTACAAATAAACAAGGGAAAAATTGCAGGCATTCCGCCTTATCTGGCCTGTTTTATAACTTTTCTGTCGCCTATTTCCCAGTATTCCACTTCTTTGCCTGGCTGGACATTGTCCTTAAGATCCGCAGGAATCTCGCAGTCGAACATCGAGTAATCCTCGAGGTTCATGAGCTGGGCCATGTTGCCTGATATGGAAATGACCTGCGCTCCCTTCTTGAGGATTATCGGCACGTTGCATCCAGCGGACGTGGGCTTCATCAGCGTGCGCTTCTTCTCGTCGAACACACCGACCGCCTCGACTCGCGCCTTCGTAGCGCCGTGCTTGCCCGGTTTTGATGTGGATATCTTAAGAACTCTGCAGGGCTCGTCATCTATCATGACATACGAACCTGGCTTCAAGTCTTTCACTGTTGCTACCCTTTCGCTCATAAAGAGACCTCAAAACTTAATTTAGTAATATTAACCTGCGCTTATAAATACTTTGACTAATAATAAGACACTCCTGAGGCGTAACACGCAAAACCGATATCATGCAAACAGAAAGCCATGGAGTAGTATACACTGAACCATACAAATCTTTATAAATGAGTAAACTATAAGATATATTAACGTTTATCTCGCTATAATCACTTAAAGGGAGTAACATGTGCCCAAAAACTGATGAGAAAAAGCAAAAGTGTCCTGAGTGCAAATCCACTAATTTACGTTATGATTCTTCGCGCGGCGAGATGACATGCGGCAGCTGCGGCCTTGTTATTAATTCTTCAATGATCGACACGACGCAGGAATGGAGAGCGTTCGACGACAGCCAGCGCTCGCGACGCGTGAGAACCGGTGCGCCACTTACAGTGACGAAACACGATCAGGGGCTGACGACTGAGATAGGCAAGGGACGAGGCGAGTTGTTCAAGGTCGCTGCGAAAAAGCGTGCGCAGTATTACAGGCTTTCCAAATGGCACAAGAGACTGATAAAGTCGAAGGATCGTAATCTCTCGTTCGCATTCTCAGAGTTGCAGAGGCTCATTTCATACTTGAATTTGTCCCAGGCCGTCCACGAGAAAGTGGCCAAGCTTTACGAAAAGGCCGTCGAAAAGGGATTGGTGCGCGGCCGCTCGACCGAATCGATAATCGCGGCGTTACTATACACGACTTGCCGTGAAGAGGGCGCGCCGAGGACGTTGGACGAGATTTCGAAGGCTTCAGGCATCGCCAAGAGGGACATAGGCAAGACCTACCGTTATATTTCCAGGAAGCTTGACATCCGCATACTGCCGGCAAAGCCGCAGGATTACATCCCGAGATTCGGCTCGCTGCTTGGTCTGGACGAGAAAATCCAGGTCAAGGCTGTCAAGGTCCTTGACGAAGCGATGCGCTACGACGTGACCAGCGGAAAGGGACCGATAGGCGTCGCGGCTGCGGCACTTTACATTGCAGCTGTTCTCGAAGGCAAGAAAAAGACGCAGCGCGAAGTCGCGGACGCGATAGGCGTGACCGAAGTGACCATTCGAAATCGTTACAAGGAGATAGTCGAGCGCCTTGGCATAAAAGACGAGGTCGAGGAAAAGGTCAAGGAAGAAGAAGAGCTCGTGGAGTAGACTCGCTTTTTAAAATTTACTGCGATTTCCTTTTAACGTGATTTTCATGCTAAAATGCTGTAACTATATTTTCCGGGGAAACTACACCGAGGGAAGCGATTTTGACGGCCTCACTCTCACCCTTTCCCCAAAACTTCAGTACTTGCTCCAGAATCATGGAATCAAAGAGCTATACCTTCAGCTAGTGAGACGTGGTTGGGACAAAAAACACGTCCAGGCCAATCCGGAAAGACTTTCTGAAAGCAACAGGTCCGTGGAAATTTGTGACGGCTCGATAAAGATACCAGTTGATATGATAGAAGAAGCTGAACTGAAACCGCACGACGTGTGCGTGCTGGGAGTTTACCGCAACATAAACATATGGGACGCGCAGAGATTCAATGCGATACTTGAAAGAGAATTCACGAGACAACAAAAGGATAAAATATCACTTCTTACCGGCCGCTATCAAGACTGATATTGCTTTTATGCCCGCATTAGTTTTTACGGCCCTGAGTTCCAAGTGCGTTCTCGACGCCTCGAAGCCTTTCGCTCTCAGCTTTTCGATGAGCTTTTCCATGCGCGGAGGGCTGGTCTTGAGTGACTGGGCCAGCATGTGGAGGTCGTAATAGAACGGATGGTCTATCTCTGCCGCGGAAAGCTCTATCTCCCTTTTCCCGGAGAATTCGAAATTTTCCAGCAGCTTTTTACAAAATTCGCTGTCATGGATTTTTCCCGTCCATATGGGACCGATATGTTTCATTTCGCCTTTGCAGTTATCGCATACGCTCTCGACACCGATTTTCCTGTTATGGCACTGCGGGCAGTACGAGACCATTTTTATTTTGGAGACGTTCTTGTCCGGCCCGTACGAGACGCGTCCGATAACGCGGAAATAGTGGTTCGCATGCGAATACAGCGGCTCGAAAGTCATCTCGTGCGTCGCGAGGTTTTTGAGAATCGAAGTGATGAGCACGCGCACGCCCAGCTCTTTCGGGAAGTCCGTGGCGCACACGAAAACGCCGTAGCGCCTGAAGCAGGCGTCGGCGAACTTGCCTGCGAGCGCGCCGGAATCAGTAGCGGTCACGCCCAGCAGCGAGTCCTTCCTGAGTGCATAAGAGACGCTTCTCAGGAACTTGATGGGCGAGCCGAAAGGGTCTATGTCGACGAAGTTGTAGCGCCTTTTTTCGAGGAAAAGCTCGTTCGCGTCCTTCCTGGAGATTTCATAAGATGACTTTTTTATCTTGTTGAGCACGAGATTCCTGCGCACGAGTTTTATGGCTGCGGGGCTGACGTCGTTGAGCACGACTTTGGCGACGCCTGCTTCCTTTAACAGGCGGATGCCGCGCACGCCGGTCGCCGCTAGCGGATCCAGCGCGTCCTTCGAGCCAGCAAGCCGCACGCAAGCGATCGTCACGTTACGCTGATGCTCCATGGCCGAGTTGTAGAAAGTTTCCGAGTCCTTCGTCAGCGATTCGTCTGGAACGTAAAGTTTTGCTTTGCCTTCGGCGATCTTTTTCATAGAGAATGATTCGATGGAAAGAATAAAAATAAAATATGGGACAGGTGGGATTTGAACCCACGACCTATCGGTCTTCAGCTTCGCCATGAAGCGGGATTCATTATTCCCGCTACATACGAGCGCTCTCCCGGGCTGAGCTACTGTTATGGCACTTCAGTTCCCACAGAGGTTCTGCCCCAATTTTCTATTATGTTTTTCAATTTATTTTGTTTTTCGTATTCAAATCCTATATCTCTATAGAATTTAAATATAGACTCTTTTCTTTTTATATAAAACCTCAGAGGCCTTGTCACATAGCCATCCTTTCTGTTATGCACGGAACTTGTCGTGAAAATTTCCGTCGTTTTTATATCGAAAAATTTTTTCAGGCCACATCTTATGACTTCCAGAAATTCTTTTAAATTGTCGATTTTACCAGTTTCTTTCCACATCTCAAAGCCTATGCCCGGGCTTTTACCTCCCCAGCAAGTGCCCTCGCAATTATAAAATCTTTTCGTGAATTCTTTGAAATAATTTTTATTTTCAAGAATCCATTTAGGAAAAGCGAAATTTCCCAGCACCTTGTTGCCGCTGGGAACTCCGCATAGAAAAAGAGTTTTAGCCAGAGGTTTGCAATTCACACCGTAATTGTAACTTTCTCCCCACATATTGGAATAACAAGGCCTCGCTTTTCCTTTAACACCAAATATTTTTTCAATTTTCCTTTCGAATCTCAGCTTTTCTTCGTTTATTTTGAAGGTAAAATCTATTCTCCATTTTGGATTGCCCTGAAGATGACCGTCACATATCAAATCTGCAACTACGCCTGCTAGCTCCGGTGAGGGCTTTAAAGGAAACCATTTATTGTAAGGCTTCAGAGCTATCTCGCCTGCTTTTTGTGATTTGTAGATTTTCAGTACATCATTTAAGGTGACAATAGAGCCCATAAAAATAATTTGTGTTGTTATTTAATCAATATCTAACCACGTTTATCTTATCGTCCATCTGCTTTATCCTGTAGACGCGGCCGTTCCTGAACCTGCCGATAACGCTCTCAAGTGCCTTTTCCATCTCATTGTAGTGCTCGCGGCAGAGGTAAAGGGAGATTATGTCCTTCTTCTTGGCCGTGTTCATGGTCATCTCGAAAATAAGCATTTCCTTCTCAGGCGGCTTCTCGCATAACCTGAAGTTGCAGTTGGTCTTGAGAAGGCGGATGTTGCAGTGCCTGTCGACCACGTCGAAAAGCTCCATGGTCTTTTATTGGGTATAAGATTCAAAAAGGTTATTACTAACATCAGGTTTTATCATTTTAAACCTTTCTGTGATGTTTGTCCTAGGTGGACAATAGCCAAACTTCTTGAAAATTTTATATTTGGTTGTAACTATTTCTAACAAAAATAAATTGAGGGTGCGTTAGCCCTCATTTTTAACGTCCCGGGCAGGATTCGAACCTTTAGTCCACGAGATGGTTCCCCAGCTCATGTGCGACCTTTCGGTTAACAGCCGAACGCTCTGCCAGCTGAGCTACCGGGACAATAGTATCAATTAAACCGCACCAGCAATAAAAAGGTTCTGCCCCGTTTAAATTAGAAAAAGCTTCACCACTATTAAGTAACATTTATAAACCTATAAAACAAATCACTTAAAATCGAGTGATTGTATGAGTCTATCAAATTATCCTGTTGTTTTGAACGGCAGTGGCATAGACGCTTATTTCAAAAGCTACAATGTGGGTACAATAGCTGACTATATAGGCCAAGCTCGCAGAGTCAAAGAAGCGCAGCTCCAGCAGACAAAAAAGCTTGTGGGCCTACCCGAGAACCCGAACTTCAAGCCTCTGATCCCGCCGCTTAGCGAAGAGGCGAGCGATATTGTGGGTAAAGGAGCGCTTTTAGCGCTGAGTGCTATTGTTGCGTATGGTGCATGGTGCGGCTTAAAAGGCGCTTACAGTGGAATAACGGGAAAAATGAAAAAAATGCAGCACGAAAGGCTCATGAATACGGATAGCATGAAACGTATTAGACGCGAGAGTGACATTGAAAATAATCTCGAAATTCTCGAAAAAGGCACCAACAGCGGCGGCCCGAAATATTACAAAAACCGTTAAGGCAGGAAGTCTTCCTGTTTTATCTTCTCCGGCAGGTATTTCTCCGAGATGAACTTTATCCCCTTCGACGACAGCGCTTCAAGCTCCAGCTTGTGGTTGAAATGCAGCATGTTCTTCAGCTCCTTCTGCCACTCCTTTGGTTTGAACCAGACATACTGCATCAGCTCTTTCGTGCGCTTGACATCGAGATTCGTCATTTTTATGGTCACGTTATGAGGGATGGAGAACTTCTCGACGTCCAGTGTCGTCAGCCCGATGTATTTGGCGTCAGGCGTGCCCAGCCTGTCGGAAAGGAAGGAAAGGTTGATCGAGCCCTGCTTGATTACCGAGTAAATATAATATCCGTAGCAGTCTGCGTCGCACATCACGTAGACGGGCAGCTTGTGCTCGTGGTGGAGGCGGTTTATGAGGCGGCGCGTGCCCCTCGCAGGCTGCCCTTTACCCGTGATTATAAGACAATTATGTTTCTTCCAGAACTTGTCTTCATTCAAACGCTGCCAGACGGCGTCCTTCTCTATGACCAGCACGTAGTCGGCCTTGACGTCCTCGAACTTTATTATGTCGTTTTCGACGTTGCTGGGTATCGCCCATCCGGAGCTGCCCATCTTGGCGCAGTTTATCCTGTCGCCCATGTCATTAAGCATGACGTTGCCTGCCATGTAGCCCTTGCGGTCGGCTTTCAGGTTAAGATTCTCGCGGAGGGAGTTGAGCATCGCTTCGAGATCTTCGATGACCGGGTCGCTCTCGTCCTGCTCCTCGAACGTGTTCTCGCGCGTGCCTGGTATGGTGCGTTTCAGCGCGTAATAAAGGTCACGAATCGTCGTGGTTACGCCCTGCTCGCGTATCTTCTTGCATTCCGCCGCGACCATGAGGGTCTGCATGAACTTCCTGGTGTGGGCGGCGTTGAAATAGAGCCTTTCACTCTTCTTGTCCCCCAGCTGGATCAGGCCGTTCTTCTCGTCGAAGTAAATGTTCGAGAGTGACCTGACCGGAAACTCTATTTTTGGGCTTTCCTTTTTCTCTATCTGATTTAACACGTCCTTTCCCAGATCGTGCAGTTTCCTCGCTTCTATCGCTTCCGACGTTTCCTTCGACTCCTTTTCCCTGGTTTTCTCCATCTTCTGCCTCCGTTAATTTATGTTTTTTCGAATTTATGAGCTCGAAAATATCATTCTTTATTTTTTCCTTGCTGACGTCCGTGAGCTCGGAAAGAGCGTTCGCCGTTTCGTCTGCGTAGCGCTCGAAAGTCTGTATCCTTTGCAGGTGATACTCGCTCCTCCTTTTGCCCGATAGGTAAAGACCGAGCTTGCGCGCGCATTCCTGCAGCGCGAGCTTTATCTCCTTGATTATGATCGGGTAGGACGCGATGGCTTCTTTCGACTCGGAAGTGAACGGCACCCAGACCGAGAAAAGGTGCACGAATATCGCGACCGGCTCGGGGTTGTCGGTGTTGTTTTTCATGAAGTTCGCTAGTCCATAGCGCCTCCATTCAATATCCGCGATGGACTTCGTAATGGCGCAGTCGCCCTGCTGGTATAGCAGTGGCACGCGGTTCGCGAAGCGCATGACTTTCGGCTCCGCTATCGAGCCGGCGTAGGCGATGCCCACTTCGATCTGGAAAGGCCAGCCGCGGTAGACTTCGGGTGGGCGCGTCACCGCGTCGACCCATTCCGGGGCGAGCTCTTTTTTCAGGCTCTCCTTTATGACGCTTTCGCCGAGCGGCGACAGGCAGTCCGTCGGTGGCTTGAGCAGCTTGACAGTTTTTATGACCTCTATTATTCGTCTAGCTTCATCGTCTGTCACTTTCTTCGGCTTCCTGCCCTCTTCGATGCCGGCTTTCTGGCATATATCTTTTGCCGTGACTCTTCCGACTTTCGTGAATTCGCTGGTCAGGAAGCTGACGAACGTGCGCGCTTGCGTGTCCCTCAGCATGCGGGTGAAGACGCCCAGCTCGACGCCGTGCAGGTGGGGCATTATCTCCTTCGCTTCGGGAGGCATGTGCTCTATAGCCCTCTTGTATTCCGCTCTGCCTGTAGGCGATTCGAAGACTATATGCGCATGAGGATTCGCTATCGCAGTCTGCTTAACGTATTCCGCGATCGATTGCTTGTGCTCCCTGTATATCCCTTCTGTCACGAATTTCAGCTGCACGCCTCGCCATCCGTCCCCCGCCTCCGTCTCGCTTTCAAGTATGATAGGCTCGTTCTTGCGCACGTCGACTTTTATCTTGTACTTGAAAATCCTGCCGTCGCCGGTGGACGTGCGTATCTCCAGCGGCTCGCCCGTGGTGAGCTGCGTGTACAGCGTCGCGGCGGATATGCCGATGCCCTGCTGACCGCGATTCTGTTTTAATTTGTGAAACTTCGAGCCGTAGAGCAGCTTGCCGAAAATCCTGCCTATCTGCTTTTCCACGATGCCCGGACCGTTGTCCTTTATGATTATCTCGTATTTCTCATCGGCCAGCTGCTTCACCCCGACGTAAATGTCGGGCAGTATGCCAGCCTCTTCGGCGGCGTCAAGCGAATTGTCTACGCCTTCTTTAACAATCATGAGAAGCGCTTTCGCCTTGTTGTCATACCCCAGCAGATGGCGGTTCTTCTCGAAGAATTCCGAGACCGAGATTTCCCTCTGGTCCCTGGCCATTTCCTCCGCGCCTTTCCTCATTCCTTTTCTTCCCCTTCTTTCTGGCTCTCAAGCCGCTTGTAGACGTAAGCATGGGGCTTGCCCTCTATAAGCAGCTCTAACGCCTCGTTAGCCCGGTCAACATTGTCCCATTTTCCTATGATAGAAATTGTTTTGCCGTACACGCATATATCCGTTGTGGTCAGGAGTTCGATTGTCTTCTTCGCTTTGCCGTCGCTGCCTATCACTCTGGATAAAGTCCTCTTCATGAGACGTTCAGTCTCGTGCCCGAGGCTTATGATGACCAGTCGATAGTCATCGCTCATGAGCTTAAGCGCCTTGTCCGGCGCGAAGCCGCGGCCGATCGCTTTGACGATTTCTTTGGCCTTCATCACGTCAAGCGCCTCGCCGTTTATCTCGACGCAGTCGTTCACTGTTATGATCGTGCGCGTGCGCTTCTCTATGCCCTTCTTGACAGAGCCTTCCGGCCCTATGAGCACCCCTTTCCTTAGATCCGGGATTTTTACCTCATCAATCATAAAGAGATTTAGTTCTTACGCAAACTTAAATATTTGAGTTTCGTTAGAAAACGCGGCTCAGACGTTCTGCATCATGCCTCTTTTCCTGAGCCAGTCGACTTCCGCGCGCCTGTATTTCCAGACCACGTCGCCCTTTTCGTTGATCTCGACAACCCATGGCCTGACTAAGACGACGTCACCAGGCCTTATCCACTGCTTGCGCTTGAATTTGCCGGACACCCTGCACATGCGCGTGAACTTGTCGTTGCATTTTATCCTGAAACGCCCCGCGCCCAGCATCTCCTCGACGACTCCGATGAGCTCGGTGCCGCGGGGCATGCGCACCCTTACTACCTCAGAATACTCGCCCTCTTTGTTGTGGAAAGCCATAACAAATATTGGCGGCATTATTTAAAAATGTTGCGCGGTTTGTGGCTTTCAGTAAATATAGTCTATCTCTAGAATTATTTTCGCGTTCTGCTGCATGTCGTTGCCTAGCGACTTGTACATGAAGGCTGTGACGGGCTGGTTGAGGTTCGCTTTCACGGGCGTGTATTCGCTGCCCGCGGCCCACATGACTATCGCTTTTACCAGGTTGCTGTAGTCCCCGTTTATGGTCGTCATGTTGGAAATCCATGCAGTCCTGCCCTTGCCTATATCCTCGATGTTGTAGTTTATGACGGCTCCAGGCAGGCCGGAACCCTTCTGCACGAGCAGTATCTTGTTCTGGTTGCCGGTCACCTGGGTTATGTTCTCGTTGTCGAGGAAGTTGGCCAGCTCGCTTTTCTCGACCAGCGTGATCCTCATGTTGTCGATCATGGCGTTCGCGCACTTGTTGTAGAGCGTTATGTTGGAGCCGGTCAGGCCGGCTGACTGAGCGCTCGCGACTCTGACGCCGTTGTTGTAAAGCGTGAGCTCGCCCATGCTGGATATTATTTTCACGTGGCTCCACGCATTTATGGGCGTGAGATGCGAAGTGTTGGTCCCTATGGAGTGCATGGGCTCCCTCTGGTAGAAAGCATCATACCCCAGCGACGAGTTGCCGGATATCGTGGCCAAGTATTCGCTAACGCCACTCTTCCCGAAAGCGATGGTCAGGGCCGAACCGCTGTTGAGGCGAAGGTCGAAGTCGATTTCCCCGTTACTGAAGCTGTCGTAGAAGCGCGTGAAGGCAAGTTGCCCGCTGCCGCAGTCGCTGGCGCTCAGCCTCAGTGAAGGCGCTGGTTTGCCCACGCCCGTGTTCAAATCCGCGGTTCCCGCCCACTGGTCGAGCCTGTCGAAAACGTCGTAGAAGACCGGGGCGTGCACGTAGTTCTCATAAATCTTGTTGGTGTCCCTGCCGCTCTGCGAACTCGAAACCGAAAAAATCATGCCGGTGCCGTCGGAAGCCTTTGACCCGGTCACGATGCCGAAAACGTTGGCCTGGACATTAGCGGGCGAGTCGTCCTGGCCTATCCTGTCGAATATCTCGATCACACCCTTGTCGTAGGAGACGAAATTCCTCAGCGCGGAATATGCAGGCCCGAGGTTCGTGTAGCCGTTCACCAGCGTTACGTCGTATTCCAGCGAGAACGCTTCGTCGAGGCTCTTTACCTGTACCAGTTCGAAAGACGTGTTGACGCCGTTTATGACCGTCCATCCCGGCGACAGCATGAATCTAGTTCGATTGAACTCGTTGTCGCTGCAGAGGCAGCCAATCTTTATCACCGGCTTTATCACGTTCTGCAGCCTTATGGAATAAATCATGTTCTCGGGAATCGTGCCGTTCAGCGCGCTTCTCAGCTGGGTCTGGTTGAACCAGTCCACTCCTTTCGCGTCCAGCATCTTCAGCGAGTCGCTGGCCAGAAGCGAAAGCTTGGTTTTCGGCCACTCGCCGCCCGTATCGGGTATCGAGGAGAACTGGCTGAAAGCGAAGAAAACGAGTATGACCACGAGCAGAACTTCGATGATGTGCATGAAGCCTTTTTTCTTTCCCATATAGCCAACCTGTCAGTCCAACGCGAAAAAACCGCAAAGCTCAATTTATTATTACTCTTATTTACATTATAAATTATGAACTGGAAATCCGTTTTTTCATATCTCGGCTTCATCCTCATATTTCTGGCGGTCGCGATGCTGCTACCAGCGATAGTAAGCCTCGTTTACGACGAGAACGTGTTCATCCCGTTCTTCCTCGGGGCTTTCGTGTCTTTCTTGTGCGGCGTCATCCTCATCAAAAAGTTCAGGCGGGAGAACCTCACGCTCGGCTCTGCCATGATTCTCGCGGGGCTGGCCTTCATCGTCGTCTCACTGCTCGGATCTATCGCCTATCTGGACCACATGCAGCCGCTGGACGCGGTCTTCGAATCCGTCTCCGGGTTCACTGCGACGGGATTCACCACAGCCAGCCCGGAAAGCCTGCCGCATTCCATACTGTTCTGGCGTTCGCTTACGCAATGGCTGGGCGGAGCTGGCATGTTACTGGCGATAATTCTCTTGCTCTCGTCCCCGGGCATGTCCGCATACTATATGTACAAGGCCGAGGCGAAGATGCACAGAATCGAGACGAACGTCCTGCTCGGCGTGAAAAAAGTGTTCATGATTTACGGCATTTACACGTGTCTTGGCATCCTCCTGTTCGTGCTGGTAGGCATGCCCGTATTCGACTCGGTAAACCACGCCATGACTGCGATTTCGAATGGCGGCTTCTCGGTGAGGAACCAGTCGCTCGGCTATTACGCCAGCCCGTCGATAGAACTGGTCGCAATCGTGCTTTCGATACTCGGCGCGACCTCGATATTCATGCACAAGAAGCTCTTCAAAAAAGACTTTTCGTCATACATCAGGAGCAGTGAGACGCAGCTGTTCTGGCTGTTCGCTGTCGTATTCGCATCGCTCGTCTCGTTTTCGCTGCTCGCGACAGTCGGCGAGCCACTGAGGAGCGGCGTGTTCCACACGCTGGCGTCGCTGACATCGACAAGTTTCACCACAGGTCTTACAGGATATACGGACATCGCCAAGGTCCTGCTGGTCATGGCCATGGTAATCGGCGGCTTCGCCGGTTCGCTGGCGGGCGGACTGAAACTGGTCAGGGTCGGCGTCTTAGGCAAAGCCATGACGTGGATAAGCAAGAAAATATTCTATCCCAGCTCGGCGGTCGTCCCGTTCAAATTCAACGGCAGGACAATAGACGACCAGGAGCTGACGGTAATATCCCTGTTCTCGTTCACGTACATATTCCTGCTCATAGTCTCGTCGCTGGCGTTAAGTTTCATGGGCTACGCGACGACGGACGCGTTCTTCGTCTCTGCTTCGGCTGAAGGCACGGTCGGCCTGAGCACGATAAACATCGCCGCCATGAACCCGGTTGGCAAAATAATACTGATGGCGGGCATGTTGCTCGGCCGTCTCGAAATCCTGCCGTTCTTCGTGTTGTTCTTCGTCATATATTCCAGAATAAAATACAAGTAGCGCTAGCGGGCGCTAGCAACGCTTACTTGACTATTTGCAGCAGCTCTGCCAAATCCTTTATCACATGGTCCGGCTTCTCGTTATCAGCGAGCGTGGTTGTGTAGTTCCTCCAAGTGTTGCCCAATTCCTGCGGCTGCTCCAGCATGACGGCCTTCATGCCCAGCAGTTTCGCTGGTTTTATGTCCCTCTCCGGGTCGTCGCCTACATACAGGATGCGCTCTTTCGGCATGCCGAACGCCTTCATCATGTAGGTGAACAGTCGCGGGTCCGGCTTCTCCGCTTTCAGCCGCTCGGAGACGATTATCCTGTCGAAATAGCGCCACAGGCCGGTCCAGCGCAGTTGAATGTCGATGGTGTCCATCCTCTCGTTCGACAGTATCATCAGCTTTTTCCCCCGTCGCTTCAGCTCGGCAAGCACGTCTCCGACATGCGTTATGCCTTTGTCGTTTCTCATTACGTATTTCAGGCCGCTCCTGTACGTTGCCAGCAGCGGCTGGCTGAGCTTGTTGCGGTCGTTTTTCTTCACGCCGAGCAATTCGAGCAGCGCCTTTATTAGCGGGATTTCCTGCGAAAAATGAGAGCAGTACGGGTAGTTCACATTCTTGTTTATTTCCGCCCAGGCCTTGACGAACTTCCTGCCAACGACTTCGTAGCCGTTCGCCTCCAGCACGCGCACGAAATCCAGCGCCTTTAGCTTCATGACCCTTTCGAAGGGGTCGCTGACCAGCGTGTTCCCATAGTCGAATCCGATGCCGTCAACTTTCATTCCCTTCACCGCATGAAGTTTTATTTTCCTGCTTTAAAATATTCCCATGGCACGCAGAACGGCCAGTTTGCACAAAGAATACGAAAAGCTGCTCAAAGAGTACGGCCCGCAGGCCTGGTGGCCGATGCGACGAGGATTCGCCCCGAAGGAATGGGAAGTCTGTGTCGGCGCGATACTCACACAAAATACTAACTGGCGCAACGTCGAGAAGGCGCTCGACAACCTGATAAAAAGCAACGTCGTGACGCCTGAAGCCACGCTGAAAATCAGCAGTCGCCGTCTGGAGCAGCTCGTCCGGCCCAGCGGATTTTACAGGCAGAAGGCCATTCGTCTGAAAACACTCGCGCAATTCATCCTTTCATACGGCAGCTTCAATGATTTCAAAAGAATTGAAAGACACGAACTGCTGAAAGTCAAAGGAGTCGGCCCGGAGACGTGCGACTCAATCCTGCTCTACGCATGCGGCAGGCCGTATTTCGTAATCGATTCATACACGAAACGCTTCGTGCGCTCGCTCGGCATGGAACCAGCGAATTACGAAGCGCTGCGCGCGCATTTCGAGAGCCGCCTGCCCAAAGACGTCGCTTTATACAAGGAGTTCCACGCGCTGATAGTCGAGTGGGGTAAAAGAAAAACGAGAACCAAGCTTTAGAAACAAAGTATATAATAAACAAAATCCAAACTTAGAATATGAAGGCGTCATCTTGCAAAGCAGTTTGCTTTCTTGGGATATTTATCCTATTTTTGTCGCTGACAGCGGCCACTTATGCGGATGCTGCTCTGTACTGCGGCGACACGTGCATAGAATGCGCGGGGTGTGATAATTATTGTGCTGTCAATGAGTGCAGACATCTGGGATCGGGTTGTGCAACGTGCATCGTAAGCGAAGCTTGTTCAATTATGGACTGCGATGCAGAGTGCATTACCAACACCGACTGCCCGGATTACTGCAGCAGCAGCAGCACCTTGATGGGAGGCAGAACATGCAACACGGCATGCACGAGTTGTTCATGCACAACAGGCTTCGCTACAGACTGCACGAAGACATGCACAAGCGACGGTTGTATGAGTAAGACGTGCACCGGTGGCGCATGCTCAGGCACATCGGACTGCGGAGCCTACACCTGCTCGGTGGGCACGGGCTGCACGACGATATGTTCAGTTGCTTGCGGTGCGGAATGCGATGCGGCCAGCGGTTGCTCATCCACTTGTGTCACCAATCCCGGAAGAAGGCAAGACAGGGCATGCGATGCGTTGATCGGTGGGGGGCCGCCAACATGCAAATGCGGCGACAGCGGCGCTGCCTATTGCTCAGTGGGGAGATGCAACGCGGCCTGTGCCGCGGACAGCGGTTGCCCGGCTGACGGGTGGCTTTACTGCAACGTGAATATCAGGGAGAACAGGGATTATTCGTGCGCTACCTCTTCAACCTGCACATGCACCTACACGGTCGCGGGTTCCGAGGACTGCGCCGCAAAAGTTTCTGTTGATTCCGACGCCGGCGACGTGCCGAGAACCGCGGGCACGTGCACCGATTACACAACCTGCTCTCCTAGCTCTCCCAGCGCGTGCCAGAGCACGCCTTATGCCGACGTGTGCGCGTCGGCAGCAGCACTTACGGAATATTATGCAAGCGGCGCTTCGTGCCCCAGCAAACCATACACATGCTCCGGATTCGAAGTCGCTGCCACCGATACCGACTCCGGCGACGACCCGACTGCCATAGGAACGTGCACCCCTAAAACTGCAGCTGGCTGCGCGAGCGGCGCTTTTTCGACTGCCGCGGGCACGGGCGGCGGGACCGACTATTGTTTAGGCACCTGCGGCGCTGCTGTGAACTCGTGCAATTACATCGAATATTACCCCGTCGACAGCGCGGACGGATGCCCAGGCCTCGATTCATGCGCCTCGAAGACATACGACCCGGACGCCACGAGCCACACGTGCAACACGTGCGCCGGCGCGAACAGATGGACCCTCGGCGGCGATGACTGCGACCCCATGACAGCCGGAGTCCAGACGTCATGCTGCTGCGGCGACGATCCCAGCGAGCACGTAAGAACGAGAGTCTGCGACGGTTTCGTCTGCACCAACAGCACGAGCGACGACGCCTGCTGCGACCAGGCGAACGATTGTGTCTCAGACGGCATCTGCTACAGCAACGGCGACCCGTACCCGATTCCATTGCATGGCGGGATATGTTCCAACGGCATTTGGAAGGATATGACAGCGCCGATTACGGCGATAATCCCGAACGGCGGCGATTACCCTGGCCAGAACTGGACGGAATTCACGCTCGAATGCTTGGACACCGGTGGCGCTTGGTGCAGCAAGACGAGATACAAAATCATAAACTCCACCCAGGACTGCGTGACCGCGGGAACATATATAACGGTAAACGCCGGTAGTGTAAAGAAAAACGTCACCTGTCCCTTCGGCAAGATATGCGAACTCAAGGTATGCTTCTATTCGAATGACAGCGCCGGCAACACGGAGGCGGCGAAACAGAGCAACACTTTCCACCTCGAGACGAACGCGTGCCAGGGACTGGTTTGCGGGCAGCCCTGCCTGTTCACGCCTGGCATATGCAACGCCACGAGCGGCAACTGCTACAGCGGAGGGTGCATGCTCAACTGCAGCGTCCTGGCCGCAGGCAGCGGTAACGAGCGGGTGTGGATAAACCAGAACTGCGGCAGGACGGGCTCATACAAATGCGACGACGACGCCGTCTGCGGCAACAGCTTCACATCATGCATAACCGGCGGCGTTTCGACAAAGGTCACTGGCAACTGGGCTTCTTATGTTTACCCGGCCGGCTCGTACGGCGTCGGCTACACTTTCAGGATAAACCTCACGGGCGTCACAAAGTCGCCTTCCGGCTTTACCATCCTTTCCGAATGCTCTGTCATAAAGCCCAATAGCAACAAAATCATTTTCGACAACTGGGGCACTGACGCCTCGTATAACTACACCATAAAATCCGGCGACCCTGAGGGCATATGGACAGTGGACTACTGCGGCCTCTACTCTGACTTCTTCGCCAATGATGGATGGACGCTTAAAGAGGACAGCGTTGCCCGCACCTTTGCCGTCGACAAATCGGGGCCTTCCATAATCATAAACACTCCAAAACAGAACGACATTTACAACGCGGATTTCGCGGTCAACGCCACGGTGACGGACACGTATTCGCCCATAAGCGGCGCTAGATACAGGTGGCAGAATTCGACAGCTAATGGCCCATGGATACCCATAACGCGTAATATCGGCAACGCTTACATAGCGACGTTCAGCGTGCTTGCCGTTTCCGACGGCTACTACACGATAAACGTGAGCGCCAACGACACGATAGGCAACGTCGGCAGCGCGACCGTCAACAACGTCCGCATAGACAGGCAGCCTCCCGCCATAACCATAACCAAACCTACCCCGAAATGGTTCAGAACAAGCTTCGACGTGACAGCGACCGTCACGGACAGCCAGGGCGTCGCGAGCGTGCGCTACCGCTGGGAGAACTCGACGACGAACGGCACGTGGACACAGATGACCCTGGAGAGCGGCGACATATATGACGCGCCATTCGTCATCACGTCCGTCGCGCCGAACACGAACGCCAACAACTACACTTTCAGGGTCTGGTCCAACGACACCAAGGGCAACAACGTAAACGTCGTTGTAACCAGGGTGGGCATAGATTACGTGAGCCCCTCGTCCCAGATGATTAGTCCCAGTTCCGGCGCCTTCGTCATGAACAAGGTCTTCAACATTTCCTGGAGCGGCAGCGACGCACACAGCGGGGTGAAATGCTACAACGTAGTATACAGGTATTGCAACAATAACAACGGCCAGTGCTCCAGCGAGAACTACACCATACCCTTCGCCGGAGGCGCGTGCACCAACCTCACGCTATACACGTTCGACACAACCAAGGAACTGTGGTGGGTTCAGGACCCGAACAACTACACGTTCTTCTTCAAGTCGGTCGCTACCGATATCGCTGGCAACGTCGAGTCCAAGCCGGCATGGGACGCGAACATAACCGTATACATACCGAAGCTCGTGTCATTCTCTTTGACAGAGAACACGACCAAACTCAACGTCAGGAACGGTGGCAAAGTCCCGAACAGGAGGAACGTTATTATAAGCGTCTCCGCCCTGCCTTCAGTTACGGAAAACATAAACATCACGGTTTTCTACGCGAACCACACTCTAGGCATGCTGCCTTTGCAGTGGACGGAAGCGAGATGCTACAACACGAGGCAGTGCAACGTCACCATAAAAATAAACGTTTCCGAAGCCGAGAGCATCCGCGAAGTCGACTACTACATCATGGCGCAGAATTCGACGATGATGGAATACCTGCCTCCCAGCGCGCCGAACAGTTACTTCTATTACTCCGTATATTACCACTCCATCTGCAACTTCCTCGTCGTCGATGAATACAGGACAATCCTCGGCTCCGCGGACCTGATAGCGCTGGAGATAAGGAACATACACGACCAGGCAGACAACATTACGCTAGCGCTAGCGCCCAACTACGGCAGGTTCGTGGAGAACGACGCGACCAATATCAGCATGGTGCTCAATCCGGCTGAAGAAAAGATTATCTACGCCAGGCTGGTGCCGGCCATGGAAGGATTTTTACTTCAGTTAAACGGCATCTCCCAGAACGACATAACGCTTTCCGACGAGGACACTGTCGATATCAGAGTAGACATGCCGCCCAACTTCTCAGAGCTCGGCGATTCGGCAGCGATAGCACTCATACTTTTGGCAGGGGCGCTTTACTTCGTGCTGATAAGCAAAAAATAGATTTTAAAGAGATTTAAAAATCCGTCTTGAATCTCAGAAAACCTGCGATCCCGCCGAGGTGCAGGAACTGCTCGCCCAGCTCGTGGTCGCTCGCTATGACGACGACGTTCCCGGCCATTTTCTCCTCCGCTTCCATCAGATGCTCGAATTCATCGACCTTTTCCTGCGAGACTAGCAGCGTCTCGACCGCGCCCATCGCTACCGCCTTAGCAGTCTCTTTCGGCCCGTACACAACTAAGCCGTCCGTCTTTATGCGCTTCATCACTTCATTGACGTATTCCGCTTCCTTCGCGACGCGCGTCTCTTTTAAAATGCGGTTAGCGGATTTCTTGAGTATCTCCTGCACGCCGTTCATGCCCGTCGAACTCGCGTGCTCCACTATGATGTTCTTGGCGAAGTCCTTGTGGTTAGCCCTTATGTGACGCTGCAGGTTCTCGCGCTCGAACCCCGGCCCGCCAATCACTATCGTTTGCGAATCCTGCGTCTTGAGATACGCTATTATCTCCTCATAATACTTTTCCATGTGTTCCCTGTCGTAATTGGTCACGCTCGCCTTCATCTCTATGCCAGCCTCGCTGAGGACAGCGAAATCTGCGTCCTCCCTGTCGAGCACGCATATGAGCAGCTTCGCCTTCTTCACCTTCGCCTTCTCCAGCCTGTCGAGCTGATGCGACTTCCACCGCTTCTTCTGTATGGACAGCACGCTGCCTACCTCTATGCTCATGGAATGGTAAGAATTGAGCGGCACTTCAGGCGGACCTGATGCGATGGGCCCGCTCAGTCGAAGCACGCCGGAGTCCTTCTGCAGTTCCATCTTCTCCAGGCGTATGGTCAGGACCATGGGCTTCTTATCGCCGTATTCGTAGTCGCCGCCGCTTTTAATCGAAGTCTTGCGGAGAGTCCTAGAGGTAATCAGATCGCCGGGCTCAATCACTTTCTCGAGATGCCACAGATCCTCCATGGTCTCGGGGTGGAGCTTCAGCACCTGCTCCTTCATGTCCCTGTGCAGTATTTTCATGTTTTCACGTTGCTTCCGTATCGCTCCCGCGTTCAGCTTATACACTACCTGATTTAATTTGTGGAGGCGTATAAAATAAAGATTTAAAGCATTCTCCCGATAGAATCAATATGGACGAGTTCATCGTTATTCTGATAATAGCGCTCGTGGCGATAGCGGCGCTCATGGTCGTAGGCGGACCTCTGGCCCAGATGGCCGAAGGCAACTGGCCCGGCCAGGGCGGCGGAGCCACTGGAAACTACAAGTCTCTTGCTTCTTTCGATCTGGGCAACGTAGGCGTCTCGCAGAACGAAGTCGTCAGGGCGATACGATTCGGATCCTTCACGCTCGGAGAGACCCAGTCCGACACGCTCAAGAGCCTTCCGAATCTCGGCGTTTCCCAAGGGTATTTCGGCGGCGATCCCAAGAAGTTCGAGATATACGTCGACCCGAACGTGCTCGGCAGCATACGCGACGTAAAGGTATCGTTCGACATGGGAGAGACTAACCTATATGGAAACCTTATTGTAAAATGGAACGACAAGGTCGTTTTCGAGAAGCTGGCGAATCTCAACAGGTATGATATTGTTATAGACCCGGCCGACGTGAAAGAATCGAATACGTTAGAGCTGAGCGCATCGACGCCCGGCATGTATTTCTGGGCCTCGACATATTACGGCCTCCAGAACTTCGCAGTCGTCGCAGAATACGGACCGGAGAAGTTCATGTCATTCAAGATATATCCCAACGAAGTGGAAACGTGGAGCAAGGGCGTGCTCAAGTTCTACACAACCAGCGGGCAGTCCGGCCTGATACGCGTCAAGCTCAACGGCAACGACATATACAGCTCCTCGAATCCAGAGCACGTCGTGTCCAAGGAGTTCCAGTATTCCCAAATCGGCAACATGCTCAAGATAGGCGACAACGTGCTTTCATTCAAGTCGGACAGCGTATACGAGATTGACGATGCTGAGTTCGACGTGGTCGTCGCTGCAGGCAGCTCTGTAAAAGAGCGCGACTTCACAGTGACCAGCGAGAACCTGAACCTGCTCAAGGCGAATGGCAAAGGACGCATCGAGTTCGTCGTGAACAGCACATACAAGCAGGGCGTCCTGAACATAAAGATAAACGACAACCAGCTCAACATACAGTCAGTGCGTGCGGGCGCGAATACGCTCGACTTCACATCCAGCGACGTAATCGAGGGAGCCAACACGATATCGTTCGCAGGCACGGGCAGCTGGGAAATCAATGGCGTCAAGGTGGGCATAGCTTACTAAGCTAAGCCAATTGAATTTTAACCAAGCGATAAGAGAGTGCGCATTTCTATGTCTGAATGCGAGGTTTGCGGAAAGGATACTTCTGGCGCAAAAAAAGCCGAAATCGACGGCGTCATTCTCAGCGTGTGCGAAGACTGCGCGAAGCTCGGCAAGGAAGTCTACCAGCCGAAAAAGGTATTCCTCCAGCCCCAGCACAGCATCTCTAGCGCGCCCAGGGCGGAATCGATAGAAAGCGACAGCGAGCTAGCGCAAGACTTCTCGTCAAAAATCCGCCATGCACGCGAAAAAGCGAATCTCACCCAGGACGAGGCCGCGGACAAGATGAACATCTCCCGCCAGATGTACAAGCGCATCGAGGGCGGCTTCAAGCCCGACGACGCAACAGCAAAGAGGATAGAACGATTTTATCGATTGGAATTGTATGTTAAATAGACGGTAAACATGACTAAAGAAAATATGGTTGAGAAAGCAACTTTGATTTTAGCATTAACTGCATTTATTCAAGCATTAGTCGCCTTTAAAGATTTTAGCAAAGATGTGAATGATTGGAGTAGCCTTCTCGTGTTAGGACTGATTGGAATTGTTTTAATGGTAATTGCGTATATGGCAGGCTCAATAATACCCATAAAAAGAAAAAAATAATTAGAGATTATACAGCAATGATTTTTACAATAAAATTAATTGAATTATCTTTTATTCATTTATCTTTATTTATTTCAGCGTCTATTTTTTTTATTTTTTCAAATAGCATTTGAAAATTTTGACTTTCTAGTATATCATTTATTAAATCCACAGATAAGACAACACCAAAACCAGCATTTTCTGAAAAAGTAACCACATGCCTTTTTGTTTGCTGACTAATTGCGATGTCATCATAAAGTAAAGCTTCGATTATTATTCCAACTAATTTTGGTATTCTAACTTTACCCAAGTTGAAATTTCCTTTTTCATATGTTATTGCACTTGTTTTTAAAAAAACAGGACTTCCACTACTTCCAGGAAAAACATTTGCATCTATCAGGAAGTTTTTATTTTCTTTTCTATATGCTATTATACCACTTCTAACCACCGGGTGGATTTTATTAGGTTCTGAAATGTGAAGTGGAAAACCAAGAAATAAAATATCATCTCCTTCCATTACATCTTCAAAGCTTTCAAAAAGGTTTTCAGCCAATACTCTCACATCATCTGACTCGGAATATAATTTAAAAAATCTTACTGCTATATCGATTTGAGAATTTTCGTGAAATATCCACTCTGAATCATTTTTTAAATTTTCGAAATTCTTTCTTATTATTGAACTATCATTTGCATTCCAAGCTAAATAAATATCTTCATTTTTATCCATGATTTCAGCTATGTGTTTAGCAGTTACAAAAACGGTGAATCCTTTATACCCTATCAGAAACCCTGTTCCTATTGGAAAATATATATCATTAATTTTATCGTGTTTTTCAACTGAAATTATTATCTTGTGCCAATCTTCAGGTAATAAAGATTTTATCATATATTTGAGAATTTGGAATGGGATATAAATTACTATGTTTAAACATTTTCATTCACTAACCGCCAGTACCGATACGTTTTCTTCTGAGCACGCACCGAGTATATAGCGGTTTTTCGAAATTGAGATCCAGATAAATAATTTTCAATTGATTAAGTGGTGATTGCTAATATACCAAATATAACCGTTAACACAAGACCTATCACTGAAAGTGGAATTGTCCAGTTGTTTATATTTCTAATTTTATTCATATCATCCTGTCTGGCTTGAATCATTCCAGCTAATTCACCTATTTTCCTTTTTATTGATTCTGTATCCTTTTTCTCAATAAATACTGAAATATCACTTAGAACATTTCTTTCTGCCGCAGGTATATCTGCATATGGAGAAAATTCTTCATTTTTCTCAATAAATTTAGATATTTTAACTTTCCATTTTATTATTGTTTCATCATCCAGTTCGGATTCAATTAATAATTTATTTTTAGAAATAATTTCATACATAAATTGACGCAAATATTTACTTAAATGATATCTGTATGTTAAATTTTCTGAACTTAACCCAGAAATACCTTTGTAAACGTTTATAACATCATCTATTGATTCTATGGAATTATTTTTTAAACCTTCTACCAATGCTTTGTAAAAACGTTTTTTTCTCTGTTCTATTGCTTTTCGTTTCGATCCAGCAAAATAATATATGAAAGTAGAGTAAATCAAAACAAATACGACTACCACTAATAATTGTATAAAGGTTTCATTCACCACAGATGGATCTGCCATGGAAATAACACTTGAATAATTTTGAATTTTTGACTTATAAATTAAAATTCATTCTCAGGCAGAGAGACATCTTCAATGTTGTCGAATATTTTTGCAATGTCCTAACTGACGTATCGGTTATTAGTATGGCTGCGGGAAATATTAATCATGGAGATTCGCAAAACTTCAAATGCTTCAGGCCCTTCGACGCCTGCGAGGAGCGAGACCATAAAGCTGCTCTCTGACCTTATCGCTGAGGACACGACTAATCCGCCCGGCAACGAGTCGCGTGCGGCCGGCGTTGTGAAACGCTTCTTCGAGACTGAAGGGATTGCCTATCGCATATTTGAGAAGGAGAAGGGACGGGCGAACATCATCGGCTATATCGGCAAAGGTCACCCTCGCCTTCTTCTGGCGTGCCATATGGATGTCGTCCCTGCAGGCGAGGGATGGGATTCCAACCCATTCAAGGCTCGCGTCGATGGTGATAAAATTTATGGCAGAGGCGCGGTCGACAACAAAGGCCCGCTTGCCGGCATACTCATGGCTGCGAAAACGCTGAAGAAAGTCGAATCGTCGCTTCACGGCCAGGTCATTGTCGCATGCGTCGCGGATGAAGAAGCAGGCTCAAAAGCTGGCATGCGCTACCTGCTCGACGAATGCGGACTTTCTGCTGAGTATGCGATTGTGCCTGACATAGAGCACGAGCTGAGGAAGATAGACGTCGCTGAAAAGGGGTTGCTGTTTTTGAAAGTCACGTCGTTCGGGAAGCAAGCACATGGCTCTGCGCCTGACGAAGGGATAAACGCTGTCTGGCACATGGTTGAATTCTTGAAACTTTTGAAGGGATATGATAAGCGGATGAAATTCAAGAAACATGCGCTTCTCTCGCCTCCGACGCTGAATCTGGGTATTGTGCGTGGCGGGGAAGCGGCGAATATCGTGCCTGCGAAGTGTGAGGCGACTATCGATATCCGCTATCTGCCGTCGCAGTCGTCGCTAGCGATTATAGGCGATGTGAAGAGGATGCTTGCCGCTGTTGCGAAGAAAAATAAGAAAGCGAGATTCACGCTTGAAGTGATTGACGACCAGAAGCCCGTCGCTGTCGACGGCGGCAATGCGCTGATTGGAATGATAAAGAAGCGCGTCGTCGAGGTGACGGGGAAGAAGGCGGAGATCATAGGCATTTCAGGAACGACTCTCATCAAGCCGCTCGCCGCTGCGGGCGTGACTGCTGTCGGTTTCTCGCCCGGGAAGGGCCTTGCCCACATGTCAAATGAATATATTTCTCTCGCTGAACTCGTGCATTTTTCAGAAACAATCGTCCTCGTGTGCATGGATCTGCTGGCATGACTGCTGGCGGCTGGCTGCTCTGTGAATTTATTAATACATGCGCGAAAAAGGATTGCTATGAGAATAATGTGCGTTTCCGACTATCATCGTGACTTGGAGATAGCCGAGCGGGTCGAAAAGCTCGCGACGAAGGAGAAAGTCGATGTGATAGTCAATGCCGGCGACTTCCTGTCTGAAGAGTTTGCCACGAAAGTGTTCGCGTCGACCAGCTTTATCACTTTCGTCGTCCACGGCAACTGGGACAGGCATTTAAAGGCACGAAGCAAGAGAGTAAAGGTGCTGGTGAATGAGGTCGCCGAGCACAAGGGTTACTATTTCCTGGGCGTGGAATACGGCCATTACGATGAGATAGAGAAGCTCGCAAAAGGGAAGGACCCCAAGAAGCTCATAATCATAACGCACGACCCGCCCTACGACATACTCGACATGAGCTATTTCGGCAGCAACGCGGGCATGCCGGAGCTGAGAGACGTGATCGAGCGATTGAAGCCCGCAATGCACGTGTTCGGGCACATACACGAATCGGCCGGCGTCGTGAAGCACAAGGGCACGCTATACGTGAACGCGGCACTTCCGGAATTCAGGAAGGCAGCGATCGTCGACCTGCCTTCGCAGAAGGTGGCGGTATTTGATGTTTAGAACCCAAAAAGCGAAAGAAAGTGAAAGCATGGCATTCAACACGGAAGAGAGGGACATGGAAGTCACGGTGAAAAAGGTAGTCCTGGAAATCATGAGGGAGATGGAATTCGATTTGGAGAGCCTGCTGGAGAGCGAGCCCGAGGCGATAGAGGGCCTGATTTTCGAGAAAGTGTTCGTCGTGCTGCAGAAAGACCCTCGCCATATCGACGCGGTCACGACGTTCGGCAACGAAGAGCTAGAAAAGCTCGAGCTTAACTGATACCGCCGGTTTCAAACGATTTCTTTTTAAGACGCCGCACGGAATTGAAATTAATACCAGCTAAACAAAATAATAAAATAGCAACAAGCTCATGTGATTAAAATGACTGAAAAATTCGAGCCCATCAACGCGAAAGGAGTGAGGGACTTTTTGCCAGAGGAAGCTATCCCCAGGAAGCGCATAATCGAGACGCTGAAGGCGATATTCGAGAAATACGGCTACTCGCCACTGGAAACTCCGGCTATTGAAAGGATTGACGTGCTGTCTGCGAAATTCGCGGGCGGTTCTGAAATAATGAAGGAGATATTCAAGGTCGAGGACCAAGGAGGTCGCGAACTGGCGTTACGCTATGATTTAACGGTTCCGATGGCGAAGGTCGTGGGCATGAATCCCAACCTGCCGAAGCCTTTCAAGCGATATCAAATCCAGCCGGTCTGGAGGGACGGGCCAATCAAGCTCGGACGATATCGCGAGTTCATGCAGTGCGACGTCGACGTAGTCGGAACGAAGTCGATGCTCGCCGAGGCCGAGATTCTGGCTATCGTGGCTGAGTTCTTCGCGAAAATCAGCATGGACATAACCATCAGGGTCAACAACCGCAAGCTCATGAACGGCATTCTCGACTACGCGGGCATAAAGGAGAACAAGATGGACGCGATTCTCTCGATAGACAAGCTTGAGAAGTTTGGCATCGATGTTGTGAAGAAAGAGATGGAGCAGAAAGGCTTCGATGATAAAGCGATAGACGCCGTGTTAAAGATTCTGGAAATCAAGGGCAACAATTTGGAAATGCTTGAGAAGACGGAGAAGCTCATGAAAAACGAAGCAGACGGGAAAGAGGGCATAAAAGAACTGCGCGAACTTCTGGAATACTGCGAGCTGATGAACGTAGCGATAAAACTCGACTTCTCGCTGGCGCGCGGGCTCGAATACTACACTGGGCCGGTCTTCGAGGTATTCATGAACAACTCGAAAGTCACGTCTTCAGCAGCCGGTGGCGGCCGCTACGACAAGATGATAGGCATGTTCATAGGACGGGGCGAATATCCGGCGACCGGCATCTCGTTCGGCATCGAGCCCATTTTCGAGGCGCTTAAAGAGAGGAAGAAGACGACGATGAAGACGGTGACGGAAGCGCTGGTCATACCCATAGGCACGCTGAAGGAAGCGATAAAGCTGGCGAACGAGTTGAGGGCGAGCGGCATACGCACGGAGATAGACCTGCTTGAGAGGGGAATATCCTCGAACCTCAACTATGCGAACTCGCTGGGGATTCCTTACGTCGTGTTCCTGGGCAAGAAGGAGCTCGCCGAGAAGAAGGTCAAGCTGCGCGACATGAAGAGCGGGAAAGAGACGCTGCTCGCAGCCAGCGACGTGAAGAAGGCGATAGTCTCCCATCATACGCTGTGAGCGCACAAAACACGCTGTGAACGCGCTGTAAAAGTTTTTTAAACCTCTTTTGCTATTAAACATAAGCTGCTGGTTTTAGTCGATACAATCTAGATGCAAACGATATAGAATTAAGAGGAGATACTATGGTAATGAATACTATTCGCAACATAGCCAATACTGGCTCTAAAACGCTCGTGCCTGATACTTCAGTGCTGATAAACAGGAAGCTCTCCGAGCTCATAGAGGAGGGCAAGCTGAACGGCATACGCATCGTCGTGCCGCGCATCGTAATCGACGAGCTGCAGGCGCAGGCGTCGCGCGGCAAGGACATAGGCTTCCGCGGCCTAGAGGAGATAAAGAAGGTGCGCCTGCTGGCGGAGAAGCATAAAATCAAGCTCTCGTTCGACGGCGACCGCCCGTCTCAGGACGACATAAGCCTCGCGAAAAAAGGACGTCTCGACGCTTTGATCCGCGATTTTGCTGTCAAGGAAGGCGCTACGCTTTTGACCAGCGATTATGTACAGGCGCTGGTGGGCGAGGCGGAGAACGTATCGATAGAATACGTGCCGTACGACATCAGCCACAAGGAAATAAAGATAGAGGGCTTCTTCACACCCGATACGCAATCGGTTCACCTCAAGGTCGGAGTAAGGCCGTATGCGAAGCGAGGGAAGCCGGGCGAAGTCAAGCTGGTCCACATACGCGAGAAGCTGGTCGATGAAGACGAGCTGAAGACCATCGTGTACGAGATACTTTCGAAAGTCCACAAGGACCCGTCATCGTTCATAGAGATAGGCCGACAAGGCGCTAGTGCAATGGTCGTGCAGATGGGGCTCTACAGGATCGCGATTACAAGGCCACCTTTCTCGTCCGCGACTGAAATCACGGCCGTGCGGCCTATCGTAAAACTCGAGCTGAAAGACTACGCCCTGCACAAGGACCTCGAGGACGCGCTAGTCAACGACACGCGCGGCGTGCTCATAGCAGGGCCACCGGGCTCGGGAAAATCGACGTTCGCAGCGAGCGTCGCGGAATTCCTGTGCGCGAAGGGCAAGATAGTCAAGACGTTCGAGCAGCCGCGAGACCTGCAGGTCGGGCCCGAGATAACGCAGTATGCGCCGCTCGAAGGCGACTGGGAAAAGACCGCAGAAATGCTTCTGCTGGTGAGGCCGGACTACACCGTATTCGATGAAGTGCGCAAGACGAAGGACTTCCGCGTCTTCGCGGACATGCGCCTCGCGGGCGTGGGCATGATAGGCGTCGTGCACGCGACCGACATAATCTCTGCCGTCCAGCGATTCATGGGACGCATCGAGCTGGGCATGATCCCGCACGTGGTCGACACGATAATCTACATACGCAACGGCAGGATAGAGAGGATATACACGCTTGGCCTGCTCGTCAAAGTCCCTAGCGGCATGACCGAGGCGGATCTCGCCCGTCCGGTCGTGGAAGTGCGCGACTTCGAGACGAAGAAGCTCGAATACGAGATTTACACATTCGGCGAGGAGAACGTCGTCATCCCGATAAAGGAAGCCTCGAAGCCCGTCGTGGAGAAAGTGACGAGGATAATCAAGCAGGAGATGGGCCAGATAGACGAGAACTTCGAGCTCGAATTCGCCTCGGACAACCGCGTCGTGCTGCGCGTCAACAACGATGCCATAGCCCAGGTCATAGGCAAGAAGGGCAGGAACATCGAAGAGCTCGAGAGACGCGCGGGCATACGCATCACGGTCGAGCCGCTGCAGAACACGTTCAAGCATGACGTCTCATTCGAGATAGGCGAGCGCGGCAAGGCGTTCAGCATAATACTGGGGAATGAGCACGTCGGCAAGCAGATAGACATATACGACGGAGAGACGTATCTCTTCTCGCCTGTCATAGGCGGCAAGGGCGAGGTGCGCATAAAAAAGAAGTCCGACGAGGGAAAGAAAATACTTTACGCAATCAGCGCGAGGACGTTGCGGGTTCTAGTTTAGAATCAAAGCACTCAGAACCATAAGGCCTGCGTAATTGAGCGCAAGGAAAAGCAGCATGAAAACTATAATGAAAGCCTTTTTCTTTTTGCCGCTTTCATCTTTCATGAATTTGTAAGTTGCTGCAATCACTCCGAGCAGCGTCAGGCAGTTTGCCAGCCCTAGAATGGCATAGCCGATTATTCTCAAGTCCCTGAACACAATTACCCCAGCTATCATTCCTGTTATCATTGACATGAGCGCGATCCATACAACCGGCAGAAAATTGTTTTTTGAGATGGCGTCCAATAGGTCCGCCTTGGCGATAATGGCTTCTATTTCAGGCGGTACCTTTTCAAGTTTTTCCATCCACAAATCGTCTACGAATTTGCTAGCAGCCGGAGTCGGTATATTTATCATATCCGGTTCAAAGCCGAAACTTCTTTCATATCCTATGGTCATGCGGGTGTAATAAAATAATTTTCCAGCTTCCTCTTTGCTGTAAAATTCAGAAGGCCAGTTTTCAGGCACATATCCGCTTTCTCTGACGAAATATTTGTATCTTGCGTAGCTCTTTATATCGTCGTAGAATTCCGGCTTGGCGAAGCCCATTATGTAAATGATGACCGGTATGGTCCTTTCGCCATAAACGCTCGTTGGTTTGAGAGGGTAGAAAATCCTCTCCGTCGGGAACTCGACAAAAATTGAAGGAGTATTGTAATTAACCTTACTGGTTTTTGCATTTATCCAGCTTACTACGAAGCAATAATTTTTTCCTATGTATTCGTCGATGACAGGTATGGAAACAGAGTTTACGTTCACTCCCTTGGATCTGATGTAATCATAAAGGCCCTGTGAAGTTTCCGCTGTCACGACCTGTGTAGTTATGCCTTCTTTCTGGGTTTCGGCATAAACTTGCACTCCTCCCTGGGATGCAAGCGAAGTAAACCCTGTCCCGAAAAGTATCATAGGAATTGGCCATAATTGGTTAAGCATGACCACGAATCCGACATTATTCGTGAACTGGTTCACTTTGTTTCTAGCCCCTTTTATTATTTCATAACCATCGAATAGCGGGAAGCTTTTGAGTACGTTTATTTTTACATTCTCGGGCTTTGAAGGCACGGGCACTATCCAAATGACAGAACTGTCATTTATCTGGTCCATCTTTACCGCTATAACCAGCTTTTCCATACCGTTTTCATAGTTTATCGCGGCTATCTGCACATTCTCTCCGTGCAATGCGTTCGAAGAAAAATCATACCCGGTATTGAATGCCATGCCGTCCGCCCTGACGAGAGGCACGAATATGAAAAATAGAAAAGTGCAAGCTAAGATAATTTTTAGTTTCATGTTCATTTTAAAGATTCCCTTCCAAGCCTTTAAGATCTTCGGCTAATCCATTGACGTCGTTGCCAAGGCCGGAAAGCGTGTCGGTCGCCTGATCCTTATTCGCTATTGTTTCTCCGCCTCTTGGCAGGCCGCCGTTCATGATGAAAAAGCCCGCCACTCCGGCGACTGCAATCACCGCTATCAGCACCAAGGCCAGCATTTTTTTAGAGCCGCCTTTGCCTTCTTTTTTACCTTTATCCTCTTCTGCTATTTTGTCATAGAGGTCTTTCGTCATAGTCTACCCCCTTAGGAAACCATCTTTACAAGAATGTTTCTTATGTAACTCCTCAGGCCTTTAATGTCGCTTTTTATTTCTTCCCTTACGCTCTCGAGGTCGTCCATGTTGTCCTTTATCTTTGTGATTATGCGGTCTATCTTTTCCTTTGCCATGGAGAGCATGCCTGCCACTTCCTGGAATTTAGCGGCTCTTTGCTCATCTCCCACTGACATGTAATAGGCCGCGAGGGCTTCCGCCTTCGTTTCGAACGTGTCCATCTTCACCCTCATGCTTTCAAGCTTCAGCGAAATTTCAATGAAGTCTTCCCTGTTCACTTCCTTGACGCAGCATTTCTCGGATTTCGTCTTGCACGCGAGAGCCGAATCCTCGAAGCCGTCCTTGCACGAGTCCTGGAAGTATATGCAGTATCCGTTCTTCGTTTCGCACTCCGTCCCGGTCGCCTTTATATCGCTCGGGTATTTGTCGAGGTATGCATTTATCAGTTCTGTCGGTTCTCTCTGCACGCATCTGTAATGTAAGACCATTTCGCATTCGCTGCCCTGTTTGCATGATGGCATGAATTCCTCTTTAGTCTCGCCTTCCATGCACGCGCATTCAGATGATACAGAATCCGCGCCGCAGTGTTTGAAGCTTTCTGTTGATTCAGTAGCAACAGGCATGCCGGTTATCATGCCCGTGAATAAACCCCCGCCGGAAGCAGACGTCGCAGTCTCGCTTGCAGCGATGGCAATGCTGGTAGAAGTCTCCGTGCTGCTTGGCTCAATGACTGATTTGACAGCAGCACTCATCTGGGCATACATCTCCTCGGATATCACTATCAGGAATGGGCCGTTTGTCCAGAAGTATACCTTCTGGCTGCCGCTTTTCAGAACATATATGTACTGACCGCCAAACTTCTCCTCGCTTGGAGGATTGGATTTCAAAATTTCACTAAGATATTTATTCAGGATGTCCCTGCTTTCAAATTCACCAACCATCGCGTCATAAGTCTTGCCTGACTTTTCATATCTCGCTAAATATACAGTGATGTCCTCAGAGCCTTGCATCAAATTTGAATCCTTATACACGTAGCCGTCTATGTCGCTGAGTATCAGGTATTTTTTTAGCAGGGAGTAGTCATAAACCCTGAAATACGCGCTATTCATCGCCATTTCTGATTGCACGCTGTAAAGGCCAACCATCTTTGTTCCTGCGTAAACTCCCTTGAACTGACATGTTGTGACGCTACTGCACGGCGGGCAATAACCCCCCGGCTTGCATAGCGGGCACTCTTCAGCCGTGTTGCATTCAGGCTTCATGACGATTTCCTGCAGGTTGCCGTAAGGGTCCTTGACAGACACAGTCAGCTCCTGCAAGGTCATCTTTTCTTTGTCTAAATAATTTGTGCTTATTGTCACCTGCTCGCCTATGTCGTAATAGTATTTGTCCGTCTGTAAATTAAGGTATGTGAATGATGGAATACATCGGTAGTATGTGCAGGTATCAGCCTTTATGCACGCCCCGTCCTTGCAGCCGTTGGGGCAGTTATAGAATATTGTTTGAATCTGGTCATTTCCGCAATATCTTTCCAATAATGTATTCACGCCATATCCGGATATGTTCGCCACCGAATTGCACTGATCCCACGATGCTGACTCTGTGCCATCACTGTAAACGACTACGATATCGCCTCTCACGTCATAGTTAATCCCGCCGTCGGTGTCTGTGCAGGTTTGTGTTTGATTTATTTTAACCTCTTCAATAAGTTTAGAACCCCAAGGACACCACACACAATTTGGCAAAAAACTGCCGCAAGATTCATTTAGATGGTCTTCCAGATATTGAATACTGGCATCACAAACTTCAACAGCGTTATCAAAAAAATGTATTGTTGCAGGGATAAGATAATAGTTCCATGGCGAATTGTAATCAACGGATTTTTCAATACTTTTTTTATCAATTGTGCCTGAAACATGTATAGCATTAGTTTGGCTTCCATTAAGTATGGCTCTAGCTTCTTGTATCTTTTTCGAATCTGTTAATTTGAAAATAAATGTATTGTGTCCATCAGTGAATTTAAAATAAGCCTCTTCATTTGTTTTGTTGCACGCCCCGTCCTTGCAGCCGTTCGGGCATTTAACGCCAACCTCAACTGTTGCAAGATTGCCTATGCAAATAGCCTCATGAAGATAACAATCATTACCGCTGCAACTCTCGACATAATCCAAAACGCCCGTACCCTTCAGACATTTATCTTCTTTTGACCAAGTCCCGTCCAACCCATCTGACCCGGTTGAGTATCCTTTAACATAATAGTTCTTCCCGCCGTCGGAATCTGTGCATATCGTATTATTTGTCGTTGTAATTGCCGTACTGCTTGCAGTTTCCGTTACTGCAGAACACGGCGCTTCAAACTTCTCTTTTTTGAAGCCTTCCTGGCAGACGCAGTTATAGTCCTGTGACTGCGAACCGCAATAATTGATTGTGCCGCAGTCGCTCGGGCAGTTCTTCTCGTTTTCAGGGACAGGACAGCCTTCAGCAAGGCATGCTATGGTATCACAAACACCATTGCCACAGTTTGGCGTGCAGTCGCGGGCGCATTTCACATAACAATATTCATTGCAGCCGCATGTCGAAACATCATTTGTCGCAGCCGTCGTTATAGCTCCGGTTATGGCAGCGGATGCCACGCTCGAAGTAGCCGAGATTGGTTCAACCGGGCAAGTGGCGCATGTAGTCGTGCATACAAGTTCCTTTTCATCTTTGCTGCAGTAGCTGTCTCCGCAGCTGCCGAGATTGTTTATGTAAATATTCTCTTTGTCATATACGTAATTGCAGCCTTCCTCTGCTGCTGAAGCCACGAAGATGAATTCGCCAAAATCATGGAAATCCTTCGGTATTTGTGAAGAAGATTTGTATATGCCGGCAGAGTCGGTATACATTGTCGATGTCGGATATTCATTGCCATTATTTGTGTAATACAGGTTGAAGGCGTGGTTTGGCATCAGTTTCTTGTTATAGTCATAGAGCTTAATGGTCACCTCAAAATAATCTCCGGGATAGTAAACCTCTTTGTTGAAGCTCATGTCTATCCATATAGGGCAATTTTTTACGCAGTCCTGAGGACAGCTCTGCTGGGTCTCTCCTATTTCACAAACGCCGTTGCCGCAATACGATGAGGGTTTGCAGTAGAAATTGGCATATTCGTTCTGACCGTCTATTACGGTGTAAGCGTATCCACCGCAACTGCTTTTCCACGTCAACTGCTGTCCCTTGCTGCCGTAGACGTCGGCCACGCAGCTCCCGATACCGTGGCAGCTGAAGCCGGCATCGGAATAGCATTTGTTATCTTCCGTTGCCCCGTCAAAAACGCACTTGACCTGCTCTTTAACGTTGTCGCCGCCAACACATGCCCCGTCCTTGCAGCCGTTCGGGCACATAACTATTGCATAATTTGTTTTTTCATTCTCGCAGAATCCTTCATTGATACACTTACCATTTCCAGTACCATCGGACCCAAAACATTCTGGTGGGGCACTTGGATCTTTATTTCCTTGGACAAAGCAACCATCGGTAGAGACTCCATTGCCATCTGTAACTGTTCCTTTCGTATAATAATTTTTACCGCCGTCGGAATCTGTGCATGTCTGTGGGTTAGTGATTGTGAAATAATTGTCGCTTTCGTCTGAAAGTATTTCAGATCCATCATCACTTTTCCATTCCACGAATGCCTTGTATTGTTTGCCATCAGAAGGCATTACTTCACCCATCCCTTTAAGGACGGGAAGATTCCAGTCAAGGTTATATACGTAACCAAATGCAGATGGTATGGCGCTAACTGAACCTATGTTGTAAATTGTGCCGGTAGCAAAATTCTTAATCCAGTATTTAAGCAAACCACTTTTATAAGAGTTAACTAAGAAAGAAAATTTTATTATCTTTTCTGTTGTGAATTGTTCGTTGCCGTTCGGCGTTATTACTTTTAACGCGTTAACAAAATTATTACAAGCTCCGTCCTTGCAGCCGTTCGGGCAAGCATAATATTCATTTGCGCCTGATCCGTACTGATCACAATACCATTCTCTTAAAGTATTATTTGTGCAAGAGTCTGTGTAGTTTTGATTGAACTGATTGGTAATTGTACCCTTCTTATAATAATTTTTCTCACCTTCATAATCAACACATACATAAGGGCCTGTTTTGCATCTGCCATCTAGGCAGCCGTATGAGCAGGCGTAATCTTCTGAATTAAATTTATCATTTTCATCACAGTATCTTTCTTTTAGAAGGTTGCCGTCGCAATAGTCGGTGGATGTGATTAGTTTACTTGTGTTACCATAGCCCGGTCCTGTAGTTGTTCCCTTCACGTAATAGTTCTTGCCGCCGTCGGAGTCGGTGCATGTGTTATTCTGACAGGTATAACAGCCATTATTTGTCCAGCACATTCCTTTCTGTGTGCAGCAGTCGTAGTCTGAGCCTGCCGCGCACCAGTTGGGGCAGCAGTCATCCGCAGTGCTGCTGCATGGCTGTTCGGGATTGCACCATAAATTGTAAAAATTGTCATAACATGAAAATCCAAAGTCGGTTTGCAGCCAATATTTACTAGCGTTGGTGCAGCAGTCTGCATCAACACCCAGAGAACATGTCTGGGGGCATACGCCATCTACGTAAGGCATGCATTTTTGCGTGTTGCAGTCGCTGGAGCATGATTGTCCAAACTCGCCCAATCTCACAGTAACGTAACTCTCGTTTGAAGCGGTAGAATCGTAACTATAACTCATCTCATATACAGGAACGCCAGAGAGAGTGTACATTATACCTCTGAACATTATCTGAGTTACGCCGTCTATTTCTACCGCAGAGCTTTTGCTCGTGATGTTAAAGCTTTTAAATTTTGCGGTATGGCTGGCTCCGTAAAGCTGAAACGGATAGGTTTGTCCCAGGTACAATCTTTTTTGTTTATATTCACACGTACCGTCGCCGCAATATTCCGCAGCAGAAACAGACGATACGAGCGAAAACAAAAACACACACAGAATAAGACCAAACAAAATTTTCTTAGAGTTACAACCGACATTCATATTCTCAGCCTCCACGAAGCAAAATCAAAAGTTCGATTTTCATACCTAATATAAAAATATTGGTTCGCCGGGAATTTAAATGGTGCGGTTTTCTTTCGGTCTGCGACTCAGAAACAAGTATCGGGTTAACCCATTGCGCCCATGCCGAACTGTTTAGCGAGTTTAGCGAGCGGGCCGCGCTTGAAGGCCTTTGCGCTGCCTGTCATTTTCAGCATCTTCTTTATCTGCTCGTAGCTCTTAAGAAGTTCCTTCACGTCGGACGGCTGGGTGCCTGAGCCCTTCGCTATTCTCGTTATGCGGTTCTGCTTTATCAGTTCCGGGTCGTCACGTTCGGACTTGGTCATGGAATTTATTATGTGCTTCCACTTCTTCATTTTCCCTTCCTGCACGTCTAGGAAGTTCGGCGGCAGCTTCTTCATCATCCCGCCGCCAGACATGCCCGGTATCATGTCCATGACCTTCGATAGCGAGCCCATCTTCTGCAGCGAGTTGAGCTGCTCGAAGAACTCGTTCATCGTGAATTTGCCTTCCATCATCTTTTTCGCCGTCTCTTCGGCGCCGGCATCCTTAGCCTTTTCCAGCAGTCCCTGCAGGTCGCCGTAGCCTATGAGCCTCGAGACGAAGCGCTGCGGATCGTATTCCTCGAAGTCATCGACTTTCTCCCCGACGCCTATCATGCGGACGTTCGAGCCTGATACTCTGGTCGCCGCGAGCGATCCGCCGCCTCTTGCCGTGCCGTCCATCTTGGTGATTATCACGCCGGTTATGCCCACCAGCTTGTTGAATTCTTCCGCCTGTTTCCTCGCGGCCTGGCCTATGTCCGCGGGTATGACTAGGAAGACTTCGTCGGGCTTTATGACCTCGCCCATTTTCTTCAGTTCTTTCGCCAGTTCGCCATCAAGCGCGTCGCGACCGGCAGAGTCGAATATGACCACACCCTCTTTCGCCTTTTGCGCGGCGTTCTTGGCGATGTCTTCAGGTTTTTTGCCTTCGTCGTAAACATGGACGTCCAGCTGCTTTCCAAGCTGCCTGAGCTGTTCCTGCGCAGCCGCGCGGTGCGTGTCGCAGGCGACGAGAGCGACGGAAAGGCCGCGCTTCTTGAACCATAATGCGAGCTTGCCGCAGGTCGTCGTCTTGCCGGAACCGAACAGTCCTACGAGAAGTATGCGCTGGTTCTTCAGTTCCAGCTTCCCTTTCTCCCGGCCGAGCAGGCCGACTATCTCGTCGTAAAGTGTCTTGATGAAGAATTCCTTGAGCGTCATTCCCTTCGGCGTTTCTTTGAGGACCTTTTCCTTTATGCTCTTGGTCATCTCGAACACGAGCTTGACGTCGACATCGGACTGTATCATCGTCCGCTGCAAATCGCGCAGTATGGCTTCGACTGCCTCTTTGTCGACGACGCCGAGTCCCATGACCCGTTTGAACACGTCCTTTATGCCCGAACCGAACTTGTCCAGTACCATGTTCTCCCTAGCGATGTTATAGAATTATTGGCAGTATATAAATATTCCACGACGGAGAAACAGCTAAACGGGAAGCAAGCGAAAATATAAATGAAAACAAAAAGAAAAAAACAAGAGAAGAAACCCGTTTACTTTCCTGCGAGTTTCTTGCTCTTAACGACGACCCACAATTTCTTTGTCATTTCGCTTGGAGTTATCTTGCCCTTGCCGAAAACATCTTCAAGAGTTTCTTTCCTGCCGGCAAAGCAAATTGTGTAACCACCAAAAGCAACTTTCTTAGCCATAGTTTACACCCCTTAGAATTTTATAATATTGTTTGAACGTTCTGCCTTATATACCTTTAGAGGTAGAATTGGCATAAACCGCACTCGGCTAAAAGCCCGGTTTACCGAAAGCTTTATATACCCTTGAACCAATAATGTAGTATATTTTAACTATTAACAAGTGACAAATAGTCATAAATAATTGAGGGTGATTTGATAATGAACGCGGACCAAATCAAGAAAGAGATAGACCATGATTATGCAGCCATGAGCAGGCGCAAATTTTTAAACATCGGGACCACTGTTTTAGCTGGCGCTGGCTTAGGTTATGTGGTAGGTAATGCTTACACTAATGTCGAAACTAGGGATTCTCTTGAAAACATGAGCGGTTTTGTCGAAAGGCTAAACGGCACGTCTTTCAGGACTGAAAACCTCTCACCGGAAGGATTTCACGGAACGCCGGAGTTTAAACCCGACGAAATGGAAAGCCTGATCGGTGTAAAATTCGATGCTGTGAACCCTGTCCGCGTATCTGAGCCGGGAAAAATTTTCATGAGTATATTTGCACCCAAAAGATACGGGAAAATTAAAGAAACGGAAAGCCAGTGCTGGGAGCTGTACAAAAACAGGGTGCTTAAGTTTAATCACTCAAACGATTTCGGCCAGCTCGCTGAAGCCGTTAAAGAAAACGGATTGCTGTATATTCCAGACATCTAGTGCTGTAAAATTAAAATATGGTGGATTTATGACATTCGCAACATATACTGGTACTGTGGCCCTTAAGAATTATGTTTTTGACAGAAGCGGAAGAATGCGACAGATCTTTTTCGGTATAATAGGCGATACAGATTTAGGCCCCGATCACACGATATTTACAAGGGTTTCCGGTACCAATCTCAAAAAAGTAATGGCCGAAGTAAACGCAGATGGGAAAAAATTAGCCAAATCTTACGACCAGCATTATATTCCTTTATTCTGAAAAATATTTACTTTTCCAGCTCGAAAGACGCTTCCCCGAACTTGTTGAACTCTTTCACGACGTCCTCACAGATTGTGCGGATCCTGCCCTCGACTTCCTTGTAGTTGTTCCCCTCGCCCACGATCATGTATTTCGGCGCCGAGACGTATTGGACCTTTATGCCCTGGCCTTTCACAGTAAGCAGGATTTTCTTTATGATTTCCACGCCATTCGGTGCGTTTGTGATGAGGCTGAGCCGGCCTTTGACTATGAATATCTTCTCCGAATAGTTCTTCTTGGCTATGTCCTTTATGGCGCTGGACCACTTGTCCGGCAGGCCTTTCCTGTCGAGAAGGTCCGGCGTCTTCGCCGCGATCTCGAAAAGCTTGGTGTAGGAGCCGAATTCCTCGATGATGAAGTCTCCTATATCCTTCTTGGCCTGCTCGAGCGTTTTGCCGATGCTCTTGGCGGACATCTCTAAAAGTTTCTCAGTGCGTTTCTCGCGCTTGAACTCGTTGAGCTTGCGCACCGTGTCCTCACGATGGACTCGCTTCATCGAAAGGGAAATGCCTTCCGGCCTCACGTCGATGACGCGGCATACTATGTATTCGTTTTCCCTGACGAACTCTCGTATGTCCCTTACCCAGCGCGACGCAACCTCTGAGACGTGAATCATGCCCGTCGTTTCGTATTCGATTATCTGCGCTATGGCCGAGTGCGGGTTTATCCTAGTTATCCTGCATACGACAAGTTCCCCGTATCTCGGCAGTCTGTCCTTCATTTCAGACCTCGGAAGCGCCTTCGTTCGCTATCACGGCTTTGCCGCCGGTGGGCTTGACAAGAACCTCGCCGCATACCAGGCATTTCACCATGGTCGCGGATTTCTCAAAAACAACCTGCTCGTTCTTGCACTTCTCGCACTTTACATGAAAGAATTTCGAAACCATACAATCACTCCTCCTAGCGAAACGCTTACTTCTTGGCCGCTGTAGCCTCTGCACCTGCGGTCTTCGCGCCTCTCTTTGCCTTGCGCTTCTCGATGACGTCCAGCTTGTGCTTCGGCATCTTCGACTTTTCCTCGTAAACGAGCGCCTTGACGAGCGATTCTCCCTTGCCTTTCGTAGTGAATATCCTTTCGATAATTATGTGCTCACCGCTCATCTTCAGCACGCTTTCCAGCGACGGCAGGATTTCCTCGCGCGTCGGTGTAGGCTTGCCAGGATGCTCGTATAACGCCTTAACCTCGTCACGCCCCATGAGGGCGTTCTTCTTGTGCTCTATAATCTTCAATGTCATCATTTCACCCACAATGCATATTTGCCCGGCACGTTTATGCCGAGCAGCTTCGCTATCTCAGACTCGTTCGGGTCGTTTATGACGACGATTCCCTTCCACGTCTTGGTGAAGTCCTTGGTGCCGCACGCGGGGCATTTCTCGTCGTAAACGAACCTCTTGCATGTCTTGCAGACTTTTTCCTTATCGACCATAAAATTCACCACTTACTTTTTCTTTTCCGGCTTGGCGGATTTCTCGTCCTTCTTGGCTGGCGCGGCCTCTTTGCCCTCGTCTTCCTTCGTGAACCAATCGAGCGCTCCCAGACCGGGCTGACGCGTCGTCAAGCCTATCTTGTACTGGTTCTCCGCCATGGAGACGGATATTATGCGGGCCATGACGACCGACTTCTCTTTTACGCGTCTCTTGGTCTTCTTGCCCGTGAACATCATATTCTTGGAATCGTAAGATACGAAATCATCCATCAGCTGCGAGACGTGTATCATGCCGTCCACCGGGCCAAGGCGCACGAAAACGCCGAATTCCGTTACGTCTATTACCTCGCCTTTCACCATCTCGTGCTGCTCCGGGACGTACGTGAGGACTTTGAAGTCGACCGGGTAGTACAGCGCTCCATCGCCTGGCATTATAATGCCCTCGCCTATCTTCTCCACGGACATTACGGACATTATCACGCCCAGGTTCTTGTCTATCGAGCCCTCGAGCTTCTCCTCAAGGCTCGTCTTGACTGCTTCCTGGAGCTTAAGGCCGAACTTGTCCGGCGCAACTCTTACCTTGTCGCTTACGTCAAAAATCTTGTACATGGCATCACCTGCGGAATATAACTTTATAACTGTTGAGTTATATTTATAAGATTTTCCTAATTTATTAAGCTTCTGGGTCTTCTTTTCCCGCTTTACAGGCTCTAGAGCAGGCAGACGTTCGGCTTCAGTGTGGATATATCAGTGTCGCAGAACATCTTCTTCAGGCCGGCCTGGGTCGTTATGTTCGTGAGGTCCGTCTGCGTGCCCGTCAGGTCAAGCAGCCAGTCTGACGTTTCGTTGTAGACACCATACGATACGACTACATAGCCGTTGAAGTTGTCGGAGTTGGCGAATTCCTGATAAAGCGCTTCTTTAGCCGCGCAATCGCTGCAGGATTCGTTGTAGAAATACTCTATCAGCGCCCTGCTGCTCAAAAGCACGCTTCTCATCTCTGTGATGGTGAGCTTGCGGTTTATGACGTTCGGCAGCTGCGCCGGTTCCGTGTTCTGGGTCTGGTTGTTACGCAGGAGCGCGACTTCAGCGATGGAAGCCAGCATTACCACGCCGATGAATATGGCCATGATCCTTTTCTTGGTCATGTTGTTCATAATATCTCCTTTATTTTCCCTTTATCCTCTTCATCCTGAATATGTTTTCCCTTTCCATCTCTTCGAGTCTGAAGTTAATAAAAGCGGCCTCCTTCTTGATGCGCGGTATGACCACGAATTCGAGGGCGTTTACCCTGCGTTTCGTCGATTCTATCTCCTTGAGCAGCTTCCTCATCGTCGTTTCGATTTCGGCCGCGGTTATTATCTGTTCAAGCAGCGATTCGTAGCCTTTGACCATCTCGTCGATGCGCATGCTGGTCGACATCATGCCGTATCCGCGCTCGACGAGGTTCTTCCTCATGCTGCCGGCCTTTATCACCGGCACGGTGACGCCCATGATGTTCTTCACTTCAAGTTCGATAGCAGGATGTTCACGCAGCGCGAAGGCGACTGACTTTATGCTGACCATACCATCGAGCGCGGTGCATTCCCTCATCTTGTTGTGTGCCAGTATATAGCGCTCGTTGAGTTCCTTGCGCAGGTTCCTGGCGTTCTTCAGTATGTCGAAGAATTCCAGTATCAATCCATCGCGTTTCTTTTTCAGCAGCTTGTGGCCTGCATTAGCCAGCTTAATCTTTCTCTTGAGGTTCAGCAGCTCCGACCTCGTCGCCTTTACGTCTGTCATAGTTCACCTTGAATCGAATCTTGTTTTTACCTCGTTCACTTCTTTTTGGCCTTGTGTTTCTTGTGGACGGGAGCGGCCTTCTTCTTCGCTTCTTTGATTTCCTTTTTGGGCGCCGCTTTCTCTGTTTCGCGTTTCTCCACCTTCTCTTCAACTTCTTCTTTCACGTAGGCATGCTCCGCGCCTTCGCCCTTGTAGAAGCGACGCTTGAAGTCCTCGCTCAGCCTCGTGAGCTCGTCCCTCGGTATGACGGAAAGCAGGTTCCATGAGACGTCGAGAGTCTTCTCAATGCCTCGATTCTCCTTTATGCCCTGGCGGACGAACGTGTTCTCGAAAGCCTCTGCGAACTTTAGTAACCGCCTGTCTCTGGCGGACAACGCCTCTTCACCGACTATCGCCACAAGACCGCGGAGGTCCCTGCCTTCTGCGTAGCCTGCGTAAAGCTGGTCGGACACTTGTCGGTGGTCTTCTCGGGTCTTGCCCTTGCCGATGCCCTGGTTCATTAAACGCGAAAGCGACGGCAAAACATCGACGGGCGGGTATATGCCTTTCATGTGCAGCTCCCTGCTCAGCACCACCTGCCCTTCGGTGATGTAGCCCGTAAGGTCGGCTATCGGATGCGTGATGTCGTCGCCTATCATCGTAAGGATCGGAATCTGCGTGACGCTGCCCTTCTTGCCTTTTATCATGCCGGCACGCTCGTATATGTTCGCGAGGTCGGTATACATGTATCCCGGGTAGCCGCGGCGGCCCGGAATCTCCTCTCTCGCCGAGCTGATCTCACGCAGCGACTCGCAGTAGTTGGTCATGTCAGTGAGTATGACCAGCACGTGCATGCCCTTCTGGTAAGCGAAAAACTCCGCCGTCGTTAGCGCGAGCCTCGGTGTGATTAATCTCTCGACAGCCGGGTCGTCAGCTAGGTTGAGGAACACGACCGCGTGTTCGATAGCGCCGGTCTCCTCGAAGTCGCGGATGAATTTCTGCGCTTCCTCGTTCGTGATGCCCATCGCCGCGAAGATTACGGCGAACGTTTCCTTCTCGCCGAGCACTTTCGCCTGCCTGGCTATCTGCAGCGCGATGTCGTTGTGCGGCAATCCGCTGCCAGAGAATATCGGCAGCTTCTGCCCCCTGACCAGCGTGTTCATGCCGTCTATCGTCGAGATGCCGGTCTGGATGAACTCCTCAGGCGGACCGCGCGCGTAAGGGTTTATCGCGGCTCCGTTGATGTCCAGCTCCTCGTCCGGGATTATTTCCGGCCCGTTATCTATCGGCTCTCCACGGCCATTTAGGATGCGGCCCAGCATGTCCTCTGAGACCTTCAAACGCATGACGTCTCCGAGGAAGCGGACGCTCGATTTCTTGTCCATGCCGCTCGTGCCCTCGAAGCTCTGGATTATCACGATATCCTTCGAGGTGTCGAGCACCTGGCCCAGCCGCTTCTCTCCGTTTGAAAGCGTGACCTTGACTATCTCTCCGTAGCCTACGGGATGCGTCTTCTCCACAAAAAGCAAAGGACCCGCAATCCTTGTTATCGTCTTGTATTCTTTCATTTCCATGTTCATGACCTCCCGACTACTTGATCTCCATGAGCAGCGACTCTATTTCCTTGTCTATCGCCTGCTCGGCATCTGAAAGTATTTTCTCGTGATTCTTCTCGAATTTAGCGTCAGCGATCCTGTTCCTGGCCTTTATCTCGAGAAGATTCCTGACGTGCACGCCAGCCTTCAGCGCGTATCTCGCCTTGTCGGCGTAGTGCAGGATGGATTTCATCATCTTGTAGCTCTTCCTCAGGTCGCAGAACGTGTCGACCTCGTGATAAGCGCTCTGCTGCAGGAAGAACTCGCGTATCATCCTGGCGATTTCGAGCGTTAGCTGCTCGTTCTCCGGCAAAGCGTCGGAACCGACCAGCTGCACGATTTCCTGCAGCTTGTCCTCTTCCTGGAGGATTTTCTTGCACTCGTTGACTGTGCTTTTCCAGTCGGCGGCCACGTTCTTCGTGTACCACGGCTCAAGTATGGTCTCGTAAAGCGAATACGAATTGAGCCAGTTAATCGACGGGAAATGTCGCCTGTGCGCGAGCTTCGCATCCAGTGCCCAGAACGTCTTCACGACGCGCAGCGTCGACTGCGTCACGGGTTCGGAAAGGTCGCCTCCGGGCGGCGATACCGCGCCGATGATGCTGACCGAGCCTATCTTGGCCACGCCAAGCGGCTTCACCCTTCCCGCGCGCTCGTAGAATTCCGCGAGCCTCGCGGACAGGTACGCCGGGTATCCTTCCTCTCCCGGCATCTCTTCCAGACGTGACGAGATCTCTCTCATCGCTTCGGCCCATCGGCTCGTCGAATCAGCCATAAGCGCGACGTCGTAGCCCATGTCCCTGTAGTATTCAGCGATGGTTATGCCAGTGTAAATGGAAGCTTCCCTAGCGGCGACGGGCATGTTCGACGTGTTCGCGATAAGAACGGTTCTCTCCATGAGCGGCCTGTTCGTTTTCGGGTCTATGAGTTTCGGGAAGTCCTTGAGGACTTCGGTCATTTCGTTGCCTCGCTCTCCGCACCCGATGTATACGACAATATCAGCGTCCGACCATTTCGCAAGCTGCTGCTGCGTGACCGTCTTTCCGGAACCGAACGGACCCGGTATGCCGCCTGCACCGCCTTTCGCGAGCGGGAACAGTGCATCGAGAATGCGCTGACCTGTTATGAGCGGAATTTCTGGAGTGAGCTTTTCCTTGCACGGGCGCGACTTGCGAATGGGCCATATCTGCATCATCGTCAGCTTCCTGCCGTTCGCTAGCGATGCTACCGTTTCTTCGACGGTGAAGTCGCCTTCCTCTATGGCCTTTATCTTGCCAGAGACGCCAGGAGGCACCATGACCTTGTGTTCGATGACGTTCGTTTCCTTGACGGTGCCGATTATCTGGCCTTCCTTGACGTCCTCGCCTTTCTTGACGACCGGCTTGAAATGCCATTTCTTCTTCCTGTCAAGGCCCGGCGTCTTCGCGCCTCTCAATATGTAGTCGCCCATCATGCTCTGAAGCACGGGAAGCGGTCGCTGTATGCCGTCGTAAATGCTCGTGAGCAGGCCTGGGCCAAGTTCCGCTATAAGCGGCTGGCCCGTGTTCTCGACGGGCTCATCCGGCTTTATGCCGGACGTGTCCTCGTAAACCTGAATGGTAATCTTGTCCGGATTTATCTGGATGACCTCGCCCATGAGCTGCTCTTTGCCGACGCGCATGAGGTCGTGCATCCTGGCGTCTATGCCCTCAGCTATAACAACGGGTCCGGATACCCTGAAAATCCTGCCTTTCGCACTAGCGTCTGTTTTTCCTTTCATCAATATCACCTAACCTTTCAATCTTTCTTATTCCAAAGATCTACGCCTAGAGATCTTCTGATCATGATGCGGAGATTCTCCTCCGCGGAGATGTCGTGAGAGAGTATGACGACGGTCGGCTTGACCTGGACCAATGCGCGTTCTTTCGAGCGCTCGTGCAGCATCTGGAAATCGTCGTTGTTCATTATCAGGATGCCGATGTCCTTGCTCTCCATGACTGCCTCGAACTTCCTGTTTATCGTCTCCCTGGTCACGACGAACGCGTTGCGTACGCCGGCTGCCTGGAAACCCAGGGTGAAGTATTCGCTTCCCATTACGGCTATTTCATGCGTGCTTCATCACCTTCATCCATGAATCATTAACCACTATGAGATTGGTGTCCACGACGTTTTCATCGAGATTCATCGCCTTAGCGTGGACGAGCAGCTTGATGTTTTTCGTCTCTATCTCCTTCCATAGCAGGTAACCGAATATCGGCGAAACCGAAAGCGGTTTCCTGTGCAGAAGCTTCGTCGCGTAGTTCAGCAGGAACTTGTCTATCGTCCCTTCGAGCCTCGACGGGTTCTTTTCGACGTCCGGCGTGACGAGCTCTTTGTACCTGCTTTTTTTCAGCGCATCGAAGAGCGCTTTCATGTCCTCGGCCTTTATCATGGCCTCTATGAGCTTGTCTTCCCTTTTGCTTTTCTTGAACCTGAATTTGATCAGCCTGACCCTGAACCTCATCATCTTCATCAATATTACCGAGGTCTTTACCGTGATCTTGCTCTTGTGCTCCATGACCAGCATGCTGCGTATGGTCTCCTCGTTTATGCCCTCATTCTTGAACCTCGCTATGTTGCGCAGGTTGTTGAGCTGGACGATGTTGTCGAAGAACTGCTTCAGAGGGTCGGATCGCCTCATCTTTATCCTCTTGTACAATTCTATCATGCGGTTGTAGAACGTCAGGTCAATCTCATTCTCCAGCCCGACCAGGTCATTCGCTGCATAAAGTTCCCTGAGCCTGTGCGGCTCTATGCTCGTTATGCCGCTCAGCGTTTCAATGAACTCGTCTCCTCCGCCGCGGTAGAGCTTTATGCACGTCTCATAATCCGTCGGCTGTATCGGGATCACGCCGTATTTCAGGTCGCTCTCCGACAGCTTGTTCATGCGCGTCCTGAGCACGAGCTTTATGTTGTTCAGTATCCATTTCAGAGAGTAGAACTGTATCAGCATTTTCAGTTCTTCATGGAGCGAAATTGAAAGCAGCTTGTTTATCACGTTGGCGAGATTCTCGTTGAGCGCGAGCTCTATAAGCTCCGCGCCGCGGTATTCCTTCGAGTGCAAATCTATTTCGTGCTTGTATTCGCTTTCCTCGAGGAAGCGTATCGTTTCGTTGAGGCCCATCTTCCTCATCCTGAGGTAATCTTCCTCACCGAGAAGCTTCGACTTCATCACCCTTACCCTCGTTACCGTGTAAGGGTAAGACTTGAACCTCAGCCTCTTTATTCTCTTTTTTGCTCCCTCCGGGTTTCTCCTGAAAGGTATTCTCATTTATTCACCGAACATAATCCTTGATACGCTTTTGAGCGTGCGCCCCTTCAGCAATTCCACGAGCGTCTCGAACCTGAAGTCAACCAATTCCTTGCCGTCGCTGCTTTCCAGCATTAAGCCGCCTTCCATTTCCTGCGTCCTGATTTCGAGTCCTCTGAACAGCTTCTTCACGAGCGCGATATCGTCTTTCCTTACGTAAACGACTCCCGGTTTGCTTATCTGGCTTTTCGTGCTTTCCGCCATCTTCCTGTAAATTCTTGTTCTCTCATCCCCCTTCATGTTCTTCAGGTAGTCGAGAAACTCATTGTAAACCATTTCCACCATTTCCTTCTTGGTGTTCATGGCGAATTCTTTGAGCTGCTTTTTCATGACGGCCTGGCTTCGCATGTTTATCTGCCCTAAAGCGTTCTCAATCTCGATTTTCATAGCATTCTCGTATTCCTTCAGGCGTTTTTTAGTTGCCTCGATTGTCTTGTCCCCTTCTCTCCTGCCTTCGCCGAGTATGCCCTGGGCTTCCTTATCCGCTTTCATCCGTATTTCAGATGATACTTTGTTCAGACTCATATCAATTCGCCTTTACGCGCCTCCGGCCATGCCGATTATCTGCAACGCCACGACCAGGCCGAAAATGATTATGGTTTCCGGGATGACCGTAATGATAAGACCCTTGGCGAAAAGGCTTTCCTTCTCCGCCATGGCGCCTATCGCCGACGTTCCCAGCTCTTTTTCAGCCCACGCCGTCGCTATCGCACTTATGCATATCGTCGCTGCTGCTGCGATTACTGCTATATCAGACATATTCACACCTCCATTTTAACTTCCGAACGGCTTGTAAGGTTCACCGTCACCATGATAAAACTTTGAAAACATCTCCACGTAGTGGAGCCTGAGCGACTGCAGGAACGAGCCCATGAGCGCCAGCAGCATGTTCACCGCATGGCCTGCGAAGAGCAGCGCGACCCCCATCACCATGAACATTCCCCCCGCATGAAACATGCCATCCGCCATGCCGTTTATGACCAGCGCCAGCTGCACGCCGGCAAGCCCTAGCGCCGCTATACGAGCGTATGAAAGCACGTTGCTGGCGAGCGCTGGAATCTCTATCAGCCCGCGGTAGCTCTCGCCTATGGTTAACAAAACAACTCCTACAAGGAATATGCCGAGGCTAAGGTTCGGGTCGACTCCGGTCTCCATCTTCAAGAATGTCGACATCAGGTAGAGTATGCCGCCCGCCTCCAGTATGAACCAGCTGGCCTTGCCCATGGCATGCCTGAGCTTGTGCTCGCGCAGCTCGTTTATCAGGCCGGTCGTGATGCCCAAGTTCAGGTGCACCAGGCCTATCATGAGGGATACGGGCAGCATGGCGTTCAGGCCTTCTGCCCTTGCTATCATCGGGTGGAGCGTTATCCCGCCTATCGCCTCGAAGCCGAAAAATTCTCCAAATACGAAGCCGAACAGTATGCTGAACAGCGATGAAATCATGAGCACCGAAGCGACAGAGCGCATCTTCTTCATCTTGTATTTGATGAACGCGAATCCCAGGAACAGCACCAGGCCGTAGCCTATGTCTCCCATCATTATGCCGAAGATGATGGGGTAAGTGAGGAAAATGAGAAAGGTCGGGTCCATTTCCTTGTAGCTGGGAAGCGAATACAAACGCAGGAAGAACTCGAACGGCTTGACCGGGCCCTTGTTCTTGAGCTGTATCGGAGCCGGCTCGTCCTCGCCCACGTCCTCCGCGGAGAAATACATGTTGTCCGTTATGGACGCGAGCTTCTGTTCCAGACTGGACTCCTTGCCTTTCGGAACCCATCCCTGGATCATGAAGCTGTGATTGCTTACCGCGAACTTGAGAGGCGCTTCCGACTTGCGTATCTCAGTCGTGAGGGCGTCTTCCGTTCCCAGAATCTCCCCGCCCTTCGCCTTCGTCAAGTCGGCCAGCTCTTTCCTGAGGTCGTCAGCCTTCTTCACCAGGGCATTCCTTTCCTTGGTGAAAATGGCGCTCTCCTCCTGAGGCGTTGCAGTTCTCCAGTCCATGTCCACGTCGACTCTGGTGAACTCCGCCGACGCTAGCGCATGTCTTGCCGTTTCCATGTCGCTTTTCTTGACGAAAATTATTACGGGGAAGCCGCCGGCCATCTTCTCCACACCTGCCATGAGTTCGTGCTCCACGTTGGCCATCCTCACTTTCAGCACGTCGATGTCGGGCACGTAGCCGTTCAGGACGTCCAGGGAGTCGTAGCCTTTCAGCGCATCGAATTTCTGCACGCCCGCTTTCAAATGGAATTCGAGTATTTCCCTGCGCCTCTCGCCGGCTTTCAGCGCATCTTCTGCCTGCTTTATGCCCTCGTTGATCCTGTTGACATCGGCCTGGAAGTTTCTGAGTAAATTCTCATGCCTTTCCAGGTCAAACTCCGCTTTCGTTTTCGTCACGGCTTTCAGGTCGACCTGGGTCTTTATGGAATTGAGCATCAGCAGCAGCTCGGATATTTTCTCCGCGTTCTCCATAGGCGTTCCTATGGGGTAGTGATCGCCCTCGCTGGGCACGTATTCCTTGAGATGCAGGACGCCGGCGTCGTAAAGCGCTTTTACGGCTTCCTGGAGGTGTATTTTATGGGAAACTACCGTTATCCTTTTCATCTCATTGGGAAAAAACATCAGTTTCACTCTCCCAAGAAGGCGTTTAATTCCTTCTTAATGTTCTCCACGGCCTTGCTGACCTTGGAAGATGCGGATTTCTTGAGCCTCTCAGTCTCGCTTTTCTTGTCTGCCAGAAGACGTTCCCTGTCCTTGTCGGCCTTGGCATCAAAACTCTTTATCGCCTCTTCCATCTCTCTCTTTATCCTGGCCATCTCTCTTTCTTCCATCTGCCTTGCCTTGTTGTGCATCTCAAGAATTATCTCGCTCTTGCGCTCCTGTGCTTTCTCGAGCGTCCTGTTGGCTTCCTTTTCAGCGGTTTTGATTTCTTCCAATACGTCTATATTTTTGTCCTTTTCCATAAGCATATACCTCTTTTCAGTCCGTGTCAGGACTTTTTGAACATCATTCGACATTATGGATGGCTTTGCCGGCCGCTTGTGGTGTTTTGCGGGACCGTTTAAAGAATCTTATATATGACCGTTATACATATAAATCCTTTTTATTCCAATTTAAAGTTGCCTATTTTTCCTATTCTAAGTATAAGGCGCCCGAGCAGCAATCCAGACAGCACAAACGGCCTTTTGAGAGGCGGAAAGCCTTATAATTTTTACTATATTAATTAATCATATGACTTCTCCGGCCAGGCTATGCATCGTGTGCAAGGGCTCGCGCAACCTCTGCGGCTGGCGCACGTGCCCGTTATATTCCAAGATTAAGCTAGCTCCTCAAATCCAGTCCTCGCTCAAGAAGGACTTCTTCGGTCCGAGCACATCCGTGTTTGTCGGCCATAATTTCTACCCGGACGTGTATGTAGGGCCCATGGCCGCGTTAGATGCGAGCAAGGCCGAGATTGCCGACGCCCCCCAGAACTGGTTCGGCATGCCATATGGCGACATAATCCAGTTCCGCTCGCTGCTCCTCAGGTCACAGTTCAGGGAAAACGTCTTCTCCCGCTCGCGCTTCATAGAGCAGAACCAGGAGCTCGCTCTCGCATCGAAGCCGACGGATGTCGAAATACTGTTCAAGAACGTGCCCAAGATGTCCTTCGAGTTCTCGGACATCACCCATCCCATGGGCCCTTCCGGGACGATAGACAAGTTCAAGGTCGTTGGCAACCCCAAGGTGCCGCAGAAAGTCGAGAAAATCATCAACGATGAAATGAAGACAGTCGAAGCCAGCTACGAGCTTTACACGCATGGCACGGACATATACAAGCTCATAACAATCCTCTCGTCAGGCATCTTTGGAATGAAAGACCGGCGGAAACTGGTGCCGACGCGCTGGAGCATAACAGCCACGCATACGATGCTTGCCAACCAGCTCATCAGCAACATCAAGGATTACCCGTCGATAAACGATTACCATGTCTATTCCAGCGAATACTTGGACAACCATTACGAGATACTGCTCATGCCCGGCAACTGGGAATACGAGAATTTCGAGTGCTGGTCTCCGGGCGCGTACTGGGCGCAGAGTCTTAAAGCGCCCGAGATAACCCAGGAATACGAGCCCCACAAAGGCCGCACCACATATGCCAGCGAACAGGGCGGCGGGTTCTATGCGAATCGACTGGGCCTCGCCGAAGGTCTCGAGAAAATGCGGCGGCAAGCGCGCTGTGTCATCTTCCGCGAAATACATGAAGGCTATACCATCCCTGTCGGCGTGTGGCAGTGTCTGGAAAACACGAGGAACGCGCTCCGCCAGAAGCCGGCGAAGTTCGCGACGCTCCGCGAAGCGCTGGCCTACATCGGCCCGCGGCTGAGAACGCCGGTCGCAGAATACGTCAAGAAGAGCATCATCCTGAAACAGCGGCGACTAGGGGATTTCTGAGACGAAACGGATAGCCGGATGCGACGTTGCGTGTTTAAACGTAGTTTATATTCAGGCGGAACCAAATTTTATAACAGATGATGCCAAAAAAGATACTTTTGCTGTCCATTCTGACGGTATTGACCGTTATAGGAATGATGTTGCAGACCCAGGACAGCCCCGCTTTAACAAGATATTTGCTTTTGCTGAACACGACCATAATCCTGTTCATTTGCACCTGGGTCGGCGTCGACAGCGCAAGGACTTTCACATTCAAAAGCGCATTCGGAAAGTCGCTTTTTTACATCTCAATCGGTCTGCTGTCTTGGGGGCTGGGAAATCTCGTGTGGTTCTTTTACAACATATCTGGCTCGGAGGTCCCGTATCCTTCCCTGGCGGACATAGGATATCTTGGAACTATACCATTTGCAGCGTACGGGCTTTTTCTTCTACTGAAAAGTGTCAAAGTCAAGCTGGACGCCAAGACAGTCGCCAAAGTCATAATACCACCGTTGCTCGTGTTCTTGGTCATATTCCCCATTTTCATTTATGAGAAACTTTTCGAGGAAGTACCGATGCTCACGAAAATACTCAACGTCGTTTATCCGCTTGGGGACGTGGTTTTCCTGTCATTTGCCTTAGCCATACTGACCATCACCTACGGCAGCATGCTTTTCAAGTCGCTCGGCATAATCAGCCTAGGGTTTATAATAGAGGCCGTGGCAGATTTCGCGTTTTCTTACACCACCAGCATAGGCGCATATTACACGGCATCCTGGGTGGACATCATATTCACCATAGCATTCTTTACGATAGGCTTCGGCATGTACCACATGTCCAAAAGCATGAAAGAAGTGGCCAAAAAATAAACTCCTAGATTCTGTGAAAATTAAAATCCCAATCCAATATTAACTACATGGCCAAGAAGCCGGAAGAAGCATGCAGGCAAAAGATGCGTATCGTTCTCGCATACCTTGAGAGAAAATACGGCCGCGAAGTCGACATGTCGATTCTCAAGAAGCGCAACGACCTGTTTCGCCTGCTCATCTCGACCGTGCTGTCCCAGCGCGCGCTCGACGAGACGACGGAAGTCGTCAGCGAACGTTTATTCTCGAAGGTCAAAACGCCTGCGGACATCCTGAAGCTCAGGCGCGCAAAACTCGAGTCGCTCATCCGGCAGTCCGGTCCCTTCCGCCAGAAGGCGAAAAAGATAATCGCGATTTCAAGGACGCTCGAAAAAGAATACAAAAACTCCTTCCCGCGCACGCGAGAGGCGCTGATGTCGCTTTACGGCGTCGGGCCCAAGACCGCGGACATCGTGCTTTCGTATGGGTATGGCGTGCCTGTGATTGCGGTAGATGTTCATGTCGACGTCGTCTCCAAGCGGCTCGGCTTCGCGCGGGCGAATGCGAGATACGAAGAAATCCGCGCTAACCTTGAGAAGCTCGTGCCTGAGAGCGGGCGGTACATCGTGAACCTAGGCCTCGTCAGCTTCGGCAAGGAAATATGCGTCACGCGAAAGCCGAAGTGCGGGATATGCGAACTGAAAAAGATTTGCGCCTATTATAATTCCAATAAGATAAGAGTTTCAAAACCAAAACAAAAAATTAACAGGTGAACGAATGGCGCTGGTCAGGAGAAAATACACTTTTTTCGAAACGCTCACTTTCGCCATCATCATGGTGAATGTAGCGATATGGTTCGCGCAGATAGCAGCTTATCCCATCCTTGAGGACACGCTGGCTCTGGATCCGGCTACACTCGATGCGGGTCATGTATATCAGTTCATCACTTACATGTTCCTGCACGCCACGTTCGCCGAAACCGCAAGCGGAGGTATAACAATCTACCCGGTCCACCTTGTTATGAACATGTTCGTGCTGGCCATATTCGGCTTCCAGTTGGAACAGGGACTCGGCAGGAAAAAGTTCGCCGCGCTTTACTTCCTGTCCGGCATAGGCTCGGCTCTTTTTTACGTTTACCTCATGCCGCTTTTCCTGACAGGCGAGACGGCTTCGCTCATAGGCGCGTCCGGGGCGGTGTTCGGCGTGATAGCCGCATACGCGTTCAAATATCCTAGGTCATGGGTCTATATCTTCGGCTTCTTTCCCATGCCCGCGGCTGTCCTGCTGGTCTTCCTGATAATAGAGGAAACGTTCCTCGGCGTCATGGGGCTGCAGCCAGGAGTGGCGAATTTCGGCCACGTCGGCGGCATAGTCACCGGTCTGCTCATAATGGCCGTGTGGACGCTCGCCCATCGTGAGAAAAAGTTCGGCGAAAGGGGCTTCGAATACGTCTGGGAATAGCCTGCAGATTAATAAGGCGAAAACCGAAAACTATACCATGAAAAAAACATTTGCCGTTCTGGCAATGCTTTTAGTCGCAACGGTTCTGGCCAGCGGCTGCACTCAGCAGCCCGCAGCACCTGCAACCAACGGAGGAGACCAGAATACTAATCAGCCGCCTCAGAACGTCTTCCAGCAGCCGGTCACGCAGCCGGGCTCATGGGCCAAGATTGCCCTGACCACGACAAGCGCCAAGCCGGTCGAGTTCACCTACAAATACGTCGAGAAAACCCTCGGCGCTGTGGTGTACACGGGCACGGAGACGGAGACGGTTTCTGGCTCGTCGCTGGTCATGTGGGAGAAAGGCAAGGATGCCAGCACACCCGGGACGAAGATTTACTCCCTCAGCAAGTTCGGCCAGATAACTCTCTGCAACTCGTTAACAACCGCGCCCAACACCTTACCGGTCACGTCAGACCCGTACGAGAAGCCGACTAGCGGCGTAACGCAACTTGGCGCGGGCACATACACGACCCCGACAGGCAAATCAGTGGCAGTCACCAAATACAGGACAGCCATCGGTGGCGTGATAGGGGAATACTGGTACAGTGGCCAGGTGCCTTTCGTGCTTGTCTGGAGCGAGACGAACATGACAGTTGCCGGCAAAGACGTTACGTCGAAGATGGAACTGCAGGACTTCGGCACGAGCGGTGCGATATCAGCATTCACGGAAAAAAGCTTCGAGAATTGCGATTAAAAACCTTTTGAAAAAAAGGTTTATCGAAAATCTACTTTTAACTTTTTAATTTTGCCAGACTAATGTATTTAATATAGAGACGATTATTACAGATATTTCAGTTATGGTTTATTGGCGGTGATGTTATGAAAAAGATAATCCCGGCCGAAAGGGCGAGCAGGGTCACTTATGCTATACGAGACGTCGTTGTCGAGGCGAACAAGCTCAAGGCTCAGGGTAAGAAGATTCTCCATCTCAACATAGGCGACCCGAACGTCTACGATTTCGTAACGCCAGCACACCTCGTGGAGGCCGTTTACACAGCGATGAAAAAGAACCTCAACAATTACGCGGATTCAGCAGGCATCGAGGAGGCGAGAGAAGCGATTGTGAAAGAAGCGGCCAGGGACGGCATCAAAGGCGTAACGAAGAACGACGTGCTCATCTCGGCCGGCGTGAGCGAGGGCATAGAGATGGCGATGAACGCGCTGCTCAACCCCGGCGAGAACGTGCTGACACCCATTCCGGGATACCCGGTTTATTCCGCGATCGTCAACAAGATAGGCGCCGTGCACAACCGCTACAACTGCATCGAAGAGGAAGGCTGGCAGCCGGACGTTGACGACATCCGGAAGAAAATCAACTCTAAAACGAAAGGCATAATACTCATCAATCCGAACAACCCCACGGGCGCGCTCTACCCCAAAGAAACGCTGAAAGAGATAATCGACATCGCGCGCGAGTACAACCTGCTCATTTTCTCCGACGAGATTTACAGCAAGATACTGCTCGACGACGACAGGCACGTTTCGACCGCGTCGCTGGCGAACGACATTCCCATCCTTACGTTCAACGGGCTCTCGAAGAACTACATCGTGCCCGGATGGCGCGTCGGCTGGATGATATTCAGCGGACCGCAGGAGCTTCGCGCTGATTTTCAGGAGACTGTTTCCAAGCTCGCTAGATCGCGACTGTCCGCGCCGGGCCCGTTCCAGTATGCCATTAAACCAGCGTTGGAAGGACCGCAGGACCACATTCCAGAAATGAACAGGAAACTCAGGCAGAGACGCGACCTGATATACAAGCGCTTCAACGAAATCGAGGGCTTTTCCTGCACGAAACCCAAGGGCGCCTTTTACGCGTTCCCGAAAATCGAGCTGGACATAAAGGACGACAAGCAGTTCATCATGGACGTCTTATACAAAAAACACATTCTAGCAGTCTTCGGATCCGGTTTCGGCTATCCAAAGCCGGACCACTTCCGCATCGTGTTCCTCCCGCCCATGAACGTGCTCGAGGAATCGCTGAACAAGCTGGAAGAATACGTGAAAGAGAACTACAAATAGGTTAAACTGCATACGCGCGCAATCTAAACTAGCATTTTTGTTTCCCGCGGATACCTTAATGCTGTCAAAAGCGGGTTTTGAAATGTGCCAGCGAAGCATCCGCAGTTTGAGCAGTCAACGTTTTTTAAAAAACATCTCCTTTTGTTCCATGAAACATCGAAATGCAGGCATTCTCTGCTCCAATAGCACCCATCTTTATGGTCTGGTTTTTTGTACCATTTTATCATGGACTTGCTAATAAGAAAGTCTTTCGGATATAAAGCTTTCACTCGTTCGACCTCTTTAATTATAATTTCCCTCTCACGAATTTTCACGCTTTTTTGATATAAGACTTTGTCAGCGTGTGTTCCCGATTGGCATATATTACACACCACGCCGCGGAAGCCGTTATCCTTTGCTATCTTGACGACTTTTTCGAGTTCTTTATAATTTTCCATTTGCAGCGTCATGTTGATAATAACACGCCCGTCACCTGAATAATTTTTCAATGTTTTTTGAAAAGTGCCCTCTCCTCTAATATAATCGTTTATTTTCTGGCCGCCTTCCAATGAAACAAATAATATGTGCTTGAAGTCATCGCGTATCCTTATGGTACCATTTGTGATGACGTAGACGATAGGAAAAATTTCGTCGGCTAACATGAGAACGTCCTGCCGCAGGGCGGGCTCGCCGCCAACTAACATGATAATTCTCACCCCGGTTTCATGCAGACTTTTGAACCTTTTTCTCCATTCAGCCGCCGTGAACTCCTTTTTTTCAAAATCATTTTTGCCGTGAAAATGATAGCAATGCCTGCACCGGAGATTGCAATTGTCAGTCACGTCAGCTTCCGCAAAATATTTGACACCGGCCAAGTTCCTCTTCAGCTCCAGCCAGGCGAAATAAAATAATCTTTTAATTTTCTCCGTGTAGGTTTTATCCATGTGTATATTGTTATTAAAAACAATAAAAATAAAAGTGAGCGGAAAAATAAAGCCGCTTGAATTTTGAAAATATTTTCGGACTTATCGGATTAACAGCTTTGCCTGCTCCGAATTGTATTTCCAAGTCTTTGCCAGAATGCCTTTCTTCCTGTAATACTTTGCAAGGCGCCTGATTTTCGACTCGGCCAATTCGAGGCCCCTGTAAGATTGGTAGTCCTTCTTGTTGCGCTCCAGGTGGACGCGGAGTTCGACGACACGCTTCATGAGGTTCAGGATGTCTTCCGGAAGCTTCGGGTAAGCCTTGTTTTCCTTCAGTATCTGGCTGATGGTTTTCTTCGTGACCGCTTTCACCGATGGTATGCCGTACTGGTCGCGCAGCATCAGGCCTATGTGCGCGCTCGTTGTGCCCTGCTTCGCGTATTTTATGATAAGGTCTTCGATTTCCTTTGGTTTATAGTCGACCCAATTGGCCGCTTTCTTTTCGCTCTCATTATTTTCTGTCATATAAACACCTTTCTCCGTTTTATGGAATTTATAAGAACAAGAAATGTCGCGGATACAAGCTAGTTCCTGACGAACTGTCTTGTTCTTGAGATTATAGTGGCGGCCTGTATTTAAAAAGGCGAGCTTGGGACAACATATGTTTAAATCCGTACTAACCGAATTAGAAAATAATGAAAACTATTTTTGAGGGACAGGAGCATAAGATTACGACGGACGGGAAAGCGTTCTTCATCTACACGAAAATACGCGACAAAGAATGGGAGCTGCGCGACACGAACGCCATCGGCGCTACACTCTACTCGGAGGCGCTGCAGGACCTGAAAATACTGCTTGCCGCGAACATGCCCGAAGAGGAAAAAATAATCAAGCTCCTGCAGAGCGGTTTCTTCAACATATCCAATTTATAGCAGCCCCGGCAAATATTATTCATGGCGCTTTCGCTATCGGACATCATGGAAACGCTGCCGCAGCTTCTCATGCTCGCTCAGATAGTGATGTATTTTGTTCTCTCGTGGATTTTCGGCTCCTTCGCTTTTCGCGGCATGAAGAAGAAAATTCCGTTCGCCATAAGGATAGTAGCCATGCTCGGCGCCGGCTTCCTGTGCGTCATGGCGGGAGCTGCCATACGCGGCTTCATGTTCTTCTTCAAGGGCACGATATTCGAGATGATACAGCTCGACCTGTTCATCGGCGGCATAATAGCGGCCGGCTGCCTTGGCGCAGCCTTCTACCTCATAACGCGCGACGAGGAAGAGGAAACGGACACGAGCATGGTGAAGAAGCTCACGGAGCGCGTCAAACTGCTCGAGGGACTGCTTGTCAAGAGCAAGGTTACCACGCTCAAGGAAGATGAAGTCAAAAAGACGGCCGAGGCGCTGGTGAAAGGGTATAAAGCGAAACAGGCTAATCTCAAGAACACGGACTGGGAAGTGTTGCTGGAGAAAGACAAGAAGAAAGCCGTCGTCGTGATGGGAGCATACACGGGCGAGGTCAAAAAGATAGACTATGCAAAAACGCCATTTTCAGACCCGTTCAGGCTGGGCGGCATAGCCTTGATAATAGCCCTGCTTGTTTTCTCGGTGTTGTTTTTCAAAGGCCTGCCCAGCGTGACCGAGGGAGTGGCTTCGATGCTAGGCATGAACGACGAGCAGTTCAAGGCCCTCACAGGCGGGACTTCGCTGCCCGAAGGCTGCGTGCCGACGGTCCGCATACTTATGAGCCAGGGCATAAACATGGTGGGCAGCGAGAGCGCCTACATGGACGAGGCGCTCAAGGCGAGCATAGAAAGCGCGACCGGGCGCAAGGTCCTTATCTTGCAGAAGACAGAATTTCAGGGAGAAGAATTCACGCTAGCTATAACGTTCCCGCAGGACATGAGCGTGACGGGCATAACCAACGAGCAGATAATGCAGAACGCGGAAGTATGCTCGGCGCACGGGGGAACTCTGTGCGACTGCGTCAAGATACCGGACATGAACAAGCTGGCCGGCGGATTATAAACGTTTCTACACTTTTTTTATGGGATGTTTCGAGCCGCAGGCCTCGCACTTGAGAAAAAGGAAGCGGTCGTCTTTGATGAATTTCGTGTCGGGCTTGTTGCAGTCCGGGCAGAGGACGTATTCCTTCGCGTAAAGCTCGATCTTCTTGTCTACAACATCGGGTCTGAACCTGCCCTGCACGACCAGCCTGCCGCTCTGCATCTCGCCTGAAGTCGCTAGTTCCTTGAGAATGAATTTCTGCATGTGGTCCGGCTCGCGGCGGAAGGTGTTCGCTATGTCTATGAAGTTTATGATTATCGTGCGCGCGCCTGCCGGCTGGACATTCGCCCTCGGCATCTGGAAGCGGTCGGTCCCCTCCGACTTCTTCGGCAGTTTGTCAAATGCCTGCTTCAAAAGAGTGTCGTATGAATTTTCCGGCTGCATGAATATCAATAACTACAAATAGCGCGGGGGGATTTAAATCTGTTGCATTTCATCGAGCATTCTGCGCTCGTCTTCTGGCAGTTTGTGCTTCACCCTCGCCAGAATTTCCAGGTCGCGGCCGGAGAGCGCGTTCTCCAGTTCGTCGCCCTCGTTTATCTGGCGCCCTATCGTGACGCCGTCCATCGACACTGCAACCTTGTCCCCAGCCTTCGCCATCGGGACGTTGTCACCCTCCGCCTGCAGCTCCTTTACCTCGCCGATCATGATGCCGTTCTTCTTCAGCTTGTATCCGGTCTTCACCTGGCCCGCAAGAATTTCGACGCCAAAAATCGCCGGCTTAGACTGGCGGAAAACGTAGCCGCGCAATATTATCATTCTCCCGGGATGCGTCACGCTGTCGAGAAGTTTCGCCTCCGCGTTCTTCTTGAGGTCCGCTTCCCATTTCTGGTATCCCTCGATTAGCCGGTAGATTATGTTGGACTTGAAAATCTCTACGCCGGCCTTCTTCGCGCTCTCGTCGGCATCGGGAAGGACATCGACGTTGAAGGCGAAAACTACGGGCTTCTTCATGCTGGAGCTTTCCATCACGTCCCCCTTGAGCACATTACCGACCTTTGCCTTCCTTATCGGTATGCCGTTGTCTTTAAGCACCTTTATCAGGCCTTCGAGGCTTCCCAGCGTATCGGCTTTGATTATGACGCCGTCGTTTTCAGTCTCTATCTCGACTTCCTCTATCTCCTTCGCTATGTCAGCCGTCGCGGCTTCGACGTCTTTCTCGCTTTTCACGAAGCGCACCGGGGAACCGGCGATGACGCCACTCAAATCCGGGGATGATATTTTCACGCCGCATGCGGCCGTCGCGCTTTCAATGGTCTGGAACACGCGCTCCACGCGCATCTCCTTGAGCGGCTCCGGCTTGAGGAGAGCTTTGACTTTCGTGACTATCACGTCTCGTCCGCCGATGATGAGAATGTCGCCGCGGCTGACGCAGCCGTCGTAAAGGATGACGTCTATGGTCGCCCCCAGGCCGCGGTATTCCTTTACCTCGAGTATCGTCCCCTTGCCTATGCCTTCCGTTACCTTGAGCCGCTTTTCAAGGTATTTCTGCGCAAGCCCCGTGAGCAGCATGAGAAGATCGGGAATCCCCTCGCCCGTTAATGACGAGACGGGAACGATGCATACCTGCTTGGAGAAATCCTCGACGCGGTCGAAGCGCTCTGATTTTATGTTCCGCTCGGCAAGCTGGCCGACTATCCTGTATATCTTCTCCTCGAGTTCGTCCTGCGCGCGCGCGTCCTGCGTTGAGTATCCCTTTAGAAAACATGCATTCTCCTCGGAACGCCAACCGAGTATGCGGTCGATTTTCGTCGCGGCCACGACGAACGGGGTCTTGAACTCCTTCAGGAACGTGAGGCTTTCTTCCGTCTGTTTCTGCAGGCCCTCGTTCACGTCGATAATCAGGATTGCGAGATCAGCGATTGAGCCGCCGCGGCGGCGTAACGTAATGAACGCCTCGTGGCCGGGCGTGTCTATGAATAAAAGTCCCGGTATCTTTACATCAACGTTCATCTTCTTGGCGAGGCTGCCGCACACGCCCATTATCTTGTTTATCGGCACCTCGCTGGCTCCTATGTGCTGGGTTATGCCGCCAGCCTCACCGCTAGCGACGGTGCTACCCCTGATGCGGTCCAGCAAAGTCGTCTTCCCCGAGTCAACGTGACCCAGCACTGATATTATCGGCTGTCGTATGGGCATAGGAATCACTTACTATGTATGATATTGCTATAAATAAAACAATTTATATTTCCTTCTTTTAACCATTAATCATGCTCACCGACGAGACTATCAGGAAAATCGCTGAAGAAGAGCGGAATACAGCGGGATTGTCAAAGCTGCCGGACGGCTTTTTCGACGAGGTCCGCGCCTACGTGGAAAAGAAGGAGAAAATGGCGAGGGACGAGAGCGAAAAATGGGCGTTTGACGCGGTCAAGCGCAGGCTTAAGACGATATTCGAGAGGCGCGAGAGGAAAATGCTCAACTCCGCGCACGGCTTCATCGAGTCCGGCGTCGTGCCGGAGCACATGAGCGATGAAGAGCGAAAGTTCTTCGAGCGCGTCGTCGAGTGCATCAACGAGTTCCAGAAGATGCGCGAGGGCAGGATGGAGAAGAAGGACGAGAACCTCGTGCTGGTCACGCTTCTGGACGGCGTGCCGAAGTTCGTGGGCATGAACATGAAGGCATACGGTCCCTTCAGTAAAGGCGACATAGCGACAATCCCTGCTCCTAATGCTGATCTCCTCGTAAAGAAAGGCCTCGCTGAAAAGATAGAGATGACCGACTACTAGTTCTGAAAAGTAATGTAACCTGAAAAACAAGCTGGAAAAGAAAATTTTGAAAATAAAGTAAAAAGCGGAAGGGAAGCTTACTTGCCTCTCATGACCTTTCTCTTCTTCTCTTCCTTTTTCTTTTCCTCTTTCTTGGGTTCGGCCGCTACTGGCGCCGCCGCAGCTGGAGCGCCTTCTGCGCCTGGTGCTGCCGCTGCCGGCGCCGCTGCGCCAAGCTTCGCTTCTGCGGCTCTTTTCATGGCGTTCTTTAATTCCTTCGCTTCAGCTTCGGAAAGCGGGCCTTTGCCCACTGTTACGCCCATGCTTCTTGCAGAACCGATGATCATGTTGTAATAACGCGGAGCGTCGGAGCCGAATTTCGCGAGCGCGATTTTCCTGACCTGCTCATCCGTAAGGTCGCCAGCCCTTACCTTGCCGGATTCGCTGCATCCTTTTTCGAGGCCGAGCTCTTTCTTTATGAGCGCGCTGACCGGCGGCGTGCCGACCTTTATCTCGAAATTCTTGGTGGCTTTGTCAATTATGACAGTAACGGGGACCTGCATGCCCGCAAGGCCCTTGGTCTTGTTGTTTATCTCGTCTATGATTTTCTTTATCGGGACTCCGAGCGGTCCAAGGGCTGGTCCTAGCGGCGGCGCTGCCGTCGCCTTTCCACCTTCAACCATGACGCTTATCTTTTCCGTCGGCATAATCATCCTTATTGTTCACATAAATTTAAATATTAATCCTTCGGCTCGCTCGGTTCGTCCTCGAACGGGTTGTAAGCGCGCTCCTTTTTCTCCTCTTGCTCGCGCTGCGTTGGCTTGGCCTGCTCCTCGGGTGCGGGCTTGTCCCTCTTGATGAGCTTAAGCAGCTCTACCGAAATCGTGACCGGTATGGGAATGCTCGCCTCCAGAAGCTCGACCGTCACTTCGTCTTTTACCTTGTCGATTCTCTGGACCCTGCCTTTCTCGCCCTTGAACGGGCCGCCAACAATCTCGACAATATCGCCTTCGCTAACGGTTATCTTGACATTCTTGGTTTCGAAGAACTGCTGGATTTCAGGCAGCGTGACAGGCTTCTCTATGAAGCCCTTTATGTGCATGACTCCCTGGACGGATTTCCTTACGTCGCCCTCCGGACCCTCGATGAAAACGTAGCCCTTGAGTTCGCCGGGATGAGAAATGCTCTTGACCCTGAGGTTGTCCGCGCGCACCCTGTTGTTTATCATGTCTATTACTATGAGTTCTCTTCCCGCGGTTGTCCTTACCGTATATATGGTCATAAGCAAAAACCTCCGAACGAACATGCCAGCACAGAACCCATGAATATCACGAATCCTATCACGCCTATGAGCACAAGGCCTATGGCGCATATCTTGCTGGTCGAGGTAAATTCAAATTTGTCCGGCTTCCTCGCCACCTGCAGCACTCTCTTCCAGTTTTCAATGGTTTCCTTGAACTTCATGTAGATACCTTATTCTGTATTATATAGGATATCTGTTTAAATAACTGCTTTAAAAAGGTTTGGAAAAGGGAAAAAAACCAAGGGCTAAAGACCTGCTTTACTCGACGAAGTCTATGCCCAGGACCCTTTCTATTTCCTTCTGCTTGGCGTTGGTTATCTTCTTCTCCGAAGGGCCGTAAAGATGCGGAGTCTTCACTCCCGTGATTATCAGCATCGACCTGATGGTGTCGCCAAGCTCCTTGACTATCTGCGCTCCCCAGATTATCTTGGCGTCCGGGTTAAGCTTAGTCGTGACGGCCTCGACAATCTCCTGGCATTCCTTTATCGTGATGTCCTCGCCGCCGCAGACATTTATCAGGGCGCCCGTCGCGCCTTCAATATCGACATCCAGCAGCGGGTTGTTCAGCGACTTCTCTACCGATTCGATAGCTCGGTTGTCCGTGTCGCTCTCGCCCATGCCTATCATCGCTACTCCGCCAGCGCCCATGACAGCGCGCACGTCTGCGAAGTCAAGGTTTACAAGACCGGGTTTCGTGACAAGCTCAGTCACGCCTTTCACGGCGTTTACCAGAATCTCGTCCGCGACTTTGAACGCGGTCGTTATCGAGACGTCCGGGACTATTTCCAGCAACTTGTCGTTGGGTATGATTATTATCGTGTCGGCAACAGCCTGAAGGTTTTCAAGGCCTTCCTGAGCGTTCCTCGCTCTCTGCCTGCCTTCCATGGTGAAAGGCAGCGTTACGACGCCGACCGTAAGCGCGCCGTTCTTCTTGGCGATGTCCGCAATCACGGGTGCGGCTCCAGTTCCAGTGCCGCCTCCAAGGCCGCACGTGACGAATACGAGGTCTGCGCCTTCAACCGCCTTCTTAATGTCTTCCTTCGATTCTTTTGCGGCTTCCGCGCCCGTCTTCGGGTCAGCGCCCGATCCAAGGCCGCCGGTAAGCTCCCTGCCGATGAGAACCTTGGTGTCAGCATCAGTGTAAAGCAGGTCCTGGGCGTCAGTGTTCATGGCCAGCATCTCCGCGCCGATGATGCCTACCTGCACCATGCGGGAAATCGTGTTGCCTCCCGCGCCGCCGACGCCGATGACCTTGATCTCGGCCCTCTTGGACTCGAGAATCTTCCTGAGTTCCTCGTCGACCTCTGGATGCGGTTTCCTCTCCCTTTCCTTTATTACGTCCTTAGCATCAACACTTCTTACGCCCATACAAAACCCCTCCATTAAACTCGAATAATTATCAGTTCAACAATATTCATAAGAAAATAATGGGAATAAACTATTTAAATTTTATTTACTCCAGCCTTTGAAAAAGCGGCAAGAGTTGCGGAATTTTATTGCGCAAAAACGTCATTCCTTCTTCGCGTCCTGGCTTTCGCTTTTTTCTTCCGTTTTCTTGTCCTCTTCGGAAACGTATTCAACTTTCTCGACGGCCTTTATCCATTTCGTGACGATGTCGCCGATGAACTTCCTGAGCATCTGGTTGACGGGCTTCTTGGTTTTTATCTCCGCTTCCTTGCCCTTGATGACGACGTGCGTGTAGTCGACCCTGTAGTACTTCAGCAGCTTTTCGATTTTTTCCTTATCGTCTTCGATTTTCCTGACGACCTTCAGGTCGTATGTGAGAGCCTTGCCTGCAAGCGGGTTGTTGAAGTCGACGCGCACGCGCCCGCCGGAAACGCTCTGTATCTTCGCCTGCGTGCCGTCGATGTCGAAATACTCTCCAGGCACGGGATTGATTTTGTTCTCTATGAACTTCGAGGTGGGCAGTATCTTGATGAGTCTCACGTCCCTCTGGCCGAACGCCTCCTGCGGCAGCACGTCGAACGTGCGCTCCTCGCCGATGTTCATCTGCTCCAGCTCCTTCATGACGCCGTGCACGGTCATCTGCGAGCCGACGATTATCAGCGCGGGCCCGTACGGCGCCTTGGGGTCGTGTATCTTCTCCTTTTTCGCGACCTCTTCGTTTGTCAGGTCGAAAATATCCCCCGTGATCTTTACCCTTCCCACGTAATCCACTTCAACGAAATCTCCATGCTGCATAATCATACCTCCACATATTTTCCGAAAGCATCCGTTTTCAGTTTTTCTTTTCTCGTTTTTTGCTAAAGCTTTTTCCCAAAAAGCTTTAATGGTCCCGCTGGGATTTGAACCCAGGGCCTCCCGATATCGAAATCACCAGCGGATATTTCGAATGACGCTGGCAGTTTATCAGTCGGGCGCTCTAACCAGGCTGAGCCACGGGACCCCTGACTTATATCTATAAAAGAGCGCTGCAATTTATAAGTTTCCTTCGCTGGGCCAGCGACTCTACTCCTTCATGATGAAAGAATTCGTGCCCTTCGCTTCCTCGAGCAGGCCGCTCTTTCGCAGCATATTGGCAGCTTCGTCTTCCGGCTTGCCGAGCATCTTGCCGAAGTCCAGTGCATGGACGATCTTCCTGCCGGACACGCTTTCGGCGACGCTCGCCAGCATTCCGGCGAACGTCACAGGCACTTTCGACGGATCGAGCCAGAACGAGTAACGCTCGGACAATTTTTCAGATGCGTTGAAATTAAGCCTGCCGCTCTCCATGTCCATGACGAAAAGCGAGGCTTTCTTGTTCGAGAAATCGTTCGCCAGTCTTACGGCCTTCATGCCAAGCCGCGGCTCGCCGCCCAGGAAAACAAAGACAGTGTAAATTTCGCTGTCCTCGGAATTTTCTATGACCATGTTAATCTCGTTCTGGTAGGCTTCTGCAAGCGGCCTCACGAGAATCCTGACCTTTGGCTTCTTGGAGAAGAACTTCCTCTCGCACACGAGCATCTCGAACTCGCCGTATCTCTTGTTTTTGCGGAAGGCCTTCGCCTTCTTTATGTAGCCCTCGTGGTTCCAATCGAGGTGAAACTTCTTCAGCCGCTCCTGTACGAAGTCCATGTAATTGAGCGTGAGATTCTTTGCATCGTCGGCAGTAGCTTCCTCTCTCGTCACGACGTCTTTCTCGTGCTTCTTGCAGTAGCGTTTATCTTCGGAAGACCAGCATGAGGAGCAGAGCATCTCGACGCAGCCTTCGTGCATGCACCTGCCTGCCCAGTCCGCGCGCGACGTTATCTTGCTGCCGCAGCGCGGGCAGAAATCAATCTTCCTCTTGAAAAGTATCTGGTCAAGCCTGTCGTCCGCTTCTTTCTCGTCCGCCTTTATCTCATCGCGGAGGCGCTTCTGTTCTTCGCGGATTTCATTCTCCATCCGTCGCTCGTCCATGCCTTATTCTTGTAATCAGATTTTAAAAACAAACCGCAAATAAATCACATGGCCATGAGGAAAGCACCGGTCGTGCAGAAGCAGGAGATAAAGTTCGTGACAGGCCAGCCTGCAGTGCTGGTGAACGACACGCTGGTCATCGCGGACCTTCACATAGGCGTCGAATATGGTTATTACAAATCCGGCATACGCATACCTTCCAACACGCCGGGCCTGCTGAAGGCCATTAAGGAGCTCATAGGCCTGACGGGCGCCAGGAACCTTATAATGCTAGGCGACGTGAAGCACAAGGTCCCCGGCTCGACGAAACAGGAGCTGCGCGAGATACCGGAATTCCTCTCCGAGCTGGGCAGAAAAACTTCGATAGACATAGCTACAGGCAACCATGATACGGACCTGAAGAACTTCCTGCCAGAGAACGTGCGTCTGCATCCCAGCGCAGGCTTCGCAAAGGACGGCTTCTTTTTCCTGCATGGCCACGCATGGCCCGATGAAAAATTCCTGAAGGCTGATTATGTTTTCGTGGGCCACGAGCATCCGCAAATCGAGTTCCGCGACAAGCTCGGCCACAGGTTTTACGAGCAGGTGTGGATACGCGCGGAGCTGGACAGGGTGAAGCTAGCGAAAAAATACAAAAATCTCCCGTCAAAGCTGCCGGAGCTTATAATGGTGCCGAAGTTCAACCGACTCTCAGGAGGAATATCCATGAACTACTCGATGCCGGAAATAGAAAGGGAGCACAAGAACGAGCAGAGCGGCATAGGCGTTCTCGTGCGCTCGGCCAGATTAAGAACGGCTAAAGTCTACATGCTCGACGGCACGTTCCTCGGCGAGCTCAAAGACCTTTTTTAATTCTCCCGCGAAAAGATAATTGATAATATGAAAAACGTAGCAGTTCTTTTCTCCGGCGCTAAAGATTCGACGTTCGCGGTATACAAGGCGCTGGCCATGGGGCTGCACGTCAAGATGCTGCTCACGTTCGTGCCGGCAAGGAGCGACTCGTACATGTTCCACCACCCCAACGCGCGCTGGGCGAAACTCCACGCGGAGGCGATGGGCATCCCCATAGTCTTCAGGGAAGTAAGCGGAGAAGAAACGAAAGAAGTCGAGGAGATGAAGGAAATACTGAAGTCGCTGAAGCCCGAGATAGAGGGCGTCGTTTCCGGCGCGCTCGCGAGCCGCTACCAGCGCGTACGCATCGACAACGTGTGCAGGGAGATAGGCCTCGAATCGTTCGCGCCCCACTGGGAGAGGCCGATGAAGGACTACATGAGCGAACTGCTGATGCTCGGCTTCGACGTCATTTTCACGGCCGTCGCGGCCGAAGGCCTGACCGAGAAGTGGCTCGGCAGGCGGCTCGACGCAGAAGCGCTGAAAGACCTGGAAAAGCTGCACGAGAAATACGGCGTGCACGTGGGAGGCGAGGGCGGGGAGTACGAATCGTTCGTCCTTGACGCGCCGATATTCAAAAAGAAGATAAGGATACTGCGCGCGCACAAGGAATGGGACGGCGCGAGAGGCGAATACGTAATCGAGAATGCAGAGCTGGTCGAAAAGCAAAAATCATTTTCTGAATCTTGACATCGAATCCAGAACATAGTTTACCATCCTGTCGGCTTTCTGTATGACAGGATCGGTTCTCCTGACATTGACATATTCGACTTTGGCGAATTTTTTCTCGAGCGCCTTCGCCTCGTCGTGCAGGTCCTTGAGGTGGCCTTTCTTGACTTTGTATTCCCCCTTCATCTGGCTTATCATCAGCTGGCTGTCCGATATGCATGTGAGCTCGCCTGCATGCGCGAGCTTTTCAGCGGCCTTGAGGCCGGCTATGAGGGCCTTGTATTCGGCGATGTTGTTGGTGCACGCGCCTATGAATTCGGCACGCTCCGCGATCAGAGCGCCTTTTTCATCCACTATCATGTAAGCGATTGCCCCCGGGCCGGGATTGCCGCGCGAAGCGCCGTCAGTGTAAATTTTTATTTTTTCCATGCGTATCCTTCCTGTTTTAATATTTCGAGCATTTTCATAGAATCCTTTTCCAGAACGGGACTCTCGGAAATTATCGTGATGTTTCTTATTTTTGTCTTCAGCAGGCCTTTCGCCAGCGCCGGGAAGTCGGGCTGGTTGCTGTCGATGGTTAGATGTCGTCTCTCGCCTTTCATGGTGTATTCTATGCCGGAGAAATGACAGTGATGTCTGTCCATGCCCAGTGCCTCCATTTTCTTCAGGACTTCGTGAAAATCGATATGGCCGGCGTCCCTGGCGAAGATGTGGGAGAAATCGACGGCTGGTATGCAGTTCTTTATTTTATGGTGTATCGCCATGGTCTCGTCCAAAGTGCCGAACTGCGACGGTTTGCCTGTCGTCTCAAGACCTAGCTTCACATCCCATCCATTCGCTAGCAACGTTTCATTCATGGCTTCACACTCGCTGAGAACCATCTCGAACGCCTTTGTTTTTTCGAGCGCGCCATAGAAGCCCGGGTGGAAAACCACGACCCACGCGCCGAGGTGATACGCCCTCTCGCACGAATCAAGGATACGCTTCTTCGATGCTGCGGCTTTCTCGGGGTTGCACAGGTTGATGAAATAGGGTGCGTGTATCGACAGCACGACGTTCGCATCTCTAGCGACGACTCCGGCTTCCTTCGCTGTCGCGATGCTCATGTGTACTCCGCGCACGAACTCGACTTCCATGGCGTTGAGGCCCAGCTCGGCGACGCGTCTAATACCATCGACTGTCGAAGGGCCTTTCGTCGTCAGCGGGATACCGGCAGGACCGAGAAAAATGTGCATGTTTTTAATTGGGCTTCATACCATAAAAACCAGAAAAGCAGAACGGTCGCAGGACAGCCGGAATAACTGGAAATTATATGGGCGTTAAAGCTTAAATCCGCATGGCAGCGTAAGCTTTATATTCCGGTCCGGCGCATAAAAAATCAAAGACTGTTTTCGATGTTTATAAACGGGAGTGTGGGATTATGACATTCGGCAAGAAAGGCAAGAAAAAAGAAGTAGAAGAGGAAGAGAAGGAAGAAGAGTCGACGGAAGAGGAATCGACAGAAGAGGAAGAAGAGGAGTTCTGAGGGCTTCCCAGGCTTCCAAAAATTATACTCAAGGCGGTTTTTCGCCCTTTTTTCTTTTTATCATTTTCTGTGAACTTTTTTAAGAAAGCTGTGCAATTTCTATATGATGAAGCTTAACCATTCGCTAAAGACCGGGTTCAGTTTCGGGCTGACTTCGGCAACGATAACCACGCTCGGCCTCATGGCAGGTCTCGAGGCTGGGACCAAGTCGAAGCTTATAGTCTTGGGCGGCATTCTGACGATAGCGATAGCTGACGCGTTCTCGGACGCTCTGGGCATACACGTCTCCGAAGAGGCTGAAAACAAGCACACGAACAGGGAGATATGGATGGCGACATTCTCGACTTTCATAGCCAAGTTCCTTTTCGCCATGACTTTCCTGGTGCCGGTAATGCTGTTTGAGCTTCCTGCGGCAGTGCTCGTGAGCATAGCGTGGGGCCTAATAATAATGACTTTCGCAAGCTACCAGATTGCCAAGTCATCGAAACAGAAGCCGTTAAACGTGATTTTCGAGCACGTCGGCATAATGCTGGTCGTTATAATCATAACGCATTATGTGGGCGACGCCATAGCGACGCTTTTCGGGTGACATTTGCAACAGCCGCATGAAAAGCATTTAAACATCCGAATGCATTTATCTCTCTTCTGAGCAAGAAATAACCGTGTGATTTTATGTACGCTATAAAAGTCGATAAGCTGATCAGGAAGTTCAATTCTTTCACTGCAGTCGACGGCATCTCGTTCTCGGTCGAGTCCGGCGAACTGTTCGGCCTGCTGGGTCCCAACGGAGCCGGCAAGACGACGACCATAAACATGCTGTGCACACTTCTAAAGACGACGTCAGGCAGCGCGGAGGTTGCCGGCTTCGACGTGAACAAGAGCAGGGAAGACGTGAGGAAAAGCATAGGCATCGTGTTCCAGGACCCTGCCCTCGACAACAAGCTGACGGGCAAGGAGAATCTCGAGTTCCACGGCATGATGTATGGCATGAAGGCCGGCGTGATAAGGGAAAGGGTAAGAGACGTTCTGGCGCTGGTCGAACTCACGGACAAGGCAGACGTTCTGGTGGAAAAATACTCCGGCGGCATGAAGCGGCGGCTGGAGATTGCGAGGGGCCTTATTCACAGGCCGAAAGTGCTGTTCCTCGACGAGCCTACGCTTGGCCTCGATGCTCAGACCAGGCGCCACATATGGGAATACATAAGGAAGCTCAACAAGGAGGCCGGCGTGACCATCATACTCACTACGCATTACATGGAGGAAGCGGATTACCTCTGCGACAGGATAGCCATAATCGACCGCGGCAAGATCATAGCGCTCGACACCCCGAAGAAGCTGAAAGACGTTCTGGGAGGCGATGTCGTGTGCCTCAGGATAGAGGGCAGCACGGGCAAATACATGAAATTCGTAAAGACGCTCAAGTGGATAAAAAACCACAAGATGCGCGAAGGCGAGCTGTGCCTCACGATGGATCACGGGGAAAAAAGGATACCCGAGCTCGTGTGTGCCGCGCCAAAGCACGGCATGACCATAAGCTCCGTTGACCTGCATAAACCGAGCCTCGAGGACGTGTTCCTGTATTTCACGGGCAAGACCATCAGAGAGCAGGAAGCGGATCATAACGGATTCCGCGGCCCGATGATGAGAAGGGGTCACGGCATGTAAGGGTTGTTGTCATGATAATAAACTTTACCGCTATTTACGTTTTGTGGCTGAGGGAGATGAAAAGGTTTGTCAGGGCCAAGTCCAGGATAATAGGCATGCTGGCCATGCCGCTGCTTTTCCTGGCGTTCCTCGGGATGGGATTCTCGAAAATGGCAATACCCGGTGTGGAAGGCGGCGTAGGCTATATCACGTTTCTCGTGCCCGGCATAGTGGGCATGGGCATGCTATTCACTTCGATGTTCGCGGGCATATCAGTCCTCTGGGACAGGGAGTTCGGCTTCCTCAAGGAAATAATGATAGCGCCCGTGAGCCGCGTCTCGATCGTTCTCGGCAGGATAGCCGGCGGAGCGACCACTTCGCTCATACAGGGCATGGCGATCCTGCTAATCTCGATGGTTCTCGGCTTCGCAGTGACCAGCCTGTTTTCGCTAGCGCTGGCGGTGGTTTTCATGTTCCTCATATCGACTTCGTTCATAGGCCTCGGCCTGATATTCGCATCCAAGATGAAAGACATGCAGGGTTTCAACCTGATAATGAACTTCGTCATTTTCCCGATGTTCTTCCTCTCAGGAGCGCTCTACCCGATTGACAACCTGCCCCCTTTCATAAAGGTCGTGTCTTACATCGACCCGCTCACCTATGGCATCGACGGCATGCGCGCCTCCCTGATAGGCCAGTCGACGTTCCCGGCCGCGCTGGATTTCGCCGTGCTTTTGTGCATATCCGCGGTCATGGTTTTTCTGGGCGCTTATTTCTTCGAGAAGAGCGAGAGCGTATGATAAAAGGCAAAATTAATTTTATTTAATAATCAGTATCCTAGGTTAAGCTTTTTAGCGCCACCTAATTAATTATACCCTTAAAACTTTATATTGCATATAGTTTATTTATAGGTATAAACTAAAGGTGATTAGATGCCAAAACTTCAACAAATCAGTGGGACTTTCGTTATAAGCATACCATACGAGAAAATCAGGCGCAAGGGATGGAAGAAGGGTCAGGTTCTTGACTGGTCGGAATATCCTAATGGAGACTTGGTTTTGATGGAAGTGCCTGAGTAAAGATTCTCACATTGTAGTTAATGCTTCTCAATGAAATAATTTCGAACCACTATTCTTCTTCTCTAAATTCGTCTATATCTTCTTTATTAAAAATATCGTCAGAAGTCTTGCTACAGATATAATTTTCTAATTTCCCAATGTTGATTGAAAAACCTGTTTTGGTAAATTCAATATTACTGTAATTCTTTTTTCTCATCAATTCGATGTATTTTTTTGATAGACTATTAACAAAATTAATGCCATTATTAATCATTCTTCTTGCATTTTCCGTTAATTTTTCCTTTGGAATTTCACCTAAAATATGAATTCCTGCATTTCCATATTTTACAAATGGTTGAGCTTCTCTAAACTCTTGTTCCGATAATATTTGTCTACCCTTTAAAAATCCCGGAAGATTATCTAATTCCTTTCTGTTCTTCAAATCAATATCATTTAATTTATCAAAATGTAAAATCCACAGTCTGGTTAGAATATCCTCAACGGCTTTTCTAATTACTGCTAATGCGATTTCTTCGTTAGCCTCGACATAACAATCTCTACTTTGAAGAAAATACGAGTAAAATTCTCTATTCTCAATCGTTGGTTCAGGGAGTATAATTTCATTTGTTTTATCATCCAGAAATTTTCTAATATCATCCCATAATTCTAATAGATCATGACGCAACGAATCTAAAATCATAAAGTCAAAATATTTTTCAACATTTTCCTTTGATACATTATTTCCATCTTTGTAAATCTTTAAATTTTCCATCAAATTTTTGAATGGTCTCATTTCTCTAATTCTAATATCAGCCTTTGAAATCAACTCTAAATCTTTGTTAAACAGTTCTTCTATTAGTCTGCATAAATATTTTATCTGTTCATCTTGAAGAAATTGTTTTACTGGCTTAGCAGTTGCTGATGTGAATCCAGTTGTTTTATCATACGTTTTTTGTAATATCGGTCCATGTTTTGAATCTAAACCATCTAAAAGGATTGATAGTTCTCTATGCAAATTATAAACCCTTTCTATTCTTTGTCCAACTTCCAACCATTGTTGTAACTTGCTAAATTCATAATAAGGAAAATAGAGACCATCACCAAAAGAAATACTTTTACATGATTTTTTATTATCTCTGAAATACATAATATCTGTTTATCTATTGTTTTTTTATATAGAATGGATATTTCGCTATGCCTTCTTCGACAAACTCGTTCAGGCTTCTTTTCTTATCAGTTCCTCTCTTAAAGCTTGACCTTTCGGAGTCAATTTGTAGAGCTTGCCCATTTTCGTATTCGGATTAAGACATTCTGCAATTCCATTATCAACAAACAACTTGAGTATTTTTGATACGTTAGCAATTGATAACTTTGTGTCGTTCCTTATCTGGCTGGGAATCTTAGGTTTTTCTAAAGCCTCAATTATTGCTTTTCTTTGACTGCCTCTTACGAGCCAGCTATATAGTTCCCAATCAATATTAACCATAAAATATTTTTAGTTTGAACGGAATAACTGCATAGTTATTAAAAGAGCGTAGAAAGGTAGTAGATTTATTAGTCTTCGATACTATATTAGTATATGAAGGCTAAATTAATTCATTGCAGTCTAGCGGTTTTGTTATTTGGCGTTGTTTTAATTTCTGGTTGTACGACTGGGAGTAATGTCGGTGTCATTAGTCCTGTCAAAGCAACTTATGATTGTTCTCCTGATGACCAAGAGTGTGCAAAAACAAGCCAAGTCTACATGACTTCATGTACCGATTCAATTGTTTATTCGACAGTTGGAAATTCTGAAAAGTATGTGAAATTTAAAATTGACCTCACCAAAAGTGGTGATACCTGCATTGTAAGATATGTCGTATCAGACATGAAAAACCCAACGCCAGAAATAAATTTTCATGTAGGAGATGAAATGTCTTGTCATGTACCGATGTCTAATTGGGAAGGTCATATACCTCTTGTTGGCGATTTGACGCCTTATTCAAAGTATTGTTATGGTTCCCTTTTTGACATTTATTATGAACCACAGAAGGAGAAAAATTTGTTTTGCGGAAAAGCTGCGATACTGATACAGAGAGCATCCTTTTCCGATGGGATTTTATCTTTGGGATTGTTCAATACTGGTAGCGTAGACCTCAAAGGATTTTTTGTTAGACTCAAATATTCAAGCGGTAAAGAAAGCGTGGTAAACAAAGATAGCTTTGAAGTATTATCTCAGAATATAAATACCCTCGATATTCCCTCAGAAGAAGACCTGGATGGTGCAGAAATCCATTCTACTCAATGTTCTGAAATCACTAATTCTGTTGGCAGAAATGATATAGAGGGCATAGGATACAACACAAAATAATAAGATTATTATTGCGCCACCATTGCAATACATTATTGCTATAACAACAATCCTCCAATAATAATGGTGCAATTGCAATCCCCAATAGCAATGTACTGCAATCCCTCAATATGCTACTCTATAAAGATAGATACCTACTACAAATATTTTTCCGAAGGTGCAATCTGCTGATATGCAATGTTGCACCAATCCGATTGCAATAATGTTCCAATTGCAATCTACGCAATCCCATAGCAATAATGTGATTGCAATCCTATCGGAACAAAAAGTTTAAACATTCGTTTAAACATAGCCATTTATATCCAAGTTCAAATTCTCAAATATGCCACGTCGCATCATTAAATGTTCAACTTGTGGAAAACATATTATTGTATATAGAAAAAGTTCCCGATATTGTTCAAGACAATGTTTCTGGGAAAGTAGATTCAATAAGCCTAAAAGAATCCCAAAAAGCCTCAAAACTATGGAAAATGGTGATAACATAGCTGTTTCGGTTGAGGATTTACTCGAAACGTACTCACTAATGACAAGAGAAAGGGTAATTAAATATCCTGAAATTATGAAAGCAAGGCAAAGGGGAGGAAGAATAATTCAAATCGCTAAAGACATGAAATTAAGCCCATCCTCTGTTGGCTATTATGCAAACGAGACGATGTCTCCCACTGTTTACAAAATGTTGAAATCGTGTAGGTGGCTTCCGTTGAGGAAATCCGAAGATTTGGACTTCATTGTTAACTATACCCATGACCACGGACATATACACAATAAACTGAACATGGCAAAAATATGGAGTGCAGACTCTTTCGAACTGAATAGGTTGGGAAGGAAACTCCAAAAAGTGTTCAAAAAGAAATTTCCAATCAGAAAAGATAGAAGGATTTATGTCATTTATACAGATTCGCTGACAGCAAGGGCTTTACATTTGTTAGGAGTTCCTGTTGGGAGAAAGATGGGTTGAGAAAATATGCCTAAAGATTTAACTGAATACAATCGTCAATATTATCTGCGAAACAAAGAAAGATTACTTACTCATATGAAACAATACTATCAGAAAAACAAAGAAAAGAAGAAAGCATATCTGAAGGCTTATCTTTCAAATACTGAAAACAAGGAGAAAAGGAAGAAATATAACAAAAAATATGTCCGAAGTCCTAAATTTAGGAAAGCCGACAAGAAGCGGAAACAAGAAAAGAATGAATGGTACCAGAAGTATCATCAAAAATACAATAAAGAACACAAAGAACGCCAAAAAGTCCGCTTCAAAGAGTACGTTTCGAAACCTGAGAACACGGAGAAAATAAAGCAATACAGAAAGGAATACGCAAAAAGACCTTATGTAAAGGCTCGGGACAAAAAATATAAGGAAAGGTACAAAGAATGGTATCGAAAATATCATCTTGATTATTACCATAAGAATAAAGAGAAGATAAATACGAAGCGAAGGAAAATTGTACATGAACATACTGATAGGATAAAATAAAACTGAGATTTAGCAAAAAGCCTATTTTCTCCCTAATAAAAGGGTCGTTTTGCTTACCCCTTTAGCTAAAATAGGTATCAAAAAGTATGCAATATATTTCGCTTTACTAAATAATTAAGGGGGCGGTAAATATGGATAGGATAATAAAAGATGAGATTTTAGGAAAGAGGTTCGATAAGGCAGACTTAATGACTTTATTATCGTCAGCAAATTCCATCTCACAGGTGATAATCGAAAGTGATGATATTGAACAAGCGGCTATGAAAGAGCTAACAAAAATCAAAAGAAATGCAACGGGGATTTTGCTGAACTTCACGGCAAAAAGTAAGGATTTAGTCAATAAGGAAATTGCTGATAACATCGTAGAATCGTTCAAAGCAGGCAAGGATTCCGCAATAATGTGGGATTTCAAGGTTGACCCGAAAATAGATAAGCAGTATAGATTGAACATAATTATTGGCAAAAAGTAGTTCTTTTTGTGTTTTTCTCCTTAATGAAAAGGTCGTTTAGCAGGCTTATTAGGTAAAGATATATTCCGAAAATAAATAATCAAAGTTTGATGTCATAGTTTTTCTGATGAAACAATGCCTATAACTTTAGTTAGTTCATTTTCAAATTCTCTGGAAATATCAGACGCGCCACTTATTGCATGCGCTACTTCATGTAAAAGCGTTCCTGCGTACGGTCTTAAGTTTCTAAGCTGTTCCCTTTTAATAATTATTCGTTGGTTATCCGCTTCCCATAATCCAACTGCTTCGCTATAACCCATAGTTTCTAGTCTCATTGTCTCGGAAATTAATATATCTTTTACGTTTTTTGGTCTCCCGCCAATTAGCTTTAGTATCAAATCTGTTTTAGAAAACACTTCTCTTTCCTGTTTTGTTAACTCTTTTTCTTTGACAAATTTGAATTCAAAACTTTCATTCCACTCTGCTCTGTATTCTTCCAGGTCTCTTATCACATTCCCCTCAAGGTCTTTAATTCCCCTTATCTTCTGTTTTACGTTTTCGGGAACCATTACAATGTCAAAGCCATCATTCTTAGCCCTATCTACCATATCCTTGGCTCGAATCAATTCAGATGAGGTTAAAAACACTACCTTCTCTGCAGCGTTTAACAGTTTACAGGCATGAGCAGAAACATCAACCCAAGCTAATTCGTCGTGCAAATTTCCCGTTTCAAAGTTGTCCAAATCGTCGACCAATAATTCAGCAACCTCTTTTTTCTTACACTCTAGAAGGATAGACTTTATTCTATCCGTATATGCTGTTCTACCAACATGGGTTCTTTCCCTGTTTAGTGCCTTTCTCATGGCTTTGGTCAGGGAAGTTATGTTATAAGAAAATAGGAAATTTTCTTCTTCAGCAACTCTTAAACCATTAATGAATATTTTGGCTTTGGATTTACCTTTTCTAAGGACTTGTCCAAGCGGCGTATCTTCCAATAAGGTTTCCTCAGAGAATTTTAAAAAGAACTCCTTTGCTAGTTCTATGTCTTTGTCCTTTACTCCCTCAAAAATAAACTCCGTTCCTATTAAATTTTTGTCCGAGGGCTCCGAGATAAACGCATGTAAGGTCAACATATCTTCAAATCCGTGCTTTGAAGACATTCCAAGAGTTATGTCGTCATGTCTCGATTTTATTATGACTTTGATTTTTCTCCTCTCGAACGTAGCCAGAGCGTCCTTTAAGCCAACGCCAAACTTTCCGATAACTAACTCTGGATGTTTTAACTTCTCCTCACATTCATTCTGTGTTAGATGCTCGTATTTTAGCCCTCTTCCAAAATCTCGTATGTGCCATTTATTATGTTTATCCTTCAAAATTTGAATTTCCTTCGTTTTTGTCAGCAGTTGTTCGTCAATCGCATTGGCTATAACTTCCCTCAACGCGTGAAAAACTTCCCAATCTTCAAGTACCTTCTCGATGTTCAAATCAAATTTTTTCATAACTCAACAACATTATCGCAAACAGTTTTGAATTCATGATGATAAGGTCTATGGGAAATCAAAATTATTTGTTTGTTTTTAGCGATTTGTTTTAGAGTGTCGATTGTATTCCTTAGTCTCGGGTCGTCAAAGTTATGGAAAGGGTCGTCAAGTATGAGAGGTATGTTTGCTTCTCCTCCAAGCAAATCTGACATTACTACTCTTAACACGAAATATAACTGGTCTCTTGCGCCTTGACTAAGAAAGAACACGTCAACATAATCTTTAATTTCGGGAGCCTTGATTTTGATATCGAGGGTATCCTCCTCCACCCTTAAATCGGAGTACCTCTCGTTCGTTATTTTCTTTAAAATGGGTTTGGAATTTTTCTCAATGGCTGGAGTTAATTTGTGATGTACTTCTGATTCAGCCATCTCCAAGAATTTTGCTGCTAGTTCGTGCTCCTCGATTTTCATAATAAAACCGAGTCGCTTTTCTTTATTCGCATCTAGTATTTCTCTTACATCTTCAGGACTCTCTACAAGAGAGGTCGTGGTTTTGATGCTAGTCTTTAGTTCTGTTTTTTTCTCCTTCAGCGAGTCCACATCTTTTTTAAGAGTCTCAAGTTCGTCGAAATCATTTATATTAAAATTTACTAGACTATACTCTTCTAGTCTCGTTTCAATGACCGCTTTTTTGTTGAGGATTTCCTTCTTTTCCTTTCTGTATTTGGATATTTTTTCGTCGTCACTTTTTATCGGTTTAATCGCTACTTCTTTCTTTCTTAATTTCATAATTCCCCAGATTATCAACGGAATGCCTATTATTGCTCCTATTACAGTAATCGAGAGCAAACCACCTATGACCATTAAAATGACACTGGTTGTTTTCTTGTTGGAAGGTTGTTCTCTCTGGGGTTCTTTTCCCTCAGAAAGCGTTTCTAACAACTCATCGACCTTTGTCATCTGTTCGTCCAGATGTTCCTTTTCCTTCAGTAGTTTTTCTTTTTCATCGAAGAGTTTCTTGTTTTTCTGTTGTTTTTCAAGTTCCTTGCTCTTCTCATTGAGTTGTTTGTCTACCTTCTCAAACTCTCCGCTGTCTCTAGAAACAGATTCTCTTTTATCCTCCGCCGACCTGAGATTTTTCTTTAGCTCGTGTTGTTCCGCTTCAAGAACCTCTGTTTCCTTTGTCGCATCTTTTGCTATCTTTCTTATTTTTGCGAGCGCCTTTGTTGCCGATGCCTCAGCTCTGCCGGCAAATACCTCTTCAATCATGTCCTTAATCTTATTTCTAACAGAATTATCATCTAAGATAGCCATTTGAGACTGTCTTATGAAGGCGGTATTCTCGAATACTTTCTTGTCATCAAAACCGAAGTGTTTCTTTATGAAAGGCTCGATTGTTTTGTCCAGAGTCGCTATTTCTTCAGAATTGCCTTTCTTTATTTTGTCAAGTCTTCTTCTCCCAGACTTGTAGTCCGAAGTTATCTTGAATGTTTCGCCTTTTTCTGTCTTGTACGTAAGGGCAGTTCGGCACACATCATTATTTTTCCAGCATAGAAACTGTTCGATTTGACCTCTGGTGTATTTGAAAATAGATGCCATAATTGCTTCAAGAATGGTGCTCTTGCCAGTCTCGTTTAGTCCTGTAATAAAATTTATGCCGTTTTCAAAATTGATGGTTTTGTGTCTATCGAACTTCCCAAATCCTTCAACATCGAGCCTTAGTAGTTGAACCATACATTCACAGTTTTTTATCCAGATAGCCTACGCCCAGTCTGAGAGCATTTTCAAGCCTTTTTTTCTTTTCAGAGTCTTTCTCTTTATCTATTTCCGATTTAACCAATCTGATGAAGTGTCCTCTGATTGTCTCATCTTCGGTTAGATTCTCAGGTAAATGAACATTATCAACAACTTTTAGGCAAAAGTACTTGGACTCAAATTCCTTTTTAAGAAATTCTTTATCCAGATTCAAGTCAAGAGATGGACTGCCCGTTATTACTAGTCTTAAAATCTTGTTTTCACCAGAATTTTTCTCAAGAATTTTTCTTATGTCAGAGTCTGACTCCATATTTGTGCAGTCTATCTCCAAAGTTTCGAATGTCTTGATGTTAGTTTTTATGGGTTTAACGACAGTTTTACCATCTACATGGGTAACCAATAGAACACAAGAATCTCCTTTGTTTTTGAATGATAATGGCTCTGGTGAGCCTGAATAGAAACACCTCGTTTTGCTTTTGATTTCTATAATGTCATGAAAATGACCGAGTGCGACATAGTCTAGTTTGCAGTTGTCCACGTCAGTTTTTGTTATTCTCCTATATCCGGCTTCAGGCTCTTCATTCCAATTGATATCCGTCGTAGAGCCATGAACCAAACCAACCTTGAAGTTATCGGAATCTTCAGCCTCAAAGTTCTTCATCGGCTCTTTTGCATCGTTTGTATAAGCTAACCCGTATATTGTTATTCCATCAAGCTCCTTGGCTTCCATATCGACAGAACTGAAAACTATTACATTCGATGGAAATCTATGCTCAAGCCAGACGCTCCCCTTTTTGTATGGATCATGGTTACCGGATGAGATAAAAACGCTAATTTTCTCGTTTTTTAGTCTTTCGAATTCTCCGATAACAAATTTTACTAGCGATTTATTAGGTTCTGGACTATCAAACAGGTCACCAGCAATAAGCAGTGCATTTACCTTTTCTTTTATGCACAAGTCAATAATGTTTGAAAACACGTTTTGACAATCATTTCTATGGAGCTTTGACTCATCCCCTAGCTCACTGAATGTTTTCCCAAGGTGTAAATCTGATGTGTGTATTAACTTTACTGTTTTCATTCTATCATCATGTATAATTTTTCTATTTTAATACATAGATACTTGCTGTTTTGAACTACTCGTTACGGGTGGAGGCTATTTTTTATAAGCTTCCAATTATTCTTCCATTTTGTCAATTTGTCTGCATCGATTGTACAATGAAAGGAGTAATGATTTTGAGGTCTAAAACCCTTATTTTTTATCAGCATTGCTCTATAGCTCCTCAAGACGATATCCTGCACGTTCGATTTGCTAAGAATGAAAAACTCATTACCATTTTTAATTTTTTTCACGAATACCCATGGAATATCCAAGCCGATATCATTTTTTCCTTTTACCTTCTGTTTTCCGTCGATGATGTCGATTTTAAGAAAATTCGTTACTGTCAACTGAAATAATTTCCCTTTTTGAATAGTTTTAACCTGTACTTCTGTCTTCTTATCATTTTTTTTGACGGCTAAATCATAACCGTGAGTTCGTTTTCCCTTGATTTTAGCGTTAAATCCCTTTCTTCTTAGGATATCCCTAACCATCTTTTCTCCGTAGTCACCAACGTTCTTCATTTCACTATCCCTTTGTTTTTAGGTAAAGTTCTTATTTCCAGAGAATCTTCTCTGATAACTCTCTTTGTGATTTCAGCTATAGAATCTACAATACTTTTGTCCACATTGAGTTCAGAGCTTGCGTGCATATTTTAGGGTTATCTGTACGTTATAAAAAGATATGTTTAAACATTTTTGTATAAAAGAAAAATGTCAAATTTGAAAATCAAATATTTTATTGTTATTCATGTACTGTAAAATTTGGTTTTTAAGCAATTAACATAACAATATTTCATGAAGAATAGGAAAACCGCACAAACTACATTGAGTGGGAAAAAGATAGAAGATTGGGATTTTGCTGGAGCTGATACGAGTTATCTTACTCATGGAATACATAAGTATCCAGCCAGGATGATACCACAAATAGCAAATAGATTGATTAAAGTCTATTCTAAGGAAGACGATACTATTCTCGACCCTTTTTGTGGTAGTGGTACGGTACTTGTCGAATCTTTGCTTCTGAGGAGAAACTCGGTTGGTAATGACATAAATCCTCTTGCTGTTTTACTCACAAAAGTAAAATCAACACCCATCGAATTCAGGAAGTTAAATTTTAATATGACAGATTTTCTTTCTGGCATTAACGACGGGTTTAAAACCAATAAACTTATCGAACCACCGAAGGATATATTGCCCAATCTTCTACATTGGTTTAGGGAAGACGTTGCCTGTCGGTTGGATTTTATTTTGAATGAGATAAACAAAGTAAAAAATGATGATATAAAAGATTTTCTCAAGGTAGTTTTCTCAAAAACAGTGTTCGATGTGTCGAACATAGACCATCGTTCCAGCAGATTCATTAGAATATTACAGCCGGATGAATTGTCAAAATTCAAACCCAATACTTTTGCGGTTTTCAGCAAAAACACATTTGACTCTCTGAAAATGATGAACGAGTTCGTAAGAGAAATAGAAAAACTTGGATTAAAAAGAATACCCACAGTCAGAATCACAAAAAATGATGCAAGAAAACTCCCATTCAAGGACAATGAATTCGATTGTTCTATAACTTCACCTCCATATGGAGAGGAGAAAAATACCATAGGCTACGCAAGATGGTCAAAACTTTCTGTTGCTTGGCTAAAAATGAATCATGGTTCGATGAATAAAGCCGAAAAGAACGCTTTGGGTTCAATGGTCAATAAAGATGTCGTAGGCAGACTAAAAGAGTTACCATCAAAAACAACAATAAATGTATTATATGAACTTGCCAAAACGGATGAAGAAAGAGTGATAGATGCTTTACCTTTCTTTTTTGACTATCTGAAAACTTTTGAGGAAGTTTATCGAATAGTTAAAGATGGAGCATACTACTGCGTTGTTGTCGGTGACAGAATGATAAGAAAAAGATCTTTAGACATGGAAAAGGTCACGGTTGAGCTTGGTAATGCGGCAGGGTTCAGACATGTTAATAGTTTCTTCCGAAAAATACCTATGAAAATGATACCTTGGAAGACTCCAACTGGAGAGACAATTTCGAGAGAAAGCATTGTAATATTTCAGAAGGTGTGATATGATTGGCAAACAGGAATACATGAAACCAATTACGAGAGTCCATAACATATTCAGGATTAGGACAATATCTAATGCGGTTTACCAAGAGAATGAAAAAAGCAAATACCCAAATGATAAGGAGATAGCAAAGGTTCTCGCAGAATCAAAGTTGAGCAAATTTAGAAAAGAAAAAATGAAAGATAGGATAATGCGCAGGGCAAGGGACCATTTGCTCACAGCCTCTTATATGGGGTTGATTAGTAGAAAGGGCAGACCTTTCCGCTACTTTTGCACAGAATCGGGTAAGATGCTATCTAAGTATACCTTTGACCAAGAATGTCCAAATGATGAGAACGAGGAATCTGTATTTATCGACAAACTAATGCGAATGAAAATTACCAACGTATTTGATATTCAATCTGGTGGTCAATATTTGGATATTCGTTCAAGACCGTGTTTGTATATCCTTAGTTTATTGAATAGTGTTGCTGGTTTGCATGAACATCAAATTGCTTTAGAATGCGGGACAAAAAAATCTGACCCAGTTCTCATGGGCTCGACAGAAAAAAGATTATTGCGTTCTGTATCTGCATATAAAGAGAAGAACAAGGTTACCATTGAAAAATTCTATAGTGATTTTTCCATAAGCAAAAGAAACCGAATTAATATGAGTAGAAATATGAGACCGCTCCTTGATTGGTGCGAATCCCTCGGTCTTATTGCGTCAAGTGATATAGAGGGCGTTAGAGGAAGATGGTACACCTTAACTGACCGAGGTTTGAAGATACTTGAAATATACAGAAAAAAGACGCCTTTGTGGTTCATAGACCTAAAAAAACACGAAAGTTTGAAGGCTTCGTTGTTGATATTTTGTGATTTTCTTAAGCATATTAAACTCGACATAAACTCGAAATTTTTAGATTCAGAGATAGCGTTCGGTCTGGTGAGAATGAAGGTCAGAGATATCCTTCATGCTCTTACTAAAGAAAATAACATTAAGTTTGAGAGAGGATTTTCAGCGCTTCATACAGAAATAGATTTCACTTTGGAATATGATGTACCTCCTGAAAATAAAGATGAAATATTTAGCATTCTTAAGCGACTATCAAAATTATATTCGAAGAGTATTAGTGACGTAATCAAGATGACAGAAATTTATTCCATAAGTACGCTTAAATCTATGCTTGAAACTGAACATAACAAACTCAAAATCGGGATTGTAAACAAATTCTCTGAAAACACGAGGATAATAGAAGACCCAGTTTTGGAAAGGGTTGAAAAGATTATACCTTCAACAGGAATTCTAAATCAATACAGAAGCGATTTTGAGAAAGAAGTTGCAATATTGCTTCGGCTTCTTAAACTCAATGCGATTAAGTATCAGGGTCAGCTTGCAGATAGATGCCATAAATCATACATCGCTCGTTTCTTTGAAAATAATCCGGACATGCTGATAAAGAACGGCATAGAATCATTGGTTGAATGTAAGAGTATAGGAGAATGGCGATACCCCTTAACCAATGTCAAGAGTATACCCAAAGAATTTATCATATATCAGACCTACATTGATGAAGTTAAATCAGATTCTATAACAATAGTTTATGAGGGTAATCTTGATGGAAAATCCAAAAAGATTATTTCCGATATCATGTCCGATGCGGTTAGTGTTCTATTCGTTACAAAAAATTATTTAATCAATTGTGCTTACAAACCGGCATTAAGAGAAAAGTTGATAGAAACCATGAAAAATCCAAAGCACAAGAAACCAGAAATGAGAATTTTCAACTAAAAATTTATGCGATATGAGAAAGAAAAATGAACCAAATAAAATCCGAGATTTTCGATAGCATATTGAGAATGTTTGGACTGCGCTACATGGAAAAAGAAATGGGGGAGAAGTTCAAAAATGATGCCGATTTTCAAAATGCAATGAAAGAGGCGAGACAGTCTGAAATCAGGGCATTAAAAAGTTATTATGAGTCCATCAAGAACGATAAAGAATTTAGAAACGACCACGTGCTGGAAATTCTGAGAGAGATTTTTGAGCCGAAGAACAACGAGATAGAGAACGCGAAGAAGTTGCTGGAAAGGTGTGGGTACAAAGTTATGAAATAATCATCATATGAAACATAAAATGATTTCTACATACTTGTTTTAATCTGAAAAAGTTTCTTCATAAAATTTTTATTGTCCATATACGGGTCTATTTCTATATCTTCAAGTAATTTTATCGTACCTATAACGAGGCTTTTTATCTCCTCGAAAACTTCCATATTCATCCTTACGTTTTCCCCTTTGAATTTAATCATATCTTCAGTAACAAGTCCGTGGGCAGCTTGGTTTCTCAAATCCCTGATGATATTGACATTTTTTCGGAAATTTTTGAAATCAGTTTTACTTTCTTTGCTTAAATATTTTTCCAAAATTTCCATCTTACTGTGCAGTTTTTTTCCATTTATTGCATCCAGAAAAAGACCTCCGAGATGAAAATTACTCACTTTAAATAATAACGATTCTTCTTTACTCCCTGCTTTCGCATATCTAACATTTTCTTGTAACCAGTTAAAAAAAATTATTAGAGTTTTTTCGACAAACAAATCAATATCTATGTACGAGATTATAATAAATTGTCTGAAATATTTATAGTCGTTACAGGATTTTTCTATCCAAGATATCTCTCCATCGATTTGTTTTCTAAAATCTGAACTTATTTCCACAGCGTTGAATTTCTTTGACATCATCATCAGCTCTCAGACAGCATAATTGTTTTCCTTTCTTGTATTAAAATTCTTGAATGAGATATATTTTGAATTTTTCGAACTACACAATTACGCATCATGGGGACATAAAACCTGATAAAGATATACAGAATTGTAACCGACGTTACTGCAATTATGACAAACAGTAAAACCGCCTTTTCTGGGTCTATTTTTGATGTTATGGTTATTTCAAGGTTGGAGTTCTCGCTTACAAGACTCTCCGTCTCGTTCATGTAGACGAATAAATATTTTGAGACAGCGAATGTGTAGTTGTTACCACCTAAGTTCAATTCGCAGATGCCGCTAGAGTTCGTAATGCAATGTTCCGAGTCCTTCGGGGCGGTGAAGGTTGGGTCGCTTTCCATGAGCGAGTGGCTCTTCGCAGTCGCTGTGGCGGAATCGATTGGCTTTCCATACTCGTCCAAGACCATTAAAACGACATGACCCGTATCGGTGTACTCGTTCGTGACATCGACCACAGTGCCGTTAGGGTAGTACTTCTTGATTATGGAATACCGCCTTAACGAGCCGTTGCCTCCTCCCTTTATCTCTTCCAGCTCCCTCTTCGAGAAGTTCCAGAGAACATACCTGTCCCCCGATGCATCTAGAGCAATCCAGCTGCCATCTACAAAGACTTCGTTCCATTCATGGTCTTCACCTTGGGTTCCGCCCTTCGTCGCCTCGTTAAATCCTAGCGTGTAGAGGAGGCTTCTTACGAGGTCTGCCTTGCCGCCGCAAGAACCGCACTGTTTGTATACAGTTTCGCAATCCGACAGAAACCTTTGACAGTAGAATTGTGCGCTCCAGTTTACGTTGTTAGAAACCCACCATGCTATATCATAAACAACTTGTGTATCATTCGTAGAGTTTTTGGTTATTTCTGATGCTAAATCATGCAAACGCATATCGCATAACGGATAGTTCACATAAGCTATCCATGTAACACTCGGGTTTAATACGAAAATAAACAGGATTGTTAAAATCATTGCTACTAATGTGGGAAGCCGTTTTCTCTTCATAATGGAAGGTTGTCGAAGAGAGTTAAAAATTTCATTTGACTTGAATTTCAGATAAGATTACATTTTCCCGGCAGTTTTTCTATTGCCAAAGCCTTCTCTATTTCGGTATGTATCAAACTCGATTTTTTGATTATGTTATGGTTAATCTTTCTTGTTTCCTTTCCTAATTTACCACCGTAATCTTTTTCTAACTCAGTCTTGAGTTTGCTCAATAGCCTTTCTTCTCCATGAGCAATAACCTTTACACCGAAAGACAAATTTGTAGTTTCCAAATGCAATTTATACAAATCCGATTCATTTATGAAAAAATTCATTATAGATTTACCGACAACTGTTTCAAGTTCTGGAAATCGACCTTTATAAATTTCCTCCAATTGTTTTATCTTCACTTTCATTATTCTTTTTTCCTTCTCAAAAGACCTCTTAAGAATTTTTAGTTTAGGAAAATGATTTATCAGAACGTCATTTAATAGTTGTTTGTTCATGGATTCATACTCATTCATTGCTTCCGTCCATTGTCCATCTTCCCAATTCTCCATTACATCCTCCTGTAACAAGAAATCCAACCAAGGCTCCAAGACTTCTAACTTTATTCTCTCGAAGTGCATTAGCTGTATTTTGACTTTTTCCTGACGTCTGAATATGAAATAGGCTCCACAAAATCCTATGAAACCACCAACTGCTGTAAAGAGTAATTGTAAAATCGCAGTGTCTATTTCAATCATGTCATAATGTTGTATTTAGGCTATAAACGCATATCGAAAATGTTTTTCTAATAGGACAGTCTCAGTTTTATTTCCTACTTACTTTACATTTGCTATGACCGCGTCTACGATAATTTTAAGCACTTTGTACGCCGCTATTTTTGAGAACTTGTAAATAACTTCTCGCTTAATCCAGCCCTTTCTTTCAAAGTCATCTAAAATCGAGAAGAATAGGCTTTTTGAGCATACATTGCCGTAATCATGTTTAAACTTTCGCCACAGGTCTTCGCGTGTGACCACTCCTTTTAGAGAATTATTTAAGAGCTCTTTTATGCATTTTCTCGCTTCTTCGTTTGTCTTTCTTCCTCGTTTCATTCAAACACCCTCATAATGGCTACAAGAGGCGTTAACGTAGTAGTAATGGTATTTTGAAGAAGAAGGAAGTTTTTTTCTATAGTACTTACTTTTATGTTTCTTATAATAATTACAATATTCGTTAAGGTAAGCGCTAAACGAACTATAGGTACTTTCCCATTTAAACCACCGCCTAATACCTTAACGCTTATTATATCAATTAATGACGTCATAATCCTGACCTCACAAGCTTCCCGTTTTGCGTGAAAATTACATTGGAAAATAAGTCACGTATTTTTCGAATCACTGCCCAAAATTCATCATCGCCATTAATTTTGAATTTTTTCATTGCTTCGTCAATGGTCATGGAACTTTTTTTGGGCACATCATTAACGATGTCGAACGCCTTATCGGTGACGGAATTTGGCTCAACACACATCAGAAAAGATTGAACACGACCGATGCCAATACCGTACCTAATTCCTTCGACCTTATCGATTCTTTTCATGAGTTTTAATGCAGTTGGCGAAGAAATCTGAAACTCTCTACAAACAGTTTCCCTGTTAATTGTTTTTCTCATCTTCACCATTTCGATAAGTTTTTTGATATCAAGTTCGGAACTATACCCCTTTTTGTGGAGCATCTCCACTATTCGATTTTGCCCTTCAATCAGAGTATCGAGCTTTTCCAGTACCTTATTATTTTCAGTCATAAACAACCTCCACTTTCTTTAATAAATGCGAGACCATAATCGGTGATTTTTATCCCATCTATGCCGAACCCACGCCGTCTAATTTCGATGTAGCCGCCTCTTTCGAGACCAAGCAAGACATGATTAACCTGTTTTTTTGACAGCGTGAATCCCCTAAAGAAACAATTAGACGTTAAGCGAATTTCCTTGACACCGTGTATTTGTCCGTCTGAAATCTTGTCCAGAAAGGCTAAACCTATTAAATTAGCCACCGTTAACTGCTTTTTAGGGGCGAGGTCAGGATTCATGACGAACCTCCTTGCCCTCCGCCACTTTCTTTTCTTCGACTTTAGGCATTTCGAGTACGTTATCCTCTAATAATTTTGATAGTAAAGCGTCATCCGGGTCTGCACTTTGTCGAAGTCGCTTGATAAGTTTTTGTTTGTCCACGTTACGCCACCCAAAAAAAACGTTTTTTTAAAGGTATATATTGCGTAAAGTAAAACATGAAAAAAAGGAATGTTTTTTATGAGATGCGAAGAATGCGGAGATGAGTTTGAAAGCGAGAGGAATAGAAAGATACATATTACAAAAATGCACTCTAAAAACTATTCAACAAAAATAATTGATGAGTTGAAGAAATATACAAAAACAAATGCAATTCTTCTCTATATATTGGAAAAAAGAGTCGTAAGATGTGATGATTTTAAAAAACTCTTAAAAAAGACAGATGCTAAAGATGCAAGCGGCTATTTGAAAAGACTAATGTTAAAAAATCTTGTGAAGAAAAAATTAACACGAGGGGGAGCAGTTGAAATTCCCGAAAAATATCAAGCGGATGTCAATTTCATAATAGAATGTTATCTTGAATATGCTAAAGTCAATGGTTTGTATTGTAGAGGTTTTAAAGTGATGAATTTAGATCAAGAAGAAAATTTTGGATTTTGTAACATATTCTCTCAGATTTTAGGGATAGAACCTGACCCACTAAAAATACAAACAATCCTCAAGACAATGGGTTATAATAATGTTCGGGGAGAAGTAGAAAGTTACGTTAAAAGAAATATCACAACAAATGAGCAAGAGGATATAAGACTTGCATTGCTATCTGTTTTGTTCCCAGAACCTGAAAATTTTGGCAAACTCATCGTTGTTGGTAATAGAACGAGGGAAGAAATAGAAAGGTTAAGCGAATATGATGTACCAGAAAGGATACGGAGATTAATAATTGATAAAATTAACGAAAAACAGAAAAAAATCAATGAGAGATACAGAACATTGGAATTCATTAATATAATGGAAAAAATGTTGTTTGAACAAAAAAAGGAATATTTTCAAAAAATAATTGACCTGCAGGGAAAATATTTTTCCAATATTGAAGATATAGGCAAAAGAGGTCTGAAGCTTTTTGAAGAGTGTAATGGGTTGTTGAATGAGAAAGAAGACATTGTTAACTTTCACTCTAAAATGAAAGAAATGGAAAAACTTTTCGATGAGTTGAAAAAGGAAGATAGAAAGATTGAGGTTACGATGACAAAGTTTGAAAGAGAAAAAAGAAGTGAGGTCATGAAAAAGCCATGACCCGCTCATTGAGTTGTTGCTGGTATTTTTGCCTCAAATCTTCCCGCCTTTCGATTTCGGATTTCATGGTCTCATAAATGAGAGGGTTTTCGAGCATGTCCTTGAGACCGATAACCTTTTTCGATAGCAGTTGACCACACACGCAACAGTAAGCGGAATCAGGCGTGACAGTGTTCTTGCACCTCGGACAGCTACGGGCTTCTATGATTTTTGGTTGCAATTCATCCTTAATCTTGCCCTCTAAAATCTGTTTCTTTCGAAATACGGCATCATTTGAGACTGGCGCATATCTCAAAGGCATAGTGCTATTCCTCGTCCATCCACGAAGTACGCGAAGCTCTTCATCGCTATAATGCGGCTTATCTCTCGCAGTCGCACAATGCCGGAAGGTATGGCAGGACACTTTCTTGTGTATATTAGCCTTTTCTGCGAGCATTTTGACCATGTTGTATGCGTTTGTGTGCGACATCCTCTTACCACGGCAGTTTGTCGCTGTTGTGCAGAAAAGAGGGCTTTCTGGGTCTTTGGTGGGGTGCAGGTTGTGCCAGTTCATAAGAAAGCCTACCGAACTGCCAAGACTGTAAAGCAGGTGTTGTTTCGTCTTTCTTATGTAAAATCGAAGCCTTACCTCGTTTTCGGTCACCATTAGGTCTTTAAACTTAAGGTCAAGTATGTCCCCTATTCGCATACCAGTGTCATACATGACCGCCAAAAGCGCCTTATAGAGTGGACTTTCGGTCGCATTTATCATATTCAGTATTTCCTGTTCGGTGGGCAGGTCTGCACTGGTTAGCTTGAATGCCACCTGTTTCTGCTTGAGGTCTGCGTCTCGTATGACTTTTGGGGTGTCTCTTCCGGTATTGTGGAGGTAGCGGAAAAATCTTTTGACCTTTTGCGTGTATGTGTTCATGGTGCCCTGCTCTAATTTTCCACCCCTTTTTGCTACATTACGGTTAAATCTCATATCAACCTGCGTTTCAACCTTACTCTCTTTCAGCAATCCCATGAACTCCCTTATGTCTGAGCCAGTCAACTCGGTAAATGGTTTGCCGCCACAATATGTCAGAAGATGCCTCAGCATTGTTAGGTGACCGACTCTTGTTCCCGGCGTTAGTCCGTTTATTTCATTCAACTTGTCGAACTCAACCACAGTCTTTATGTTTTCTGCGTTTACGTCCATATTTTTTATTTTTTCCATTCTAGCCCAAATTTCGTCTCCCTCTTTCATACCACCACTCTCGTTTCTATAAGGTAGCGTTGTAAGTAAATAGGTCTAAAAAAAGTTTAACCCAAGGACGCTATATTTTATTTAAAACCGCTGAAACAATATTGATAACATGGAGAACAAGGTTGATTTGAGGTCAAAGATACGCACCGTGCCTGATTTTCCGAAGAAAGGCATAATGTTCAAGGACATCACCACGCTCCTGCAGGACGCGAATGCTTTCCGCAGTTCCGTGAAGCAGATGATGTCGCATTTCGATGGCAGACGCATAGATAAAGTCGTTTCCGCCGAGAGCCGCGGCTTCATCCTGGGTTCAGCGATAGCTTACGAGCTTGGCGCGGGCTTCGTGCCTTTGCGCAAGCCGGGCAAACTGCCGTGGAAAAAGCTGCGCGAGGAGTTCGATACGGAATATTCGAAAGACGCGTTCGAAATACACGAGGACGCGATAAAGAAAGGCGAAACGGTTCTCATAGTCGACGATTTGCTGGCGACCGGAGGGACGCTGGAAGCGGCGACGAAACTCGTCGAAAGGCTCGGTGGCAACGTTGTAGGCATATCGATACTGATAGAGCTGAGCTTCCTCAAGGGGCGGGAGAAGCTTAAGGGTTATGATGTTTTCAGCGTAGTCAATTACGACGCCGAAGAGTAGGTGCTAACATGCTTGACATACAGATTTTCAGGACAAATCCGGAGGCAGTCATAGACTCGGAAAAGAAAAGGTACAAGAACCCGGCCGTCGTCGAGAAGGTCGTGGAGCTTGACAAGGAATGGCGTGACGTACTGAAGCACGTCGAGGCGCTGAAATGCAAGAGGAACACTGTTTCCCGCGAGATTGCCGAGATGAAGAAGGCGGGCAAGAAAGCGGATGAAAAAATCCACGAGATGAGGAAGATAAACGAGGAGATAGAACACAGCGACAAGAAGGCCGAAGCGCTTCTCGCCGAGCGCGACATTTACAGGTATAAGATAGGCAACATCCTGCACAAGGACGTCAATGTTGGCAATGGCGACCAGGAGAACAAGTTCATACGCGCGTGGGGCAAGCCTCTCGTGCTTCTCAAGGACATGGAAAGCTTCAAGCGCGACACGCGCGGCAAGCTGGAATTCGAGCCGATGCATTTCGAGCCGAAAGGCCATACGGAACTTCTGCAGAGCCTCGACCTGGCCGACACGGACAAGGCGGCGAAGCTCGCTGGAGCGAGGTTTTACTACCTGAAAAACGAGCTGGTCATTCTCAACCTCGCTCTCATAAGATTCGCTTTTGACTTCCTTATAGAACAAGGATTCACTCCGATGTGGACCCCTTTCATGCTGCAGAAGGCGGCGATTTCCGCCGCGGCCGAGCTGGCGGACTTCGAGAGCCAGCTCTACAAGATCGAAGGCGAGGACCTTTACCTGATAGCAACCGCCGAACAGACGCTGGCCGCGTATCACATGGGAGAAATATTCCAGGAGAAAGACCTGCCTAAAACATACGCCGGTTTCTCCACGAACTTCAGGCGCGAGGCAGGGTCGCACGGCAAGGACACGAAAGGCATATTCCGCGTCCATCAGTTCGACAAGGTCGAGCAGTTCGTCTTCTGCAAGCCATGCGAATCGGAGAAATGGTTCGAGAAGCTCATAGGCAATGCCGAAGCGATTTACCAGAAGCTGGGCATCCCTTACAGGGTGATATCCGTCTGCTCTGGCGAGATGAACGACAACGCAGCGATAAAATACGACCTCGAGGCGTGGATGCCCGCGCAGGGCGCTTTCCGCGAGATGGTGTCGTGCTCCAACTGCACGGACTACCAGCCCAGGAAGCTGGGTATAAGGTTCATGAACAAACACGGAGAAACAGAAGTTGTCCATACTCTAAACTCGACTGCCATCGCGACTGAGCGCGCGATAACGGCGATACTCGAGAACTGCCAGACGAGAGATGGTACGATAAAAATTCCCAAGGCGCTGGTAAAATATACGGGCTTCAGCGAGATAGCCCCGAAAAAACCTGTGGCAAAAGAGGAAAAACACACAAAAAAACACAAATAATTGGATTTGAGGAAAACATGATTCTTGACGACCAGAAGGAAATGGAAAAGCTTGACCTTTCCAAAGTGGTCGCTTCTCTCGAGAAATTCCCCGAGCAGTGCGAGGAGGCGATTGCGTCAGGGAAGAAATTCGCGGGAGACCTTAAGCTGAAGAAGCCTGAGCGCGTCTTCGTGTGCGGCATGGGCGGCTCGGGTATAGTGGGCGACATGCTCGCGGGCGTTTTCCCCAACAATGAAATACGCGTTCTCAAAGGGTATGGCCTGCCCGCATACGTGAAGAACGGCGACATGGTTTTCTTCGTCAGCTATTCCGGCGATACTGAAGAGACGCTTTCCGCCTTCAGAGAAGCCGTCAAAAGGAAGTGTGAGATATTCGCCATAACCTCGGGAGGCGAGCTCGAACGCGAGTGCTGCAGGCGCGGCCTGGCGTGCATGCGCGTCCCGAAGGGGCTCAAGCCGCGCTTCGCGATAGGCCACATGCTTTTCCCCATCATAGCGATTCTGGAAAAAGCGAAGTTTCTGGAGAAGCAGAACCTTGACCTCGTCATCAAGAATCTCAAGGAAACGAGGGACGAAATAAAGTCATCGAAGCTCATGAAGGACAATCCAGCGAAGCGCATCGCCTACAAGCTGATCAACTCGGTTCCTGTCATCCATGGTTTCGGCATATACGAGCCCGTCGTCTACCGCGCTAGAACGCAGTTCAACGAGAACTCGAAGGTCGTGGCCATGTGCGAGACGTATCCCGAGCTCAACCACAACTCGATCCTCGGGTGGGAGGACACGGCGCTTTCGAGAAATTTTTCAGTCATAATCATACGCGACAACAGCGAGAATGAGCGCATGCGCAGGAGGATAAACTTCACCAAGGAACTACTAAAGAGGTCGGCGCGCTCGGTCATAGAGGTCTGGTCCGTCTACCCGTACGAGCTTTCTCGCGCGCTGTCGACCATGTACGTGCTCGACTTCGTGAGCATATACCTGGGCATGCTGCGCGGCAAGGACCCGGGCGACGACAGCCTGATATCCAAGCTGAAAACTATTTTAAAAGAGCAATAGCAATAATATACAATCCGGGAGGGTGTGTTATGAAGCTGATTTTCATCTCAGGCGTTTACGGCATAGACAAGGCGACTCTCGTAGACTTGGCGCTCCAGCACGCGGGGAGAAAGAACGATTTCACGGTCGTCGACTTCGACAAGATAGAGAACTTGGCCGAGGAGATCGGGGAAATCCCGGACATAGACGCGATCAGGAAGGTCGCCGCCAAGTTCTACGACAAGTTGCAGAAGATAATGATCACCAAACTGAAGGATCAGAAAGGCAACATAATAGTCAGCGGTTATCTCACGTTCCTCACCAGATACGGCTACGTGAGGGCCATACCTGATGAATTTTTCCGCTCGTTCAGACCGGACTCTATAGTCGTTTTTGAAAAAGCGGGAGACACGCCAGGCGACGACAAGACGAACGAGCACCAGCGCATAAACCGCTATTACGCTTCGATCTATTCTTCCGCTTCCGGCTCCGCGCTCAAGATAATAAAGTTCCACGAGAAGAAGATGATGGACTCGATGAAAGAGCTCGGGGAGATGCTCAAACAGTAGGCGGTTTTTATGATATTCCTTCCTTACCAGGATATCCTCCTGTGGACGCTCTTGCTCTCATTCGTATCCAGCTTAGTCTATCGAATCTTCAACAAACCGGCAGAGATGCGCAAGATAAAAGAAGACATGAAGTTCTACAGGGAGAAGTCCAAGGAAGCGCAGAAGGAAAAGGACGTCAAAAAAGCGAATGAATACGTCAGCGAGATGATGAAGCTGAGCCAGAAGCAGATGCGCATGAACATGCTGCCCATGTTCATAAGCCTTGGCATAGTCCTGCTGGCGTTCGGCTTCCTGAGCCAGACGTACGGCAGCGTGATCGTCCAGACTGCGTCCGCTAGCGAAAATTCGGCGACGGGCCATTTCGTTTTCGCGGACTTTAACCACACCATAAGGACGGATAAGATAAGCGATCTGGAATACAAGGTGACGATAGACGCCAACGACAACGGGGATTTCTCGGACGACAAGACGTATGCGAAGGGCGAGCTCGTGAGGTTCGGCAGCGTCGTCTGGGATGTGAACCCGCTCGACCTCAATTCGACGAAGATGGAGACCGCCGTAAAGCTGCCGTTCACTGTACCGCTGGTCGGATGGACTTACCTGAACTGGCTGGCGTGGTATATACTGATTTTCCTGATGGGAGCGTCGCTGTTGTTCAGGAAGCTGCTGGGCGTAGAATAAGGCGTTATCTTCGGCTAAAGCTGTACATGAACAGGTTCGGCACCCATGTCTTTACCATTATGTACATCACGATGCAGTCCACGAAAAGGAACATGCCCACTATCAGGATGCCGAATATGATGGTCGAGTTGAGCTCGACGACGTTGCACTTGAACGTTTCCTTGTAGTCGCAGACCATCTTCGTCTTTATCATGGAGTCGAAAGTGAAGAATATGAAAAAGCACGAGATGAAAATGACGAGCGTGCTGAGGAAAATGACGAGTTTCATGCAGTTCTCCTTTGCTTAATAATTTTCTTCTCGCGTATATAAGGGTGTCGCGATATAGCGCCGCATTTGAGGCATGTCGTTACCATGGCTTGCCTGTCCTTTCTCGAGCGGATCCTGCATGTCACGCCCGGAACCAGCGGCGATGAACATTTGCGGCAGAAACGCTTCGTAGCTTTCAGCCGCACGTTGTAGCGCATGCCTATCTTTTTCGCAAGCTCTATGTATCGCTTCGAGCGTTTAGGATGCGCTCCAGCCTCGACCTCAGCCAGCGCTAGCAATATCTGCATGCGCTCTCTGGCGAGCTTGGTCCAGGCCTCGGGCTTTTTCCTGTTCATGTTCTCATGAATGTCTTGGCGGGCCGCAATAAATATTGCTGCCGCTGAGCATGCAAAATAAAGCAAAAGCAAAAAAGAAAAAACTTTACGACTTTCCTCCAGTCGTAGGCGTCGCTGCGCTTCCGCCACCCTCGCCTTCTTTCGATAGCCAGAACATCACTACAGCGAGTATTATGATGAAGAATATCACTGTAAAGAAGTCAGAGTTCATGGCAAATCCTGGCACGTCTATAAGGTATGATGCGCCTGCTCCGAAGAAAAGCACGATGCCAATGAATACCATCAGCAAGACTAGTACCCATTTGCTGTACTTCCCCTGGGTGAGCGTTTCAACCTTGAAGCCGACCAGAGCGAACAGCATTACTATCACTAGTATGCCCGTGGCCACCGCCAAGAATGGACCGAAAAGGTTGGCAAAGAACTGCACAACCATGACGTTCCAGCTGGAGTACAGCATCACGAAGAATGCCGCTATCAGTGAAACCAACGCCCTAGCAGACTTGGGTATCTGTTTTTCAAGTGCCCATGTCAGGAGTCCGTAGACTATCGCCAAAGCGAGCAGGAACGGAAATAAGAACTGGAAGAAACCCATTCTCGACATGTTTTGGACCAGTTGGTCGAATATTCCTGCCATGTTAAAGTATTAGAATACAACCTTTATAAGTATTATCTTCAACGGCAGATATCGCTTTTTATCACCGGCCTTTGCCATGCCGTCCGGGCCCGCTCCCACGCCGTTCCAGTGCTAAATGATAGCCTCAAAAAGCTTTATAAGTAATAAAAACTACTAATAAGTAACAACAGAATGTTTAACTTTTCCGAGCTTCGTGATTGATGGTGTGATTATGACAAAACAGGTTGATGGTGCCAAAACTATTAGTGCAATGCATGAAGGGATGGGCGCTCTGCAGGAATACGAGAAAGAACTTTTTTACGAGCTGGACCTTCACATGGACAGATTATCCGTAGTTGCAGGAGAAAACGCTGACTTCGGTAAGATAAAAAAATATAATGATAGTTACAAATCAGCTCTTTCAAAACTATCCGGCCAGATGGGGCAGTCACTCGGCTATATAGACCAGTTAGTTGAGCAAGCGAAATCCGGCAAGATAAAAGACGTGGAAGGCGTCAATAGGGAACTTCAGAAAACATACGGAACAATAATCAACAGTTCAGCCCAATTTTATAGTCTTATTGATCCTCAGATAACGCAGGATATTGTCAAAATTTATGCTATCAAAGGCGGTGTACCCAGTAGTATTTTCACGAAAGGCTGCAAAATACTGAAAGATTACTTTCTTGGCGACGAAATGATAGCTAAAATCAAAGGAGAGGCGGCATCCGCGCAAGGGTCGGAAATGCCTCTGGCAGCTTGACGCTTTATTTTATCAATGAGCATTGTATTCCAATAATTGTCAGGGATGCCCGCCGCCTTCGTTTTGAGACATTTTGTATATTTTCCAGAGAATAACGCCTATCACCAGGATGCCCACTACCCATATGAGATTCGTGTTCGACAATATGCTGTTTTCCGGCAGATAATCGGTAGCCTGCATCCTTGCCAGCAGGACCATAACCAGAACGAGGATGACTATTATCAGGACAGGATCTTTTTTCTTGCCGTCTTTATTTTCGCCCCTCAAAGGCTTTAGCAGTATCCACGCTATGAATATCACGACAAATATCATCGCGGCGTAGGGCAGGATCGAGTTTATGAACGTGACAACCTGCGAGTTCATTATCGCGAAGAAGGCGAAGACGACCGCTATTATCGCCTTGACGCCCTTGTTGGAAAAGACTTTCGAGACCTCGAGCGCGCCATAGACAATTGCCAGCACGAGGAAGAAGGGCAGCAGTATCTCCATCGAGAACATGCCGCCTCCAAAAGAACTGAATATGTCCGCCATGATATCACTTGAACAATCGGCTGCCGTTTCTCCATTTCTCATAATCGGCGAAATCGCCGGTCTGCAGGAAACTCTGCAGTGTTGTTAAGGCCACATCCACGTGCGCTATCTGATCGAATATCTGTTCTGCCGCTTTCGGGTCTTTCTTTAGCTTGTCTGCCTCTCTCTGGAGCGCTCGCTTGTTATTTTCTAATATGACTATGTCCCTTTTTATTTTCTGGCCGTATTCGACGGACTTCAGCGGGTTCAGCTTCTTTCCGGTGATACCTTCGATATAGCCTACAACCCCTCCGCCGCTTCCTACTCCTCCAATCGTCTTGCCGTGCGCCCCACCTCCGCCGCCTCCGCGGCCGCCGCGATACGTGATGAAGTAGATGAAGCCCAGGAACATCAGGCCGAAAAGCCAGAACTTGCTGAGCATGACGAACCAGTTGTATAAGCCCTGCAACACTATGAAAGCATAAACAGCAATCGCTAGCAGTAGTCTCATGGCCTTATGCTGGCCTTCCCTGCCTATTATCGCGTGTGTTAATATCCATACAAAAATGACGATGAAAATCGTGGGGAAGAAAATCAGGTAGAAAAGCTGGTAAAGCGGCCCCTGCGCCGCGTATTCAGCGACCTGGTTCTGGTTTATCTTGAGTATGTCAATCAGCATCTCGAATATGTCGACTGCCATGTTAATCTATTGAGCGGCCAAATTTAAATAAGACGGCATTCGAGACAGTTAATGGCCGCCATGGCTGCCACCTTGTCCGTTATTGTTATTTACGTAACCAAACCTGTTTTGTACATTGAAAGCCGAATTAGCTACATTAAACGTACCCTTTATTTCCTTATCGTAAGCCCTCATTCTCTGGAGTTCAAAGCCGCTTCCGCTAAGCATTTTTTCTGCAGGTTCGTAAACTATGTCCATCAGAGTAAAAATGTTGCTAGCTAATGTGTAATATGCTAATTTTTTGATTGACCCAGGATCCGAGTATTTTATGATTTTAACGCCTTGTTTGTTCGAAACAACTTGTTTAGGACCGCTCATGTAAAGTGAAATTTCATTCTGCATGAAAATTGGTTTTATTCTTGACGGATCGGCGTATTTACCTTTCAGTACGCCAAGTTCTCTGTCTGTTAATTCGTCATAACACCCTCCGTAGGTAAATTCACCGTTTTCCGCGCGTTGTAATACTGTTTGTAACATGTTTTGTGAAAGCATAGCTATCTCTTTTGTATCCTTTGCCATCAAATCTCTGGCAGCATTTTCTATTTCTGCATTGCCAGGTGTTTTTCCGCCTTTTAAACCAATATAAAATATAGTTTCTGCGCCTTGACTGTCAACTACTGTATAAATTTCATTGATTGTGGTGCAGCCTTGTGAAAATTTATAAGCCGACCATCCATTCTGGAATGGAAATTGTCTTAAAAACGGTATTTTAAAGGGATTTTCAAAAGCTATTTGACCTTTGATGTGCTTCTGTGTGTTATATCTGTTTTTTATACCATTAACAATGTTTGTGTAAAATGTAGCTAACAAACCTTCACTTTTAGGTATGGGGAGTTGACCAAAAATTTTCTCAATAATAGCCGCTTTTGGTAATTCCCAGAACATTGCCCCGAATCTTTCGTCGATAGCATCAAAAGAGTCTTTTGGGGGTTCAGTTGCTGCATTATTACCTCCGTTGCCGTGCGCGGCCGATTTGAGAACTTGCGCAAGCGCAGCTTCATCTGGATAAAGACCATTTGTCATTCTTCCCAGAGACGCTTTTCCTGCCATTTATTTCACCAGATTAGTTACTAAGCTTGCTCACTTTGCCCTTGTAAAATATTGCCCCTGCCGCGTCAGCCTGCCCCTCATCAAGAATACCATTTTTGTGAGCAAGTTCGTGGCCGAATATTTCAAGAGGATGATAACCCCATCTTATGGAATCAGGGTTCACGAAAATCTCGCCCGTGTCGGAAACGCAAGCACCAAGGTTGACTTTGTCACTCCTGCCGCCGTTCGTGTCCAGGACCCAGCCTATGTAGTCGCTGTCCGCAAGTGTGACCGGCTCGCCGTCTATCACGGTTTTGCCGTAAACTTCACGCTTGGGTTTTGCAAAATTCGTACCGTTGACTAACAAATCGTAAGCCGTGCCCAGACCACTAAGACCCAGTCTAAGGTACTCCTTGAACTGCGACTCCGTCTGGCCAAGTCCGCCTTCTTTTCCCGTGTAGTTTTTGAACGGATTCTTTTTCATCTCAAGCACCCTTTTCTTTTCGTCTGTTTTGTTTTGTGTTTTTGTATAAATCCGAGATATCACATTTACCCTCCATATGTGTTATCTCTGCTAAGTAATTAATTCGAAGACTTATAAAGCTTACTTATGGCGAAATTCGATATACGTCGCCTCTATTCTTAATGAGAGAAAGCCTCCCGGAAGGCGGTAAAAAGGGCCTAAAAATCCCCCTTTCGTCCAAAACGGGCGGGAAAAGCTTATATAGCAAAAAAGGAACTATTTACTGTAAATTATTCAAACTGTTAGAAACGACATCAGAAATAGGGGATTAACAGGCAACTTTTGGCGAAGTTGCCTCGATGCGGATCCAATTCGTTTGGCGACGAAGAGGATTCGTTGAATCTGGTTCTTTTGTGTCACCCTTGAGTATAAGCTAGTTTTCTGAGAATAATTGAGAAAAGAACTTAAATACATTTCGCTGCTCGAAAACAACAAACCGGAAATATATGATGCAGTGAATGCATCGTTGTCTCGCGGCGGGATGCTTTGAATTAAGGGGTGAGGCATATGGGAGAGATAGTGAATGTGGAGGTAGGAGCGGACGCGCTCGCTAGCGTGGCGCCAGTCCAGGCAGCCGTAAAGATACCGGGCCAGGGCGTGGCCGACACCTCCTATGAGCAAAGGGTGAAAGACGAGCTGGGCTTCGAGCTCATGGGAGCCAAGATAATGGTCATGGGCATCGGAGGCGGCGGCAGCAATACGATAAGCAGATTGACGGACATAGGCATAACTGGAGCGAAGACGGTAGCGGTAAACACGGACGCGAGGCATCTGACGGCTTCGAGGGCACACGAGAAGTTCCTCATAGGCAAAGACGTCACTCGTGGGCTTGGTGCGGGCGGTTACCCGGCAACGGGCAAGAAGGCCGCTGAAGAGAGCGAGCGCGAGCTCAAGAAGATGCTTGAAGGCATAGACATGTTGTTTTTGGTGGCCGGCATGGGCGGCGGAACGGGAACGGGAGCCGCACCTGTAGTGGCGAGGATAGCCAAGGAAGCCGGAGCTATTGTTATAGCGAACGTGACCATGCCTTTCAAGGTCGAGGGCGCGCGCATGGGGAAGGCGGAAGACGGCCTTTTCGACCTGCGCCAGTATTGCGACACGGTCATAGCCATAGAGAACGACCGCCTGCTCAAGATAGCGGGCAACCTGCCGCTGAAGCAAGCGTTTTCAGTGGCGGATGACCTGGTGGCCAGCATGATAAAGGGCATAACCGAGACGATATCGACCCCGTCGCTGGTGAATCTGGACTACGCAGACGTGAAGGCTATAATGCACTCGGGAGGCGTAGCTACCGTAGGGTTCGGCGAGGCCTGCTCGAACGAGCGCGCCGAGGAATGCATCATAAGGGCCATGTCCAACCCGTTGTTAGACGTCGATTACCACGGCGGAAGCGGGGCGTTAATCCACATAACCGGCGGACCTGACATGAGGCTCGACGAAGTGAGCAGGATAGGAGAATACGTTTCGAAACAGCTGGATCCTGATGCTCAGGTCATCTGGGGCGCGAGAATCGATCCCTCGTTCAAGAACAAGATAAAGGTCATAACAATCGTCACTGGAGTCAAGTCGCCTTACATCCTGGGCAAGCTGGACGCGCATTCCCACATGAAAGACATTCCGGACGTGCACGCGCTTGTCCACAGGGAACTGGGCATACCGCTGCTAGCATAAAGGCGCTCGCGTAAAGGCGGTTGCGATACGCCAGAGTCCAGTATTCAGAATCAAAAGAGAGTAGGCTATGACGATTGAGACTCACCCCTCCTTCAATTAGCCTGCCTCTTGCTTTTTATTTAATCCTTTCAAAGTATTTTCATGAGCGCGAGAAAGGGCCAGCTTTTTTTGGTATCCATCGTTTTCCTGATAGGCATGATTTTCATAGTCCAGCAATCGCTTTTCCAGTATTCGACCATAGAGATGTCGAAGCCCTTCGCTAACAAGGACGCCGAACTTTTCGGCAACATAGTCGGCGTGGTCAACAGGACGATTGCGGAGACGTATTACTGCAACGAGACCAAGGACAGCTTCGGCATGCGTATGGAAGACATTAAGACATCGTTCCTTGAGGAGCACGGCAGGGAGTACTCCATCGAAATTAACTACAACCTCAACTGCACGCGCTGGCTCGCGACGTCGCCGCCAGCGCCGCTCTGGCTGAGCGTGAGCCTCACGTCCCAGGGACGCAACACGAGGGGCACGTTCAACTTGTATCATGCGGCTTGAAAAGCAAAAAATTATTACAACGTTTGAGTGATAAATTTTTAAATATGAAAACCAATAATTCTCCATGGATACAGGGCAGATTATCCGTTCAATAGAGTCTTCCGTCAGGCGAAACAACAGGAGCTATAGCGGTGGCAGGCACGTCATTTATGACCTGGGCAACGGTTATATAGCCAAAGAGTTCAGCGAAGGCCAGATTGACAATGCCCGCAACGAGGTCTTTTATTCTCTAAAGCTTAAGGAAATCGGCAAGCAAACGCCCGTCATAACAAGACCTGGCGTCCTACCAGCGGATACCGGAAACGAAACCGGTTATTTTGTGGTTATGATGGATATCGGCGACCTGGCCAAAAAAGTCCGCTGTCTGAAAGGCGCCGATGCTGACAGAGCTATCGCCGCGTTCATGAAAGAAATGCACCAAATCTTCACCGAAGGTGGCATAAAGCCTATTCTGCAACGCAGCGGGGATGGTTTCATGTTCGACACGAAAAGGGGCATGGGCTACTGGTTCGACCTCGAGCATTGGGAACCCATTGCCCCGGGAGAAGTTGAATCCACCGAGAAAAGGCTGAAAGAACTGGTCGCTGATGACGAATTTTTTTATGATTATTTTTGCTGAAAAGCGAATAGCCCCGGGCGGATTCGAACCGCCGTCACCAGGTTTCTTCTCTCACCGCAGGCGAAACCTGCTCGAAGTTTTGGACTTCGTGAATCCAAAGCCTGGGATCCTTGGCCACTAGACTACGGGGCTAAAATGCAAGACGGTCTGCCGTCTATTAACTGTTGTTATGGTTTTAATAAAAAAGAAGCGCGAGGGTTTTTATGTCTTAAGGACCCTGATACCCTCTTGCGTTATGGTGTAGCACGGCGAGCCTACAGCCTCTATGAACTTCAGGTAACCCATGCCGCTGAGCTTGTTGACGGTGACGATGCCTTCGTCGACTCCGCTCTCGGTGAGCACTCGCCTGAGCTCGTCTTTTCTGATGAGCTGAAACTTGCCGAAGACCCCAAGAACTTGTTTTTCGCTTTCGCTTAACATGTTTTATTATTGGTCGGGTTTCCCTTTTATTCGTTTCTGCTGAAAATCAGTTCTTCGAAGTTGCGGTAGCGACGCTTATCCAGACCAGCCCGCCCAGCAGAATCAGTATGAAAGCGCCTATAATCGCCATGGCGTAGGCGATATCAGAAACCCCGACATTCACTTCGACGTGGCCCATTATCCATGCTCCTATGGATAAAAGAATGCCGCCAAAAATCCAGGAGGCTATGAGCTTGGTAGTCATGCCGTTCCCTTTAAACATCCTTCAGCAAATCCTTGAATTCCTTGGCTTTCCCTTCAAGTATCTCTGCGGCCTTCCCGACTATGTATTCGGGGTCGAGGCCGGAAATGCTCTCGACGGTGAAGACGAACTTGCTCGGGTCGCCTACGACCTTCACGTCCCCGCCGCTCGCCTCTTCGCAGGCCTTGCACTCGTTGCACTCGTATGGGTCTGCCAGGACGACTTTCGTGCCCTTGACTTCGAGAATGTTCTTGGGGCATGCGTTGACTATCCTCTTCGCGTCGTCTGTCTTTGAGCATTCCACGGAAATAACATAAGTGTAGGTCGCGTTGGAGGTCTGGAACTTCGAGTGCTCCCTGCCCGTGCCGAGCCTCGCGGTCGCCTCGACCTTGATGTGCTGTTCCTTGAGCAGCTTGACTATCGGGAAATCCGGTGATGTGGGCTTGACACTCTTGTTGGAAGATTTCAGGTCAGAAGAGTATGCCATCGCCGGTCCGGTCTTTTCAAGCGCGAAGAACACCTGGCAGGACGGACAGCCTTTGCCGTCACACTTGCAGTCGTTCTGCATGTTGAACTTTTCCGGGTCAAACTCGAGGGGAATCATGCCGAGCCTGTGCGCGACTATCTCGTCGAACAGCGCGGACGTGTTGTCGTGGAACTCGACCGTGTCTATCGTGAGGTTAGGGACTTCAGCTATCATTATCCTGCGCATCGAATTCGCGAATGCGGGAGTCGCCCCTTCAAGGACGAACTTCAGGTTTTCACCTTTCTTGCTGAGGATTTTTATCTTCAAAATATCACCTTTATTAAATAATAACTATAATTAAAGCAATTAAGGATATAAAAACTTTAAAGCTTATAAACTTTAGCAAAGAGTAAAAAATCAAAGCACGCGGGGGTACCCAAGCGGTCAACGGGGCTGGGCTAAGGTTCACGGCTTTGTCCGAAATCTAGCCCGAAGAGAGGCTTGGCCTCTATGATTAGATACCCAGTGGCTTAGTGCCTTCCAGGGTTCGAATCCCTGCTCCCGCATATGTTTTTTTCTTTTTTGAATAAGGCGCGGGAGCTCAAGCGCCTCAAGCGGACGGGGTGGGTTCTCAAAAACGTCGCGGCGCCTGAGAGCGTTGCCGACCATTCTTTCATGCTGGCCGTCATGTCTTACTTATATGCGAAAAAGCTGAACCTCAATGCGGACAGGTGCGTCAAAATGGCGCTGGTGCATGACCTTGGCGAGGCGTTCTCTGGCGACATACCGGACAGGATAAACGACCGCGACAGGACGATGCCGCGTGAGGAAAAAAGAAAACGCGAAGCAGCGGGCATGCGCAAGACGCTTTCTCGCCTGCCGCTAGCGCAAGCGAAGGAAATGCGCGGCCTCTGGAAGGAATTCGTGGCACGCAAAACGAAAGAAGCGCAGCTAGTCAAGGACCTGGACAAGCTGGAGATGTGCATGCAGGCTTTGGAATATGCCAGGAAGGATAAAAACAAAAAGAAATTCGCCGAGTTTTTCGAGGACGGGGAGCAGAACATCGCGACGCCGGAAATAAGGGCGGCTTTCTCGAAGGTCCGCGCCGATTTTAAGCATATTTCCGAAAAAAACCGGGATGCTATTTAACCGTATGCTACCAAAATAACACTATGGAATTCAATGATATTTCTCCAGTCCTTCTGACAATCCTGCTGCTTGCCGTAGGAGGACCAATCACAGTTCTAGCGATAGTCGCTGGCAACTATCTGATTGCCGGGCTGGTCGTTTTCATAGCTGGATTCCTGCTGCTTTACAGGCTCGGAGTCAAGCGCTACTACATATTCTTCCTCATACAGACGAGGCACGGCCTTAACTTCGTGGACAAAATTGCAAGGCTCGCTCCTGAATTCTGGAAGTTTTTCGGTGACATGGCGATTGTCGTCTCGTTCGGCGGCTTAGGCTCATACTATGTTTCGAGATACCGCAACACGTGGCTCATAAACGCGCTTCTAGGGACATTCGCGCTCGCGCTGGTTTACACCACAGTCGGCCTTGAAGCCGCTGCTGCCGGGTTAGTGATGCTGACCGCAGGCGCGATTCTGCTGAAGAAATACCCGAAACCCATTTTCCATTTCTGCGCGGGCGTCGCGGTCCTGGGAACTATAATGTTCGCCATCTTCCCCGGATTTTCCGACGTGGCCATAATGCGGTCCTTTGTCGCGCTGCTGGTCGGCGTTTTGGGCATACCCGCTTTGCTGGTCAGCCTGATGTTCTCTCAGGCCGCGAAAATAACGCTTGGCCAGTCCAACGTCCCAGGCGTTTCGCCGCTGCTGCCTACCGTGAGTGACGAGGGACCGGGCTTCTTCTTCCCCGGAACCGGCATATTCATCCCGTTCTGGCAGGCGCTCATAGCCATGATATGCCTGCTCGTGCCGCACGAACTGGCGCACGGCATACTGACGCGCGCGCACAGGATACGCCTGAAATCGGCGGGCGTGCTGACGGCGAGCGTCATTCCCATAGGCGCTTTTGTCGAGCCTGACGAACGCATACTGCGATTGCGCAGAAGCAGGGAGAAGATGAGGATATACGCGGTCGGCTCGTTCACGAACCTGATAGTGGCGCTGCTTTCCATTTTGCTGATAGTGACCGTCCTGTCGCCCATGCTGGATGCGATAACAGAGCCTACGGGCATGCAGATAACGGCCGCCCTTAACGGCACGCCTTCCTACGGCGTCCTGCAGAAAGGCATGATAATAAAGGAGATAAACGGCAAGAAAATAAACACGACAGATGATTTCAACAATTATGTTGTCGGCCTTAAGCCCAACCAGACCGTCGCATTCGCCACGTCGAACGGCACGTTCAACCTGACGCTCTCCCCGAGACCCGACAACGCGAGCCGCGGCTACATAGGCATCGACTTGCAGCAAGCGTACGACATACGCGAGGAATTCCGCACCAAATACGCGCTGCAGACGGAGGCGGTATTCTTTCTGGGGCCGACGCTGTTCTGGATATTCTTCCTGAGCTTCAACATCGCACTGGTCAATCTGCTGCCCATCTCGCCTTTCGACGGCGGCAAGATGTTCGAGGAAGTGATGGCGGAGTTCCGCATAAGGAAGCGCCACAAGGAGCTCATAATAAAAATAATGATAGCCATAATACTCGTTCTCATCCTGCTCAACGCCTCGCCGCTACTGCTCAACTTCTTCAGGTAACGCTGGTCACGAAAAGTTATTAAGAAGCGCGCCAATAATCAGACAATTGTCGCATGTTTGCATTCTCATGTGAGCACGACCGGAGGTGTCATTATGGAAGAGAAAAGCATTAACGTCCAGATAGACCACAGGGATGCGGGTTTCTACTCGGATTCCATAAGCATAATCTACAATCCATCGAAATTCATACTTGACTTCAAGCAGAGCACGCCGAGGATCGACCAGATACAGGACAAGCAGCAGCAGACCATCGCCGTGAAGCACAACGTCATAATCCTCGACATAAAATTCGCAAAGATATTCCTTGAGACGCTCAAGAAATCCGTCGATGGTTACGAGAAGAAGCACGGCGTGATAAAGCTGCCCAAGATTCAGAAAAAGGTAGTGAAAGCCGACACTGAGATAATCTCGGGCAAGGAAGAAGGCTACATAGGCTGATTCTCTTCGTATTTTATTTTAAAGCCCCAGACTCGGGTCTAAGTCGCTAGATGATAAGAAAGAAAAATTAAAAATAAACAGTTTGTTTTGCGTTTTTAATCGCACGAGCTCCCGATTAGAACTCCGCTATGTTCTTGGCTATGAAGTCCTTTATTTCCTGCTCGTCCGGTATTGCAATGGATCTCTTGAACTTCTTCGTTCCGTCTGGAAGGAAGAATCCACGAGAAATTGCTATGAACTCGTTCTCTCCCTGTTCTGTGGTCGCCTTTTTGCGGGCAACTTCCAGGAAGTTGTTCCTACCGAATTTTATTTCCTCTGCTTTCACAGTTTCGAATGTTACGTTTGCCATATTTATCCCTCCGTATTGGGTTTTGTATCCTTATACTATATTATATATATATAAAGCTTTTCAGGCCAGGCAAGCGAGGTAAGCGTGCGCGGGCGAAGCCCTGCCACGTCAATATTATTCGCGGAGGCATAGGATTCATATGGAGACGAAAGGCACGTTCTACGCCAGCGACAGGCGCGCGTGGAGGAAGTGGCTGGAGGCGAACCATGCGCGAAGGAAGGAGGTATGGCTGATTTATTACAAGAAGGGCACGGGAAAGGCCAGAATCCCTTACGATGACGCGGTCGAGGAAGCCCTATGCTTCGGCTGGATAGACGGACAGATCAAGAGACTCGATACTGAGAGGTTCATGCAGCGCTTCTGCCCGCGGAGGAAGCGCAGCGTGTGGGCCGAGAGCAACATAAACCGTGTGAAGAAGATGATAAAGCTCGGCAAAATGACGCCTGCGGGACTGGAGAAATTCGCCTGCCACGAGAAAACGAGAGTCCCGTCTTTGGTGGGAATGCCAAACGACGTTGAGAAAGCGCTAAAGGCGGACAAGAAGGCCTGGGAGAATTTCCGCAATTTCCCCCCGAGCCACAGGAAGCACTTCTTATGGTGGGTAATAAGCTCCAGGAGGCCGGAGACCCGGCGGAGACGAATAGCAGAGCTCGTGAAACGCGCGTCCGAGAACAGAAAGCTGGTGCCGTAAGCCGTCTCGATTCCAACTTAATAAGCAAGCTGCGTAAAAAATATATTATGTGCGCGATGAAAGACAACGAATACACCGTCGTGACGATATTCCTTCTGGGCGTGATAATCTCCATATATTACATAGTGTCAGTCCTCAACGCGCCAAGCGTGACGGTCATACTCGAAAAGACCATCCTGACCGGTGTCTTCATAGCGATTCTCATAACGATTGCCATCATGCTTTTCAGGTTCATGGAGCTCAAGAAGGAGATAGATGCAGGCGTAAAGCCTGGAGTAGCCAAGCCCCACCCGCGCACGTCCAAAGACGTGAAGGCCGACATGATGAAGATATACAGGGACATGGGCGCGCTGAAGATCGTCTCCAAGGACAACCTCATAGACAAGAACATGTACAACAAGGAAAGGAAGGAGCTTGACAACAGGCTCGTGGTCTTCAAGAAGGAATACGAGACGTTTGTAAAGCCTGAAGTAAAGCCGGCACAGAAGCCTGCAGCCGCCCCTGTAAAGAAGAAAAAGGAACAGAAACCGTCTTAATTCTTTAGTCGCTCAGAGCATGCCGTTTTCCCTGAGAGTTTTCGTTATCTTCTCGAGCGAGAGGACCAGCGCTTCAAAGCGCCTGTTCAAATCGTCTTCCATCTGCTCGTGGTGGTGGCGCCTCTGGTCGTAGACTTTAAGGTCGCGCATGACTTTCTCCAGCGTAGCGCATAAGGCGTCCATGCCGGAGCCGCCTGATTCAATCCTTGTATGCAGCAGCTTCAGCTCCTTGTCTATGCTGTCCGTGATTTTCTTTGCCATTAGTCCACCTCCGTCGCCTCGGGTATCTCAGACATGCCCTCGTGCGTCATCTCTTCGACTCTCTTGGCCCTCCTGACAGTGGGAGGATGAGTGTAGTACCATCGCCGATGGCCTTCGCGCTTGAATGGATTGACTATCCATATGCTCTCGTAAGTGGGAGAGCCGTGCATGGGATTCTGCCTCGCCGTCTCGCTCATCTTGTTCAGCGCCGACGCAAGGTCGCGCGGCTTGCCGGAGAACCTCGTGGCGTAATAATCCGCCCTGTATTCCACGCGCTCCGAAAGGCCGAGCCTCACGGTCAGCATGGCGAGCGGTATGAAAATGCCCGTCTTCCTCAGCACGGCCGCGACGACCGAGACGAACTGCTGTATCTTGTAGTCGCCGTTGTATACGTGCCACATCTCGTGGGCGACTATGTTCTCTATTTCGCCCTTGTTCATGCTCAGCACGCCTTCCGTGACGCATATGGTTGTGTCATTCCTGTTTCTGCCCACGATGAACGAATTCGGCACGTCGATTGGAAGGACGCAGACTTTCGGCGTCGGGATCTTGGCGTTTATGGCCATCTTGTCCACTATCGCGTTAATCTCTTTTTTATCACTTGTTTTTGCCTTGTATTTTTTCAGTATGACGGAAGGAGCGTAATGATATGCCGCGGCTATGAGCAGAATCGAAACCATGGCGAATATCATGGAGACGATGGTCAGAATCCGCATGCTCCACAAGCCGAAGAAGACGCCGGCCGCGCCGATTACAAAGCCAGTGAGAGTGAACAGCGCGATGAAAAACAAAGATACTCCGATTACCCTGAGCACGTCAACACCTTCCGCTGATATATGAAACTATTATGGTATTATGGCGTTAAAAATAAAAAGCACGGAAGCGCTACTTCTTTTCCCTGTCCTTGAATTTCGTCTTGTCGTAGGTCAGGCCGAACTGGTCGAGCCTGTGGTAACCATCCGCATACGTTTTGTTGTCCGGTCTGGCCTGCTGGACGGGCGTGGGCTGAACCGACGGAGCGGCGGATCTTGCCCCGAAATCGCCGAGGCTCTTCTGCCTGCCGCCGAACTTCAGCTTCGAGAAGGCGTGCGTTATCTTGCCCATTATCGAAGTCTTCTCTTTCGGCAGGTAGCCAAGGACCGGATGATACCCTTTCTTCGATGGCATGAGCAGGTACGCCAGGAACGCGCCTATGACGACTATCACCACGAGTATCGCGACCAGCATGAGCGTGCCGCTCATGTCGCCGCCGAAAAGCGAGCCTATGCCGGCGGCTCCTACACCGCTCACCTGGCTCCTGAACTCCGCGATGGAAGCGTTAAGCTCCGTGAGAAGGCTGTTCGCTTCGAGATAATTGCCCGCCTGTATGTTGCTCTCCACTTCCTGGAACATGTTGAGGATGCGCGTGTAGGTCCTGTTCGCCAGCGTGTAATTCTGTTCCGCGCTTGGCGGCAGCTGGTTGAACAGCGTCGTCACCGACGCGAACAACGCTTTCAAATCGTCGCGGGTCGTGTTTATCACGGTCTTTCCTCCCTCCGCGGGCTGGACCCCGACTATTATGTCCTTGGTGACGTAAACGCTCCCGTTCTCCGAGGCGTAAGCCTTCACCGTCACGGTATGATAGCCCACTTCGGTCGCTTCGGTAGTGGTGAAAGTCACGGTGAATATGCCCGAGTTGCTGATGCCTAATGAATAACTGGCTGGTGTGACGGTCGCAGTGAGTTCGCTTATGGGTGACGTCGCGGTCATCTTCGTCGTGTACAAATATCCGCCCGTGTTCTTGACCGTGACTTTGGTCGCGTTCGTCGCTCCCTGCACCACGTAAACCTTTGAAGTGTAATCGGTCACCTCGAGCTTGCCGGCTTTCTGCACGCACTTGTGGGCTGACGCGACGTACCCGGACTGGCACACGAGATTCGTGCATGTTCCGCTCTTGCAGTATTGCGTGTCGCCGCATGTTATGTTGGACGAACAAGTCGTCGTCTGGCCGCCCCCGCCTTCATCCTCATCGGTCGTTGTCGTCGTATTGTCCAGCACTGTTATGTAGAGTTGCGTGTAGTTGCCGAAATTTGAATAATTGTTGGCTATGCCCAATATCATATTGCAGTCAGTATTGGCGTTGACTGCATTGGCAGTCACTCTCCATCTCAGCGTGCAGTTTGTGGCACCGATCATGAATCCGGGAAGTGTCACGTTCCATATATCGTTGCCCGATCCTGCAACCACTGTCCCGACGCTGCATGTGGCATTAGTTCTTATGACACTGTATATGGCATTTGTGCAATCAGTAGATGAACTCTTCTTGAAAATCACGAATGCGTTGGTCACGCCCAGCGGGCCGTAATTTGAAATGTTTGCCGAGAAATAAGCGATTTTGTTTTCGTAGAACCCGTTGTCGTCGTTGAATATGTCTGGATGCAACTTGAGGCCGGAGTCGTTTATTGTCACGGGCACGGCAGTCCTTCCTGTGCCGCTTATGTTGCGTTCTCCGGTTCCGCCGAGTTGTAATGTGTTGAAATTGACGGTGACATAACCATAGTAAGTTCCGCCCGGCGGCGCCCCGTTTGGCTGAGTTGCATTTATTCTGCAATATGTATACCCTCCGGATGTCGGGCAAACTTTATCCCACGGAGCACTTATGTTCGATTTGCCGTAACTACCGAGCGTTGTGATGTTGTTTGCCGATAAGTTACCTTCAATGAGTCTTATGTTTGTGAAATGGTTTTCGTTTATCAAATCCATCTGTGAGATTACGCTTCCGTTTGCCAGCATCGCCGTCACATTGAACGTCATGTTATTGCTGATGTTCGGCAGCGCGATGAAAGTCGGGCTCACGTCAGTGACGTTAACAATCACGACATCCGTGAGGTTGACGTAAAGGTACACATAGTATACGTTGAACGGGTACGAGACTGAAGATGAATTTGTCGAATTGGTAGTGTTCAGGATTATCTCGCCGTAATAAAGGCCCTGTGTGTTTTGTGTGTTGTTTGTGTTTATGGTTATGCTTATGTTCATGGTCTTCTGTGTGCCTGCGGCTATCGGACTGGAAGGCCACTGCACGTCGAAACTTATGTTGTAGCCAGAGTTCAAGAGCGTGTAGTTCGACGTGGTGTTAACAAAGTATATGTCCGAGCCGCCCGTGTTGTTGAGCGTGAGGTTCACCCAAAGCGCGCCGTCCCCTGCTCTGTTGAAGCCGATGTTGTCGTGCCTTGTTTCGGTCACGGTGCTCAGCGTGTTGTTGATTATAAGTGTTCCGGCTCTGACAGAGAATGACAGCGGGATTCTCTTGGCCCAACTGCCGTCTCTGTAGTATTCCACGAAACCGCTGTAGTTGCCATTGTTTATGTTTGCCGGCGGAAGCGTGATCCTCAATGAAACGTTCTTGGTCGAGTTGTCCAAGCCAAGTGACGAGTTGAAATTGAACCCCGAAGCAGGGTAGTCGGAACTGAGCCAGTATGATGAGTTATACCAGACCTGCGCAGTCACGTTGTATTTGTCGTCGCCTATGGCAGATATGTTACCGACGCTTATTTTCCACAGGCCGTCGTTGCTCTCGCTTATTGCACCAGTGTAAATGACGTTTTCCTCCTGAGTCGTGCTGGTCAGGTTGCCCGTCTGGTATTTCCTTGAGCTGTTGCCCACAAAAGTGTCGGTCTTGTTAAGCGCGACTGTCCAGCGCGTCTGGCCTTTCCATTCTATTTTGATTTTGACCTTGGTTGCGAATGACGGAACGATGAAGTAATAGTCGCCGGTCGTGTTTTTCATGGTCCATGTCTCGGTGCGGTAAATCTCGCTCCTCTGCATCACGCTGCTCCATTCAGTCGTGTCGATGTTCCTGAGCGTCACGTTTATCTGAGATGACTGGTTGTTCACTGGTGTGAACTCGCCGAAATCCAGCGACGTGATTTGCTGGAGCCCGTCGTTAGCGTTGGTGGCGTTCAGCGTCGAGAAAGATATGTTGACATGATAGCTATGCGAAGACGAGACGTTGCCGAGCACCCACAGCTGCCACATGTCGCTCGTAGATGGCAGTTCCCTGTAAATATTATCCATGGTCGTGCCGTTCTCGGCGGAGCGCACAAGAAGCGTTCCGGAAGAATCGAAAAGGTAAGCGTCTATGTCTTCAGTCTGGTCGGTCGTGTCGGTCAGATTGATGAACACGCCGGTCAGGTTCTGCGCGATACTCGTGTTGAAGTAGAATTTATGAATGAGGTTGGAGCCGGTCGTCACCGTGCCTCTCACGAAGCCGTAACTGCTGGCCTCGGAAAAAGTGTTCGACGTGCTGACGGGTATTATTATTGAGGCATTGATGATTGCGTAATCGATAAACGTGCTGTTTCTTGTGACATTGAACGTGCCGTTGTAAAGGCCCGGCGGACAGAACTGATATGCAATTATATTATAAAGAGTCGGAATGCTGATGTTAATAAAGTCGGTTAAATTTGTGTAAGCGCCTGAGCTGGCGTTCTGGACATAGAATTTCATGCCGCTGGCACCGCTGGTAAAACAATAGGAAGTGTTAGTTCCATTATATCCAGTGTAAGAATTTTGCGGATATATGCTGCTGCTGAAGTATTGGGATGAGAGCGCTTCTGTCGTGTTCTGAATGTGGTAGAAAGTATCGTTAGCGGCTATGGATGTTATGTTTATCACGCCGCTGGTCCAGTTGACATACAGTGTGTCCGGCGTTACCGTGAAATTGCCGAGACTGCTGTTCACAGCAGAGCCCTGGTATAACGAAAACAAAAAAACAAACAAAACTAACGCTGAAGCGAACAATAGATTTCTCAAATTACGCATCATACCCACCAAAATTATGGCTGCCTCTATTTCTATTTATTATTATAATTAACTTATATAGTATAGCTATGTGCGCGAAGCATATGCCTTGCGGGAAAATCGATTTCAGGGCTTTTTGTATATGGCTGGCGGCCGCTGCGCTGCTCGGCTCGCTTCTGACTTACGCGTATTTCGCTTTCACGCTGTCATCGCACGGCCCTTTTGACATCGGCGGGAACCAGGTCCGTCTGGTCACTGACAGGGATTATTTCCCGGCGGTGACGGGCCTGATAAACTCGGCCAATACCAGCGTTCGCATGATGATGTACGACATGAGATTCTACTTTTCCTACCCGAAGAGCAGCGTCAACCGCGTCGTCGAAAGCATGGAAGGCGCGCTCGGAAGAGGCGTTGATGTTAAGATAATAACTTCGAGAAAGGCCACGTCCAGGGACGTCCTGGTGACGATAGACGCGAGGAACATGAGCATACGATACGATTCGACCAACACAACATCCGGCGCTAACTTTATAATAATAGACTCGAAAATTGTTATAATAGGCTCGTCGCATCTGGAACATTATTCATTCGAAGCGAACCGCGAGGCCAACGTCATAATATACTCCGAGGCGCTGGCGCGCCAGATGGAGACGTATTTCGAAAAAGCATGGGTGGAATATGAGTAGTAAAGATGAAAGTTCCCAGCATAAAATCCCAGATCAGCCTGGGCAGGATGCTTCCGCTTCTGAAATCGAGGAGAGGAAAGCGAAGCTGGCAGAGCTGCGAAAAGCGAATGATCCATACAAGAGGCGCTTCGAGAAGACGCACATGATAGAAGCGATCGCAGAAAAAGCGAAAGAGCTCAAGAACGGCGAGCATCTTCATGGAGCGAAAACGTCGATAGCCGGCCGCCTCAAGTCGATAAGAAAGCACGGCAAGCTCATATTCGCCGATTTGCAGGACGGGACTGGCAAAATACAGCTTTTCATAGACGAGAAAGGTGTGGGACCCGAGAAGTTCGCGTTCTTCGATGCGATGATAAATACCAACGACATTGTCGGCGCGCATGGAAGCGTGCTGCGCACACAACGAGGAGAGCTGAGCGTGCACGTGGACGACTTTGAACTGCTGACAAAATCACTGCTCCCCCTTCCAAAGGACTGGTACGGCCTCAAGGACAAGGAGTTGCGCTATCGAAAACGATACGTCGACCTAATACTGAACCCGGACGTGCGCAAGACGTTTGACAACCGCTCAAAAATCATGCAGGCCATCCGCGACTTCATGACTGAACGAGGATTTACCGAAGTCGAAACGCCGATACTCCAGCCGATATACGGCGGCGCGGCCGCAAGGCCTTTCGAGTCGAAGCTGCACGCGCTCGACATGAAAGTCTACATGCGAATCTCTAATGAACTCTATCTCAAGCGGCTCATCGTGGGCGGTTACGAGAAGATATTCGAGTTCTCGCGCGACTTCCGCAACGAAGGGATAGACAAGCTGCACAATCCCGAGTTCACGCAGGTCGAGACCATGTGGGCCTACGCCGACTACAAGGACAACATGACTTTCGCCGAGGAGATGTTCAGCTTCATCGCCAAGAAAGTTCATGGTCACGCGAAGATGAATTACCAGGGCACTGAGCTCGACATGAAAACGCCGTGGAGGCGCGTGCGTTTGCTCGACGCGATAAAGGAGCACGCGCACGTCGACTACGACAGTCTCGATTTTAGCGAAGCGAAAAAGGCGGCGCACAAAGCTGGAGTCGATGCAGTCAAGCTGGAGAAATGCGAGACGTGGGGCCAGATAGTGTTAGCGACGTTCGAGGAGCTGGCCCAGCCGAAGCTCATCCAGCCCACGCTGGTTCACGATTATCCGTTCGAGGCGGCGGGACTTGCGAAAATAAATAAGGACGACCCGAGGCTCAACGAGGCATTCGAGATAATAATAAATGGCTGGGAAATGGGGCTTTCATACTGCGAGGAGAACGACCCAAACCGCCTTCGAGAGTACTGGCAGGAGGCCGAAAAAGAGTTCAAGCGCGGCGACGACGAGAGCCAGCGCATGGACGAGGACTTCATCGAGGCGCTCGAATACGGGATGCCGCCCACGTCGGGTCTTGGAGTCGGGATTGACCGCCTGACCATGCTGCTCACAGACTCGGTCTCGATCCGCGACGTGATTCTGTTCCCGTTCATGAGGCCGGAGATGGAAGCGAAACCGCAGGACAAGCCGCAGGAAAAACACCACGAAAAAAAGGAAGAAAAATAAACGGCCCGCCGCTTTTAAATTTTTAAAGCATCGATGATTCATTATATTACTATGGCCGCGGTGGTGTAGCCTGGTCAGCACAAGAGACTGTGGATCTCTTAGCCCGAGTTCAAATCTCGGCCGTGGCCCCTTTTTCTTTCAGAAAAAGAAAGCGATAGACGACTTGGATTTATAGTTCAGGTCGTCATTCGAAATCGTCATCCTGTTATGCCCTCGACCGCGCTGGCTATGAGCTCGCCGAACATCGTCGAAGCTCCGAGCGCGACCAGGAAGTACATGACCACCGCTACGATTAACATCTTGCCAGCAGTGTACCACATGTAGACCTTGTTCTCTCCCTGTGATATCTTGGTCATGAACATGGCGAGGATTATTATTATTTCTATCAGGTAGATGCCTATGATTATCTGGAATATCTCCGGCGAGACTGTGCTGGACATGTCGCCGCCTCCCATCAGGCCGCCGCTGATGTTTATGGGCATGTCGGTGCCCGCGCTCAGGCTGCTCAGCTTGGAGCTGAGGATGGCAAGCACCTTTATGATTATCTGGGCCATCGAGACTATGAGCCCCGTTACCATCGGGGTGAGCATGTAGGCCTGGAACTTCATCGACGACACCGATTCTTGTAACAGGTCGCGGATGTATTCCTGCGTCTCGCGGATGTTGCGCAGGTATTTCGAGACGGTGAGCATGCCCTCGGCGGCGTATTTGACGCCTTTTCTGGCTATGTCCACGACCATGAACATGATGTTCCTTATCAGGTTGCTCGGGTAGTAGCGTATCGCGCCGTATTTCTCGTCGAGCAGCGCCTCCCTGAATGTCATGCCGAGGTTTCTCATGTTCCTTATCGTTATCGTGAAGAGGCCGGAAATGCTCAGGTCTTTCACGTCGTCGGCGGATTTCTCTATGGCCAGCTCGGGCGGTATGCCGCCGGAAATCCTGTTGCCCAGCTGGAACAGCGCCATCTCGAACTCGCTCTCCGTCTTCAGCACGTCGTCCTGTATGCTTATGCGCTGGAAATTGGAAAGTATGCAATAAGTCGCGATGCCGAAGGCCCCTCCCAATATCAGCATCATGGACATGACCATGGACACTATGTCGTGCGTCCCTTTCGCCGAGATTATGGATTCCGGGTTCGCCGCGAAGAAAAGCAGCGCCGGCAGGATGAAGGCGAGGCCCACGATTAAGGCGAACGGCATGGCTGGAAGATTTACTTTCTTCTTGCCAATCCTCACGCTGAAGCTGCCCTGCGGCGGGAGGTCGGGATGCATGGAAGTGTCGACCTGCGAGAATGTAGTCGGGCGCTTCTTCAGGATGGAGTTGATGAACCATATGATGAATATCGGCAGGATGACGTCGTAAAGCGCGAAGAAATATTCCGGCTTCGCGATGTCGGAAAGGAAGACGGCCGCTAGCGGCGCCATGATGCTGCCGAGTATCGGAAGCACGATGCCCATCATGTGTATTATGCTGACAGGCAGCGTGAGATCCTGGGCGTAGTGCTTCATGCGCGTCTTGGTGCCGCTGAGTATGACGTCGAGCGCCTCGTCGAGGATTATCTCCGCCTTCTCGGAACTGTGCGTGCGCGAGTCGCGGATAAGCCGCAGCGCTTCAGAAAACTCCTCGTTCTCGGATTTCCATTTGGCAATGTAATCTGTCATGGCTTGTGACGCGGAATAATACTTGCCCATCTCTATGTCCCACAGCAGCTTGCGCATGTCCCATGCGAGCGGACCAGTGACGTTCGCCGCTGAGAAGCGCAGCGCCTGCTCGAGATTGGGAGTGACGCGCATCGACACGACCATGTAAAGGATGGCCAGCACGACTTGCGACGAGGCTTCGATCCTGTACATCTTCATCTGGTTGATCGGATATTTCAGGAAATAGAACGCCAAGGCGACTCCGGCGGCTGATATGAACAGTATGCCCATTAAAGGAATGAGAGCCAGCGCCACGAGTATGATGGATGAAATCACGAAAAACATTATCGTCAGATAAACGAGCGCCGTGACGTCCTTGGACGTGATGCGCATGCCGGTGAAGTTTATGGCGCTGTCGATGTCCGCTTTCGTCTTCGCGTCCGGCGGGTTAACGGAAATTATCTTTCCCGCAATGCCGGCGAGCCTTTCGAACCACGTGAGCGGGATGTCTTCCTTTTTCTTGAACAGCTGGAATTCCCTCGACGTGACCGTTACTTTCCTGTCTTCCGGGAAGCGCAGCGTCTGGTAGCTTTTTATTATGCTGTCCGGGACGCCTTCAGATGCTTCTTCCTTTGCCCTGTCGTTCTTCTTTTTTTTGAAGAGGCTGACCATGTTTATTAATTGTCCTAGTCCGCTTATATTTCAAGACTCTTGACGCAGAAACGATTCACTTTCTCGATATGTTGAGGCCTATGTCCTCGTCGAAAAGGCCCTCGTGTCTTATGGCAATATTGTTGCTTCCCTTGCCGACGTCCATTCTCCTGCCGAGTATGTCCATGTTATCGTAATTAAGCACTATCGCCATGGGATATTTGTCTCCGAGGCCGAACGAGAACGTCGGTTCCGAAAACTGCAGGAAAGAGCCGCTGTTTATCAGGCCAATCCTGTTCTGCATGTTCTTCCAGTCGCCTTTCGAGCTCACGACGAACGCTATCGAATTCGGGTATTTCAGGTCCAGGCCCAGCGTCACGCTATCGACGCCTTTGTCGACCAGGACGCCCAGCGGCTGCTGGTTCTGGAACACGAGACCGTAAAGCGCGCCCGCATAATACGATGTTATGTAATAGTTCTGCGGTATGGCGTAATACGCGTAAGCCAAGTCAGCGAAGCTCTTTTCGCCTGCTCCCGGGACATAGGTGCTGGCTTGCGTCTCGTTAAGCACGAGTTTTATGTTGAGCTTCAGCGAGACTACGGTGAAAGACGCGTAAGTCACGTTCTCAGCCGCGCCCAGGTCCGTGGCGGTGATTTCGATCTGCCATACCCCGTCGGCGTTCGACGGGATTGTGTATTGATACTGGTACGTGTAGCCGTCCGTTATCGATGCAATAGCTGTCATGTCGGCATTGTTGACCATTATGTCGCTGTTGTTGTTGCGTATCCTTATCTTCACGCTTTCTATATCACCCGCTCCGTCGCCGTCGGTCGCGTCGGCTCTTATGTATATCATCCTTCCCGCGCGGAGCAAGCTCTTCTGCGTCATCGTGGAATCGTAAGTCTTCACGTTCGAAGCGGAAGGCAGGTTGTTATACGTGGTATTGCAAACTGCGGAGGAGTAAGAGGTTTCCTCATCGTTCTGGTTCCTCGCCTTTATCCTGTAACAATACTGGGTGTGCGGCATCGAGACCACGTCGCTATACGACGGCTCGCCGGACCACGTGGTCCAGTTCTCGTCGCTGCCTCCGGCGTTGCCGCTGGTCTCTTCTATGTAATAATCAACTCCCGTCGGATTCAACGCCATGGAGAAATTTACGACACAGATGTGCGTGCCGCCGTAATAGCATGCGACCCTTGTTATCGACGGTTGGTCCGCAAGGGTGTAATTGCATGTTTCATTGCTCTGCGTTCCCACGTTGCTCACGTTGTCCCTGCATTGCGCGCGGAAACAGTATTGCGTGTTCGGCGCTAGCGACGAGTTAACGTAAACATTTGAAGCCTGCCAATCGCTCCATACGCCTGCATCATAAAACCTGTATGCAGTCGCATGCAGTCCGGAACCGCTGTCGCTAGCCACAACGGAAGTCACTGATGCTGTCGTCGAGCCCAGAGCTAGCGACGAAACCTGCGCAGGTTCCGGCGTCGGAGGCGTGTTGTCCGCTGTCAGACTAGCGTTGCTTTCGGAAGAATATTCATAACCGTCGTAAAGGCGGCAGTAAACAGGATGCTGTGAATTGCCGCTCCATGCACTGGCGAACGTGCAGTTCATTTCGCCGGAGCCGAGCGTCGAATTGCAGACGTTTTCATCGCCGCTGGTATTGCCGCAGCGCATGCAATAAGTATCGCCATCACCGTCCGACGCGCCTGAGCTGGCGATGATCACGGTGTCGCCGTTCTTGGCGTAGCTGACATTCATGTAAACCGACATCATCGACGGTACGGTGTTCTCAGCGAACGTCCTCTCGTTCTCGAGTTCTATCACGCCCGCGCTGTCGTTCGCGTAGACGCGGAAAGTGTAGCTCTGGCCAGCCATCGTGGCTTTGTCCGAATGGCAGGTGACATACGTCCCGCTGCCGTGCTTGGTCATCGTTTCGTTCACGCCGTTCCATTCAAGCGTGCACGTGTCTATGCCGTTGCCCTGAGTATCGTTGGCCGTGACGTTTATGGTGACCGAGTTGTCAGTGTTGACCGAGTCGTGCGATGGCGTGGGCAAAACATATGAAAGGTCTATCACGTCGACGCAGTCGCCGCCGTAGCAGTCGTAACCGGCAGGACAGTCAGACTGGGTGTTGCAGTCATACCACGTGCCAGCGTTGCAGTAGTCGTCGTCCCCGTCGCTGTCCGTATCGTTGCGCGAGCCGCTCGCATAGCATACGCTTTCCGCGACGCATTTGTCCGCGGCGTTGCAGCATGCGTTATCGCTGGAATTCGTGGCCCAGCTGTTGTCCATCCCTCCGTCCGCAAGCCTGTACGCATAATTCTCGCCAGTGTCGTCGCTGCAGCATGTCGTAGGCGAGATTTCACCGCCCGCGTTCCACCTGCCCGCGCCGGCGCAGGCCTCGCAGTATGTCTGCCCTCCGTCCGAGTCGCGCCAGGTGCCAGCGTCGCAGTAAGCGTCGTTCGAATAACATGAAGCAGAATCGTAGCATGAATTTTCATAAACACACTTGCTGCCCGCGTCGCAGCATGCGTCGTCGCTCGAGTTCGAAGTGCACCACGAACCGCAGAACCTTACCAGGATGTTCTCACCAGCATCGTCGCCGCAGCATACGCTAGCGTTAATCTCGCCGCCTATATTCCAGTCGTATGCCGTGCATCCGCTAGCGGTGGCCGTGCAATAGCTCGAGCCGCTGTCTCTTTCATGATTGGTTTGCGCGCATCCAGTGTCGGAGCAACCGACAGCGTCGGTGTAGATGTTCTGGCTTGTGCAACATTCGCTAGCTCCGCTGCACGCCATCGTACAGCTGCTGCCGTTAGCATACGTCCCGTCGCCGCAGGACCAGTCGCCATGATAGCATGTGGCGCCGAAATCGTATCCGTTGCCGTAAACGGTCGCCTGTGTCCCGTTCGCGCTGTTGCCGTTGGCGCAGGTGATGTCGTCGTAGAAACATGTGCCTGAAGCGTCGCTTGCCGGAGTGTCGGTGGTGTAGCCGTTACCTAAAAGGAGGCTGCTCACCGCGCCGTTCGCCTCGCTCCCGGATGAGCAAGTTATGTCACCGTAATAGCAATAGCCGCTTGTCGCGGACGTAGCGTCGGCCGAGCTGCACGACGCGGCCGAACTGGAGAAGTAGCCGTTGCCGCATAGCGTCGTGGCGGAATCGTTGGCATAGCTCCCGTCCGAACATGATCCGGCGTTACTTCTGCATATTACCGCAGGCGTCGTCGTGAGCGAGCTGTTGTACCACCCCCAGCCGTAAACGGTTGCTGACGTTCCGTTGTTTTCGCTGCCCGATGCACATGTTATGTCGTTGTAAAAGCACACCCTGGAAGTCCCGCTGCCGTAAAGGTAACCGTTGCCGAACAATATGCTTATAGTATCGTTTGCCGCATTGCCATTGGTGCATGTTGCCGCATCGCTCATACACAGCACGGCCGGTGTAGTTGTCAGGCTTGCGTTATACCAGCCCCAACCAAAAACTGTTTGCGTGGTCCCGTTGGTCGCCGAGTTGTCTGAGCATCCCATGTCGCCATAGTAGCATGTCCTTGAAGTTCCCGAGCCCTGCAAATTACCGTTTCCGATGATACCTGTCGAAGTGCCGTTGGCCGCGCTATTGTCGGCGCATGTTAGATCGCCATAATAGCATGTGCAGCCAGTCGCCGTCGTAAGCGAACAGCCGTTCGAGTTGCCGTTGCCTATGAGGCTCGCCGACGCGCCGTTGCCTTCGGAACCGTCAGAACATGTTATGTCGCCGTAATAACATGTGCCGCTCGTATCGGTTGTCTTGTCCGTGCCTGACCAACGGCCATTGCCATACAGAGTGCTCGCGCTGTCGTTAGCAGCGCTGCCGTCAGAACAAGTCGCCGCTCCGCTCAGGCATATTACAGCAGGCGTTGTCGTTAGACTTGAATTATACCACCCCCACCCATATACACTGATAGAAGTGCCGTTCGCCCCGGACGCGGCGCTGCACGTTATGTCACCATAATAACAAGTCCTCGTCGTCGAGCTTCCCGGCATGTACCCGTTGCCGTAATACGTATTCGCGGAAGCATAAGTGCCCGCGTTGCAGCGCTCGCAGGAAAGCGATGTTGCAGTCGTAGGATTAGCCGAATAATAATAAGAGTTGTCGCTGCCCGTGTCGTCACCGCAGCAGCGAGTTCCCGAGGTAGGAACATTGGACATCCAGCTATAAGCACAGCCAGTTGCCGTGCAATAGCCAGATGCTTCGTCAGGGTCTTCCCATGTTCCGGAGTTGCACCATGACATTAAGCCGCCTGACCCGAATGTATAACACGAGTCTGTTGATTGGCATGCGCCAGTGTGGTCTATGCATTTTGTGTTTGCACTGCAGCACGCTGTTGTATCTGCTCCGCAGTCGCCGTTCGCGGAACTGTCGGTACAAGTATTATAATACTCGCCGGCATCATCGCCGCAGCAGCATTGCCTTGATGGATAACCAGCTAAACCTATATCGCAATAGACGCCGCCTCCACCGGCTTGGTAGTAACTAGTTTCCGCATCTGCATCTCCGCCAATATTCCAATGCCCACTTCCAAGAGGAGAAGCATCACAATAGCTTTGGTGTCTATCAACGTTTAGCCATTGTCCTGTACCGCCATTATTATAGCAGTATGAATCTTTAACACCATTGCCATCTAAATCATAAGCAGTGGTAGTAAAATCACTTGAAAGAGCATAACAAACATTATTGTACACGCAGTCGGTTGATGTATCGCAACACGCATAATCGCCTGTAGCAGTTGCTGTAATTCCTCCAACTTGATCACCGCCAGGATAATTATAATTTTGTCTATAGAGATAGTATTCGCCGGCATCATCGCCGCAGCAGCCATAGTTTTCGTCTTCATCGCATGCGTCCCCGCCGGCTGTTCCGCATCTTTCTCCAGTAGAATCACCGTAAAGCATGTATATCCAGCCACCACCGCAGACATTTGCTCCATAAACAGCCGGCCATGTGGAATGGCCGTCAAGGTCAAGCCAGCCTGTTGTGTAAGGATAGCCGTATTTGTCATGACCTGTATATCCCGTGTCAACAGCGTTGCCGCCTGAGCCTGACGTAACACACTGTGAATTATAATTTATCTGGTCGGCTGCATCGCAGCACGTTTTCTGGCTGGCTCCCCAGTCCATGACTCCGTGAGCATTCCCTGCATATTCCACGAAAGTCCTGTAATTCTCGCCCGAGTCGTCGCCGCAGCAGGCCGTCGTGCATCCCGACTCGCCCGTGCAGTCGCCGCTGCCGCCGGTGTTCCAGTTCTGGCTGCATCCCGTGCACCTTCCCGAAGTCGTGTCGGCGTCATATGCGTCATACGTGCATGCGCAGCCAGACGTACAATAATAATCCCTCCACGCGCAGCTGTCCGCCCCGGTGCCGCACGTGCCTGCGCAATAGTCAGTAGTGCATTCACCATCCACGTCGCACTCGGCTCCGCAAGCATGACTGCACGTTGACGTGCATCCTATCCCGTCTGCGCAAGTGTTGTCTCCACAGTCTGATAAGCCGCTGCAGGCACCTGAAGTGCATCCGGTGCGCGCTGTGCAGGGGCCACCGCACTGCGTCAGGCAGTCGGTTGCCGAGCCAGTGGTGCATGAGCAGCTGGAACATGCCGTGTTGCACGTCCTGCCCGTGTAAAGCGTGCTGCTTACGCACGTATCCGGGCAGCCGCTGACAACGTCGCAGGTCGCGCCGCAGTAACTCGTGTCACAACGGTATTCCCCCCAGTCATAACAAGCCGCGCAATTATTCGCAGTACCGTAGCATCCTTCCACATAACACTTATTATCGCAGCTGCTAATGCACGGGGCGCATGTGTCGCACTCGATACTAGCATCCGCATAAGTGGCTGTTGCCAGCAATAAACAGAGCAGAAGCAATGCAAAAAACAACTTTCTCCACGGCAACATACTCGTGTTTAATATATTTCATTTATTAATAAACGCCGCGAAATTCATAAAAACCAAACCGCGCAAAATCAGACTTTGCTTCCTGACTTTATTTTCAGCCTGAGCCACTTCTCCCACTCGTCGTAAATCATCTTGGGAGCCGTAGTGCCTGTTTCTTCCCTGGACTTTTCGGCCAGTATGTGGTATTGCGAGTTGGAACTCGTTATCCATTCAGCTTCCATGAGCTCGGGCATGTTGAGCTTGTCGGAGTATTTAACTAGCGACTCTTTCATCTTGGCGCGCAGCTGTATGTTGCTCCAGACGGTTTCCCAGTTGCCGTGCCATTCCTTGACGTATGACGCCACTCTGTTCAGAACTTCTGATTCACCGTTCGTCAGCGTGTCCGTCGGCTTGAGCATGTCTTCCTTGCCCGAATATTCCAGGAGGTTGACGAAGCCGCCTTCCTTCTGCGGGTTCGTCTCCCAGTGCTTGCGCACTTCCGTGACTTCGGTCATGCGCCTGAAGCGCTTCAGACCATCTGCGGTGCGCAGCGATTTGCATATCATGATAATGTCTGTCGCCTTGAAACTCGTCGGAGGGACGCCTAAATCGTTGACGACCCTGTCGTATACGCCGTAAGGCGACTCGCCGTGTATCGTACCAGCCACGACGTTCGAGAGCGCCCCGACTCTCATGGCTTCGTAGAGGGCTGACGCTTCTTTCGAACGTATCTCGCCTATAATCAGCGCCGAATCACCAAGCCTCAGCGCGGTTCTCAGCGCCTCTTCTGCCGGCATTTCTGACTCGACGTGGGTTATGACAGAGCGCGACTTGAGCGACTCGATGTTGTATCCCAAGTCCCTCAGCTGGTCAATGGGAAGCTCGAGCGTATCCTCTATCGTGACTATTCTGACTTTCGGCAGCAGTTCTAACATCAGCGCTCCCAGAACGCTTGTCTTTCCGGCGCCTCTGCCTCCTGCGACCAGGAGCGAGACGGAGCCGTCCACAAGAAATGACAGCAACCCGGCCGAGAGCGGGCTCATCATGCCGGACTTTATGAATAACGGCAGTGTCCATGGCTTGTCCCTGTGCCTTCTTATGGCGAAGCCGAACCCTTCTGGTGACAACCCCTTTGTTATGACTGCGAACCTGGCTTTCCCTCCCGGGACTGCGATGTCCGTGTCTAAAACAGGGTTGGCCTCGTCGAGCGGCCTGCCTGACTGGATTCTAAGGCGAGTGGCCCAGGATTCCGCATCCTCGCGCGTGGGAATGAGGTTGGTCAGGCATTCCTGATATGTCTGATGGAATATCATGACAGGCTGGCTCTCAACCGGCGAGTTTATGTAAATGTCCTGTATCTTCTCGTCCGCGAGCAGGACTTCCAGCACACCCAGGCCGGCCGTGTATCTTGTGAGTATGTTGGCGAGCTGGTCGACGTCCTTAGCGGTGAGGTATACGCCCATCTTGTCGGCGACCTCGCGCAGCATGTCGCGGCCGATGTTGTAGAAGATTTCTCGAACCTTTTCGGAACGGACGAACTCCGCGGTCTTAGGCCTGTGCGACGCCATGTAGCGCCTCGCCGCGTCCATGACCGCGTATTTCTCCTCGGACAGGTTGAATTCCGGCGGCACGACGTGGTAGACGTAATGAGCGTGCTGCGGTACCTTGTATATCTCGACTTGTATATCGCCGACAGAATAACGGTCGACTGACGTGCCCCCTTCCGGCGGCGTAATCATATAGCGCGTGAGCATGAAGTTCGGCCTGACACTCGGCGTGAATATCTGCCTGTAAATTTCGCGCGAGCCGACGTGATACCCTGACAGATGCGGCTTGGCGAGCTGTATCATCTTCGTCGCCTCGAGCTTCTTCTTGAGCATGTCTATTATCTCTTCCTTGTAATACCTGTAGCACTTGCTGCAGCCGTCGCGTCTCTCGCTTTTCACCAAAAGTTCTCGTGCCTCGCGTATCAGCTCGACATAAGCCCCGACCGGGTCGCGGCGGAGCAGATTGATGGCTATGTATTGCATGCGCTGCGAGAAGTCGGGATAGCAGCGCCCGCAGGTCTCCGGCTTGAGAGTTGAATACGATATTGTCTTCTCCCTTACTATGTCCTCGATTATCCTGGCTATCTCGAGAAGCATTTTTACCTGCTCGCCGCTGTATTCGTATTCCCTCTCTTTTGCGAGGACGATGGAGCCGACATTCTTGTTCGATAGCAGCTTGTCTATGACGAGGGACATGCACGAGTCGTAGTCTTCAACGGACGCGCCGTATACGCAGCCGAGGCAGTCGATTTTCAGTCGTCTCGAATCCTCGTCATACGTGTATTCACAAACAGCCATGCCAAATCACAAACCCAACCTATAATAATATTGTTAAATTCCTAATTTATACATATAGACATGAATGCGAATCTGAACGACGGTTTTTCCGGCTTCGAGCTGGAGCTCGAGGACTTCGAGGTCAAGAAAAGGGAATCCCTTCTGACGCGCGCCACCAGCGTGGGTCCCGGAGGCAGCATATTCTGCCTGCCGAAAATAGTCGACAGTGCGGTTTATTTCGGGTCAATGGACCGTTACGTTTACGCTGTGGAATGCGAAACCGGAAAGCTCGTGTGGAAATACAAGGCCGAAGGCCAGCTGGCTTGCAACTCGGCCGAGTCCGACGGCAAGACAATCTACATCGGGGCGATGTCAGGCTCACTATACGCGCTGGAAGCCAAGACGGGAAAACTGGTTTGGAGGTTCAAGGCAGGCGGCGGCGTGACTACAAAGCCGCTGTTTCATGACGGACGGGTTTATTTCAGTTCGCTGGACGGCAACCTTTACTGCCTTAACGCGGAAGGCAGGGAGATGTGGAGATTCAAAACAGGCGATTACGTCTATTGCGGCCCGAGCGCATATGACGGAAAAATCTATTTTGGCTCGGGCGACTGCAACTTTTACTGCATCACTCCGGATGGCAAGGAAGTCTGGCGCTTCAGGGCAGGCGATGAGATCATAAACGAGTTGCCCGTGTTGCTTTACAAAGGCGTTGTGTATTTCGGCTGCATGGACAACAACCTCTATGCGCTCGACGCTGGAAGCGGGAAGGAGCTCTGGAGGTTCAGGACCGGCAAGTATGGCATTTGCTGCGTGCCTTCCGTCCAAGACAATGTCATATACATCAATTCCAGGGACGGAATACTCTATGCCATTTCAATGAAAGGCAAGGAGCTGTGGCGCTTCAACGCCGGCGCGCTTGTGGCCGTCGGCATAACCTGCCACAAAGACAGGGTTTACTTCGGCAGCGAAAACGGCAACATTTACTGCCTGAATAATGAGGGCAAGGAAATCTGGAGATTCAAGACGGGCGGCCCGGTATGGAGCCCGCCTGCCGTATGGAAGGACAGGCTTTACGATGGCTCTTGGGATTGCCATTTATATTGCATCGACCTCGACGGCAAAGAGATCTGGCGCTTCGCCTCCAGCGACCGAGGCATTTCGAAGATCGACCCGCCATACAAGATCTTTGAGATGGTCGTGAAAAAGTCGTTCGAGGAGACGCACGAGAAAGATGACAAATACGAGATAAACTTGGGCGCTAAAAGCGAGGACAGGTTTTACACGGTGAAGAGCGAGTACATGGGCGAGTCGACGTATTCCAGCAAGAAGGACTACGGCCAGTGAAAAATAAAAATACCAGCAGGATATGAATTACTGATTTTTCAATATCCTCGCCGAAAGTATTAACATGGTGCTGAGGATAAGCGACACGGACGAGATTCATTTCTTCAGGATTTCCTCCAGGAAAGAAGGCAATGAATACATAATAGGAAGGCAGGAGACGGAGGACTATATCGGCATACCTGACGCGGGCCTCGATATAATCCGGCTCCTCAAGTCCGGCAGGACCGTGGAGCAGGCCGGGAAGGAAGCCCGTAAAAAATACGGCAAAGATTTCGATGTTAAAGGCTTCGTCCGCGAGCTCGCCCAGGACGGCTTCGTCAGGAGCATAGGCGGCAGGAAGCTGAAGAAGAGGAAGAAGGCGCATTATCTTTTCCCGTGGCTGAAGCCAGGGCACGTGTCCTGGATTTTCTCCAAGCCTGCCTACTTCGCTTATGTCATGTTCGTCACTTTCGCCCTCTTCCTCGTCATCGCAAACCCCGACTACGTGCCGAGATACGAGGATTTCTTTTTCAGTCAAAGCTACACGTTCATAGCGGCGGTTTCTTTCCTGCTCAGCATAATCATGGTCACGAGGCACGAGTTCTCCCATTTCCTAGCCGCGATATCCTGCGGGATAAAGGCGGATTTCGGCATAGACTACAGGCTGTATTACCTGGTCGCCGTCACCGACGTCACTAACGTGTGGAGGCTGCCGAGAATAAAGAGGCTCAGGATATATTTCGCCGGCATGGCGAGCGACGTCCTTTTCATCTCGCTCTTCATTTTCGCCATGTTTCTTTCCGACACGGGCGCGCTGCCCCTGCCTTATCACGTCTATCTCGTGCTGCGTTATCTTGTCATGATGGAAATACTCGGGCTAGTCTGGCAGTTCATGTTTTTCATGAAGACGGATGTCTATCTCATCTTCGAGACGCTCCTGAAGACTGAAGGCCTGTACGAAAAGTCGCTTAAGTTCATCAGGGCGGAGTTCATGGGAATGCTTGGCAAGGGCGGCAGACCCCGGGCCGGCGGGAGGGAGTACACTGTAACCGAAATATTCTCCGTTTTCTTCCTCGCGGGGACGTCGATAGCCGTCGTGAGCTTCCTTGTTTTTGACATACCCATCATCTACCAAGTCTTCACGACTTCCATGACGAACCTGTTCGTGTCTTCCGATCCGCAGAAGATTCTTGACAGCATGGCTTTTCTCCTCATCTTCGGCGCTGAATACGGGCTGCTCGGCTACGCTGTCATGAGGGGCCATTTCAGAAGAAAAATAAGAAAGCCAAAGCATAGCAGAAGCTAAAACAACTCAGAAAGAAAAATAAAAAACGCTTACAAAAAATTATATAGTACCATGTTGGCTAGCTTTTTTGGTCGTTTTAATTTTGCCTTTCCTGCTAACGCTTATTTTTGATGCCATGCTTCTAGCTTGTCTTTGAAGCTAAAATACTTTTATGCTGGAATTCAAATTATATATATTGCGGGTCATGCGGGTGCGTTGCCATGAGAAACGAGTATATCGATCTTGATCACGTCCCTTCAAGGGACGACGTTATCGCCGAATTCTATCTCGAGCCGAACAAGACGTCATTCGAGAAGGCGTGCAACGATCTGACAGGCGAGAGCTCCATAGGCACGTGGACAGAAGTGAGCACGATGAAGGCGCGCATATGGCGCGACCTCAGGCCGACCGTATTTTCTATCAACAAGAAGGAAAAGATAGCCCGCATCTCTTATCCGCTAGCTCTGTTCGAGCCGGGCAACGTGCCGCAGCTCATGAGCTCTATCGCCGGAAACGTTTTCGGCATGAAGACATTAGAGAACCTGCGTCTTCTCGACATCCGCCTGCCGGAAAGATACATAAAGTCCTTCTCAGGGCCGAAGTTCGGCATTCCCGGCATACGCCAGAAGTTGCGCGTCAAAAGACGTCCGTTGCTAGGGACGATAGTGAAGCCGAAGCTCGGCCTCAGCGAAAGCGAGCATGCGAAATCCGCCTTCGAATCATGGGTCGGCGGCCTGGACATAGTGAAGGACGACGAGAACCTCACGAGCATGGGCTTCAACCGCTTCGAAAAGCGCGTCGTCGAAACGCTCAAGATGCGCGACCGCGCCGAGGAAGAAACGGGCGAAGGAAAATTCTACATGCCCAACATCACGGCCGAGACGAGCGAAATGCTGCGCAGGATGAAGTTTGTCAAGGACCACGGCTGCGAGTACGCGATGGTCGATATCGTGTCGATAGGCTGGTCGGGCTTGCAAACTGTGCGCAATTACAATAACGAGATGAACCTGATACTGCACGCGCACCGCGCAGGGCATGCGGCCTTCACCAAGAGCAATAAGCACGGCATTTCGATGCTGGTCATAGCGAAACTGGCGAGGCTGATCGGCGTCGACCAGATACACGTCGGGACCGCGAACGTCGGAAAAATGTCCGGTGACGAGACGAGCGAGATAGAGGACGAGATTGAGAGCAAGTTCGTCACTGAGCTGAGAAGTGGCCATTCGCTGGAGCAGTTCTGGTACAACGTCAAGCCGGTCTTCGCCGTCGCATCGGGCGGCCTTTACCCGGGCAGCCTGCCCAAACTGCTGAAGATAATGGGCAACAATGTCATAATCCAGGCCGGCGGAGGCGTGCACGGCCACCCGTGGGGCAGCGAGGCTGGAGCGAAAGCGATGCGCCAGGCCCTCGAGGCTTACATGAAAGGCGTCTCGCTGGATGAATACTCCCTGAAAAACGAGGAACTGGCAATAGCAATAAAAAAGTGGGGCGTCAAAAGATAATAATACTATATTTGAAATTGGGTTGATGTTGGGGTTTGCAATATGTTTTTGCGCGCGAAGTTCCTGCAGCTTGAAGCTGATAAGCCGGTCGCCATTTTCAACATCGAGGACGCGGCCGAGCTGGGCATAAAGCCGCTCGACAGGGTGGAGCTTTCTTTTGGCAAGGACAAGGTAGTCGCCATAGTGAACATCGCGAAGAAGATAGTGCGCGAGGGCGAGATAGGCCTTTACGAGGAGATACAGGAGCATCTCGACGTCAAGCCGGACGAGAAAGTGCACGTCCAGACCGCGCCGCCGCCCAAGTCGATGGCGTTCATAAAAAGAAAACTTCTCGGCCACACGCTCACACCCAAGGAAATACATGCCATAATAGTCGATACCGTGCACCACAGGCTTTCCGACATAGAGCTGACGGCGTTCGTCACGTCGCTTTACAACAAGGGCATGACCATGGGCGAGATCGCCAGCCTCTCGGAATCCATGACCAAGACGGGCCGCTCGCTCAACCTCAGGACCAAGGCGGTTTACGACAAGCACTCCATCGGCGGCTGTCCCGGGGACAAGACGACCATCGTGGTCGTCCCGATTGTCGCGGCAGCGGGCCTCACAATTCCCAAGACTTCTTCGCGAGCCATCACGTCGCCTGCGGGCAGCGCGGACAGGGTCGAATGCATCATGCCTGTCAATCTCTCGCTGGATGAAGTGCGCAGGGTGGTCAACAAGACCAATGCCTGCATGGTATGGGGCGGAGCGGTCGATTTAGCGCCGGCGGATGATATTTTCATAAAGATAGAATACCCGCTTTCGATAGACCCGTTCTTGCTGCCGTCCGTCATGTCCAAGAAGAAATGCGTCAACGCGAAGTATCTTGTCATCGATATTCCGACCGGGAGGGAAACGAAAATCAGAACCAAGGAAGAATTCGAAAATCTTGCATGCGAATTCATACAGCTGGGAAAAAAATTAGGCATAAAGGTAGATTGCATCTCGACTTTCGCCGACCAACCGATCGGCCACGCCGTCGGGCCGATGATGGAAGCGAGAGAGGCTCTCAGCACCGTCATGCACGGCCACGGCCCGCCCGACCTGGTCGACAAGGCCACGACGCTCGCGGGCGTGCTGCTCGGATTCGCAGGGGCGAAAGACGGCAAGCAGGCCGCACTTGAAATCCTGAAATCCGGTAAGGCATACAAGAAACTCAGGGAAATAATCGAGGCGCAGGGAGGCAACCCGGACATAAAGCCCGAGGACCTTCATTCCGGCAAATATGTTGCCGAGTTCAAATCCAGCAAGTCAGGCAAGGTGCTGTGGATAAGCAATAAGGGTATAGACATAATCGCAAGGGACGCCGGCGCCCCAAGGGACAAGGGGGCTGGAATATATTTCAAGAAAAAGCTCGGCGACAAGGTCAGGAAAGGCGAAGTGCTTTTCGAGATATACGCCGAGAAAAACAATAAGCTCAGCCGTGCCATAGAGAATGTCCGCAAGCTCGACGTGATAGGCGTCGGGAAAGAGCGCGGCATGCTGCTGGACGAAGTCCCGCACGCCGAGGAAGACAGGTATTTCATCCTCGAGAGATGAGCAGCTTTCCTCTTCTTTCATTCCTCTTTTCTGTAATAGTATATTAGTATAAATTTTTTAGAGAATTTTTTCCCGGCATAACAAACGGTTAATGTTCCGGAATGGGGGGTGGGCTACGCTGGGAACGGCTTTTATAGTAGTTTTGTATAAGAATTAATGGTGAAAAAACCATGAAAATTCTGATGCTGGTGCTCGACGGCGGTGGCGACGTAGGCAAGAAGACTCCCTATGAAATTGCCAGGAAACCCAACATGTCGGCGCTGGCAGCGAAAGGGGCGTGCGGGCTTCTCGACATATGCTATAAAGGAACGCCGCAGTCGGATTTCGGGTATCTCAGCCTTCTGGGTTTCTACTCCAAAGAAACATACCCGGGCCGCGGCTACCTCGAGGCGCTGGGCCTCGGCATGGAAGACATACGAGAAAGCGATGTCTGCATCCGCGGCAACTTTGCGACGCTCGGGGCTAACGGCAACATCCTCGACCGCCGCGCGGGACGCGACGAAACCGGGCTCGAAGAGCTCACTGAAAGGCTCGACGGCATCGAGATAGACGGCGTCCATTTCTTCCTGAAAAAGTCCGCTGGTCACAGGGTGGTAATAGTCATGAGGCCGCTTGATGAGAATGTCAAGCTTTCCGAAAACGTCGAATCCAACGACCCGGAAGAGGAAGGCGTGCCCGTGCTCCAGTTCAAGGCGAAAAACGCGGAAGCGAAATTCACGTCCAGCGTATTGAACAAATTCGTATTCAAGACAGGCAAAATGCTTTCCACGGAAAGCGTAAACAAAGAGAGGAAATTCCCGGCCAACGTTATCCTGATGCGCGGCTTCTCGAGGAAGACGGCAGTTGAGCCATTCAAAAAAAAGTATGGCATGCGCTCCTGCTGCATAGGCGGCATCCCCATAATCAAAGGCGTCGCTGCGTTCCTGGGCATGGACATCATCACAGTCCCCGGAGCGACAGGCTATCCCGACACGAACCTGAAAGGCAAGTTCGAAAAAGCCGCGGAAGCGATGAAAGCGTATGATTTCGTCCTTTTGCACATCAACGGCACCGACATACTTTCCCACGACGCGAAGCGTGACGAAAAGACGGGATTCATAGAGAAAATAGACGGGCAGCTTGGCGGGCTGATGAAAGCGGTGGACATGAAAAACACTGCGATTGTCATAACGTCCGACCACCGGACGGCGAGCGACCCGGCTTACAAGCTTTACAGGCACACCGGTGACCCGGTCCCGGTTCTCGTCGCAGGTGACGGCATAAAACCCGGCATCGCCAGGAAGTTCGACGAAAAGTCGTGCGAGTGCGGCTTCATGATAAAGGGCAACGACCTCATACCTTTTGTTCTCAGGCAATCCAAATGAGACAGATTAAATAACCCGCCGGCGAATTAATTATCATGGAAAACTACGAGATGTCGTCGCTCGACCTGCGCTTTCTGGCTAAAGAGCTGAAGTCATCGTTAGCGAACGGGTATATCAGGAAAATCTACCAGTATGAAATCCCGGTTCCGGGCAAACCGAACGAGAAGACGCACCAGTTCCTCTTCGAGGTATTCGCGCCCGGGAAGGGTCAGCTCTGGCTCTACGCGGACAAGAACAGGATTTTCATAACCACTTACAGGAAGCCATCGCCGTCCGAGCCGCCGGGCTTCTGCCAGCTGTTACGAAAGCGAATGGAAGCGACGAAAATACTCGACGTCCGCCAGCACGGCTTCGACAGGATAGTCGAGATAGAGACTGCTAACAACGTGCTGGTGATCGAGCTTTTCGCAGATGGCAACCTCATCCTCTGCGACACCGAGCGCAAAATATTAATGCCGCTCTACACGCAGGACTGGAAGGACCGCATCCTCAGGCCAAAAGTCGCTTACGCTTATCCGCCGACGCGCATAAACCCTTTCGCGGTGAGCTTCGAATACATGCGCGAATACCTTTCTCAAATAAACAAGAAGATAATCGCAGTCATCGCCGCAGGCATGGGCTTCGGCCCGCTTTACGCGAAAGAGATATGCTTACTAGCGAAGATAGATGCAGACACGCCGGCGGAGCGCATGAGTCCTGGCCTTTGCGTATCGCTTTTCAACACCATAAGGGAGATTGACAATTTCACGGTAAAGCCCACCATATACGAGAATGCTGTAGCGCCGTTCGAGCTGCAGAATCCCGATGCAGGCAGCGCGCTAAAACAGACGGAAACGTTCTACTCCGCGCTGGACGAGTTCTACATGGAGCAGCAGATAGTGCAGGCCGAGAACTACGGGAAAGACGTAGTCGCAACGCATCGCGATAAATACGGCCGCATGCTTAACGAGCAATCGTCGTCTCTGCAGAAATGGGAAGTCGCCCGAGAAGAGAAGAAGTCGATGGCAGACCTTATTTACAACAATTACGCTCAGGTCGAGGGCATCATCGACTGGATAAACAAGATGAAGGCTTCCGGCCTTTCCTGGGACGAGATCAAGGCGGTCATCAAAGAGCTGCCGGACGGCAAGATGGTCAAGGAAATAAAGGAGAGCAAGGCGCTCGTCATACTAGAGATAGAAGGCAGCAGGCTGGAAATCGATTTCCGCAGGACAGTCATGGAGAACGCGCAGGCCTATTACGAGCGCTCCAAGTTCGCGAAGAAGAAAATCGCGGGCGTGAGCGAGGCGATGAAAAAAACGAAGAAAAAAATGGAAGAGGTTCCGGAAATCGAAACGAAAGGCAGGCTAGCGAAAGTCGAAAAGAAAGACAAGAAATGGTTCGAGAAGTTCAGGTGGTTCGTTTCTAGCGACGGATTTCTCATAGTCGGCGGCAAGGACGCGACGTCGAACGAAGTTCTGGTGAAAAAATACGCTGGCAAGAGCGACCTGGTCCTGCACTCGGACATACAGGGCTCGCCTTTCGTCGTCATTCGTTCTGAAGGCAAGGCCATCACAGACGTTGCGAAAAAAGAAGCCGCAGAATTCACGGCATCTTATTCGAAGGCATGGCAGGCGGGCGTCGGGACCATCGATGTTTACTGCATAAAGCCCGAGCAGGTCTCGAAGCAGGCGCAGCCCGGCGAATATCTGCCCAAGGGAAGTTTCATGATTTACGGCGAGCGCGAATGGTTCCGGGGCACGGAGCTGAAGATGGCGATAGGCGTTAAGCTGGAAAAGGACACGCCGCCAGAGATCGTCGCAGGTCCGGTCGCAACCGTCAGCAAGCAAACGCAGGCCTTCGCCGTCATAAGGCCCGGCGACGAAGAAGCAAAGCAGCTCGCGAGAAGAATAAGAAATGCGATTCTCATAAAAGCCGCTCCAGACGCAAGGGAGACTCTGGAGAAAATCCCGCTGGACGAGTTCCAGAAGTTCATTCCAGCAGCGAAGGGCCAGCTTTCGCAATAAAGCAAATTCTCCGGCCTCTCTTTTTCTGAACACGAGCCTTTTAAATGTGTTAGAATCAAGATTCAAAATAAACTTCTGTATTTTGGTGACGGCATGCCTCACAGGATTCCTCTCGGTGAAAAGCTGCAGTTCGGATACAACCTTTTCAGGGAGGATTACAGCGCCGCAGAGTTGATCGATCTTGTTAAAGAGAAATATCACGATGCATCCACAAAAGCCAAATACGTGATTTCCGGGGCCGCGATAAACGCGCTGGGCCACCGGCGACACGTCATACGCCCGCGAGCTTTTCAGGAGTAGCGGCGTAAGAATAACGACCTTAAGGGAAAACGAGCCAATCCTTTACGAAAACGACAAAAAAATATTGCACATGCTCAGATCCGCCTTCGAGCTTCATAACGAACTTCGCGACGTTTCATACCGCAACAAGCATCTGAAGCCCGCAGAAATACCGGAACTGGCGCACGACATAATATACGGAAGCATATTCGAGACGGTTTCAGCAATCCGCCGTTCAAGCCTGGGAGAATACGTGAAAATAAGCCCGAAAAATAAAAAATCAAAGGCCCAGGAACTGAGGAACAGGTTCAACAATCTTATCCACATCGGTGATGACATAGGACAAATACTTCACGGCGGCCACGCGATGGAACGGCTCACCGACAGCTCGGGTCACGCTATAAAGTCTAAGACTTGACCGCGAAGCCCTGCAAATCCCCTTTGAACTTCTCCCAATCTATTTCCATCTCGTCCACTTTCGCTCCCTGCGGGCCCTGTTTGCAGTATTCGATGAGCCTGTCAAGCAGCGGCTTTCGTCCTTCAGCGACGACCTCGACCATGCCAGACGAAAGATTCCTGATCCATCCCGTCACGCCGAGGTCGCTGGCGAACTTCCGCGTGCTCGCCCTGAAAAAGACGCCCTGAACCTCGCCGGATATCAGCAGATGCACGCGCGCGTTCATGCGCTCAGCCATAACCATATTTAATTTTAATGGGGATATCTTATATCTATGAGCCTTTCGGAAGCGAATCCGTCAGTGAAGCTGGTTCTCGAGAAGTCAGGCATCACGCAGCTGAATCCCGTCCAGGAGGCAGCTCTCAAGGCCGGGCTGCTCGACGGGAAGAACATGGTCGTAGCAGCGCCGACTGCGAGCGGAAAAACGCTGGTTGCGGAATTCGCCGCGCTAAACGTCATAAAGAAAGGCATGAAAGTCGTTTACATAGTCCCGCTGCGCGCGCTGGCAAGCGAGAAGTATCATGATTTCGTCAGCAAGTATGAGAAACTTGGCATAAAGATTTCGCTCAGCATGGGCGATCTGGATTCGAATGACCCGTGGCTCTCCCGTTCGGACATCATAATCGTAACGTCGGAAAAGTTCGATTCGCTGTTACGGCACGGAATCCCGTGGATAGGGCAGATCGGCCTTGTCGTCGTCGACGAGATTCACCTCCTCAACGACCCGTCCAGGGGGCCTACACTCGAAGTGACGATAACCAAGCTCCGGCAGCTCGCGCATCCTCAGATACTCGCGCTCTCGGCGACGATAAAAAATTACGAGGAAATCGCCGAATGGCTGGACGCCGTTCCCGTATATTCAGAATACAGGCCCGTGAAACTCTACAAGGGCGTGTGCTTCGACAGCAAGATTCATTACGAGCCGAAGAAGCAGGAGACGTCGCTAGCGAATGAGCTGCCGCCCGACTTCGAAATCGCTAAAGACACACTGCGTCTGAACAAGCAGGCGCTCATATTCGTATCGACGCGCAGCAGCACCGAAGCGCTTTCCGGAAATCTCGGCAAGGTCATCGGCGAGTCGATAAGCGCCGCGGACAAAGAGAAGCTGAAGCGCATTTCGCAGAAAGTGCGCGGTGCAATCGAGCGCCCGACCATGCAGTGCGAGAAACTCGCCAACCAGGTTCTCAACGGCGTCGCCTTCCACCACGCAGGCCTTACCAACGAGCAGAGGAAGGCGATAGAGGACGGCTTCAAGGAAGGCGCGATAAAATTCATCACAGCGACTCCGACGCTCGCGTGGGGCGTTAACCTCCCGGCGTATCGAGTCGTGATACGCGATCTCAAGCGCTTCTCATCCGGGTATGGCAGCGATTACATTCCCGCTCTCGAAGTCCAGCAGATGATGGGCCGCGCAGGCCGCCCGAAATACGACCAGGAGGGCGAAGCGATACTCATCGCGAAAAGCGAGGGCGAGGCAGAATACGTTTTCGACAACTACATAAACGGCGAGCCGGAGAAGATACAGTCGAAGCTCGGCGTCGAACCCGTCCTCCGCATGCATTCGCTCGCTCTGATTGCGAGCGGACTCGCTTTCTCAAAACAACGGCTATCCGAATTCTTCTCGAAGACTTTCTACGCAAAACAGTACGGCGACATGTCGCAGCTCAACAGCAAGCTCGATGCGGTCCTGGAAATGCTGAAGGACTTCGGCTTCGTGAAAGGCGATGGCAGCAAAGCCGCTGGTCCCAACCCTTTCCGCTCCGCGCTGGAAATGACAAAGGGCAGCGGCAAGCTCGAGGCGACTGCAATAGGCAAGCGCGTCTCCGAATTATACATAGACCCGCTCACTGCCAACTACCTGATAAAGAATCTCGCAAAAGCCGGGGATTACATACATCCGTTCGCGCTCTTCCAGCTCATTTCGCGCACTATGGAAATGAGACCAGCGTTATCGATACGCAAGAGGGACATGGAAAAGATAAACGACATACTGGTCCAGAACGAGAAAACGCTCGTCGAGAAGCCGCCGAATCCGTGGGACGTCGAATACGAGGACTACGTGCGCTCGGTAAAGACGGCGTGGTTCTTCCTCGAGTGGACGGACGAGCTCGGAGAGGACATGATATTCGAGAACTTCGGCGTCGCGCCGGGGGAGCTTCACGTCCGCCTGTCGAACGCGGACTGGCTCCTCTATTCGACGCACGAGCTCGCGCAACTGTCGGGCAAGAAAGACTTGTTAAAACACATAAAGAAGGCGCGCATCCGCGTGAAATACGGCATTCGCGAAGAGTTGCTAGCGTTGGTCATGCTGAAGGGCGTGGGACGCGCGAGGGCGAGAATGCTGTTCAACTCGAATCTGCGTTCGCTAGCGGACCTGAGAAAAGTGCCGCTGGAAAGCCTTTCAAGGATTATCGGCCCGAAAGTCGCGAAAGACATAAAGGACCAGCTGAACCAGTTAAAAGACGACCAGACGATTCTGTAGATGTGTGTGCGCATGCTTTAGATAAAAATTTTTATAGACTGAAGTGAAGAAAGGGTATGAACCGCACTATAAAGCTCCTGATGATTGCCGACATATTTTTCCTGACAGGCTTCGGCCTCATCAGCCCGATACTGGCGATTTACATAAAGGACAATCTAGCAGGCGGGACGATTTTCACCGCCGGGCTCGCCAGCGCGTTGTTCCTGGTCACGAAAAGCGCCATACAGCTGCCGTTCTCAAAGTACGTGGACAAGAGCGACGACAAAGTGAGGCTGCTCGTAATTGGGACCGTCGTGGCTTCGACTGTTCCGTTCATATACATCTTCGCCGACAACATAATTTACGTTTACGTTGCTGAAATCGTAGCAGGCATAGGAGCGGGATTCTCTTTCCCGACATGGCTCGGCCTGTGGAGCACGAACCTCGACAAAGGCCACGAGAGCTACGAGTGGAGCCTTTATTCGACGCTCACTGGAGTCGGCACGGCAGCGACGGCTGCCATAGGCGCGGCCATAGCAGAATTCATCGGCTTCAAATATACGTTCCTGTTCGTCGGTGTCATGGCGCTCGCGAGCTGTTTCATCCTTTTCCAGCTCGAGACAAAGGGCGCGAAGATCGTGAAAAAGACCGACTACAAATACGCGCACGAAAAGACGCCCACGGAGCCGGGCCTGCCCGTGGCCTAAACTTAATATATTTCAATATATAATATGACTCAGGCGAATTCCATGGAAGCAAAAAAACATGAGGCGCGAACGAGCCGCCCGACTTGGGACGAATACTGGATGAACATCGTCGAGCAGGTGGGCAAGCGTTCCACATGCCTCCGCAGGAACATCGGCGCGGTCATAGTCAAAGACAACATAATAGTCTCGACCGGCTTCAACGGCGCGCCACGCGGCCTGCCGCACTGCCTTGAGATCGGCTGCTTACGTGACGAATTGAAAATCCCGTCCGGGACGCGCCATGAAGTATGCAGGGGCGTCCATGCCGAGCAGAACGCGATAATCCGCGGCGACCCGCTCAGGATGGACGGAGCTACCATGTATGTCAACGCGAAGCCGTGCAAGATATGCGCCAAGATGATAGCCAACTCAGGGATAGCGAAGATCGTATACGTCGAGATTTACCCCGATGATGAAGGCATCGAGATACTGAAACATACGAAAATCGAGCTCGTGCCCTTCAGGAAGAAATAATTATAACCGGAACCATATTCTTCTTATGAAAATTATCAACGCCACTAAAAAGACCGTCGTGGCTGAAAGAACAGAAGTGGCCAAATCGGAGTGGCAGAAAACAAAGGGCCTGATGTTCCGCGACTCGCTCGCAAAAAACGCTGGTTTGCTCATGAAATTCCCCGGCGAGACGAAGCCCGGCATATGGATGCCTTTCATGCGCTTCCCCATTGACATAATTTTCATATCGGCAGAAAAGAAGGTCGTGGACATGAAGGAAAAAGTGCTTCCCATTTCGAGACATCCGAAAACGTGGAGAATCTACGTGCCGAAAGCGAAATGCAAATGGGTCATCGAGGTAAGCGCCGGCCGCGCAAGGGAAACTAAAACAAAAATCGGCGATGAACTCAGGTTCTGATGTTTTCTAATTGTTGCCCGCGTCCGGGACGTCTTCAAGCCCCTCGATGTTCTCCCCCGCTTTTTTGCTGTCGTCCGGCATCTTTATGCCGATGAGCTTCGACTCGCCGTCCTCCATCGAGACGCCGTACACGATATCCGCGGCCTTCACCATCTCCGTGTTGTGCGAGATGATTATGAACTGGACTTTCTTCGACTGCTTCTTGACCATGTCTATGACGCGCTTGGTGTTTATCTTGTCGAGCGGCGCATCCACTTCGTCTAATATGTAGAACGGCGACGGCTTGAACTTCTGTATCGTGAACAGGAACGCCAGCGCTGTCAGCGCCTTCTCGCCTCCGGACATCGAGTCTATGTAGAGCAGCTTCTTGCCGGGCGGCTGCGCCAGTATGAGCAGGCCCGAGTTTATGTCGTTCGGCGTTTCTAGCGTTAAATCGGCTTCGCCGCTGGTCAGCTCCATGTAAATCTCCTTGAAGAGCCTTGACATCTCCGTCATCGTGATGGTGAAGACCTCGCGTTTCCTGTTGTCTATCTCCTCCAGCGTGGACATGATGCTGTTTTTCTCCCTGACTATCTGGTCTACCTTGCCCTTGAACTCCCCGAACTCCTCGAAGAGCACGTCGAACTCGTCTATCGCCTTCATGTTTACCGGGCCGAGGGAAGCGATTTTAGAAAGCGCCTCCCTTTCCGCGTCCTTCAGCGTTTGCAGGCCCTTTTTCTGGTATTCCTCCTTTTCGGAAAGCGCATCCCATTTCTTCTTGCTGCCTTCCCATTGGACGTTGAGGTTCTCGAAGTTCGCCTCGTATCTCGCCATGTTTATCCTGAGCCTGTTTATCTCTTCCTGTGTCGTCGCTTTTCTGTCATACGCTTCCCTGCGCCTCCCGCTGAGGCCGGCTATCTCGCCTTTTATCTTGTTCATGCGCGTTTCGTAATCGAAGCTCTTCGTGTCCTTTAACTGCTTCCTGAACTGGCCGAGCTGTTTCTCGATCTCTTCTATCTCCAGCTTAAGGATCCGGTTCTCCTCCTCGAGCTTGGTGATGTCTGAAGCGTATTTCTTCGTCTCGGGCAGCGATGACGATTTTCCCTGTTTCGAGTAGAAGCCGCCAAAAACCGCTCCGGACGTCTCGAAGAGATCGCCGTCCAGCGTGACCATTCGCGAGCGCGATTTTTCCGTGATCTTCTTCGCCTTGTCCAAATCGTTGACGCAGGCCGTGCTGCCGAAGACATACTCTACAACATTAGTATATTCCCTCTCATGGTGCACCAGGTCCGAAAGCCAGCCCAGCGTGCCGTCGGGGAGTTGCGTCTTCGACGACGCGTGAATCTTGTCGAGCGGCAGGAACCTCGCGCGACCGACGCGATTCTCCTTCAGGTAGCGCACGCAGTTAATCGCAGTATTCACGTTATCGACGACTATGTCGTTCATGTGCGCGCCAGCTGCGACGTCGGCCGCCACGCGATACTGATCAGGCACGACCACGAGGTCGCGCACGAAACCTCGCACGCCGCCCATCTGCAGGACGGGCTTGAGGTTCGGCGAAACGTCGCGGTTAAGCATGGTGAGACTTTTTATCATCTCGTTCAGGCGGCCGATTTCACGGCCGTTCGAATCGATGAGGTTCTCTTTACTCTCGATAGACGCCTCGAGCCTCGAGACCTTCGAGACGGCGTCTATCTGGTCCTTCCTCATGACCTCTTTCATGAGGTTTTCCATTTCCTTTTCCTTCGCGTCCATCTGGACGTCTATCTTCTTCACTTCAGCGTCCAGAACGACGAGCGCTTTCTCGCGACTGCCTATCTCGTCGCCGATGCTGCCCATGTTCTTCTCGGCGGAAGTGAACTCTTTCCAGATTATGGTGGACTTGACAAGCTCCAGTTCGTTGTTGAGCTTCTGGTATTCCAGGGCGGAGTCATGGTCGCGCTTCAGCTTGTCCACGATCTGCTCCTTCTGCTGCAGAATGATTTCGGCTTCCTTGACCTTCGCGTCGACTTTATCGAGTTCTTTCATGGCACGGTCGCGCTTCTCGTCGTATTCGCTTATGCCGGATATCTCGTCTATTATTTCCCTTCGCTCGAGCGGGTTCATGTCTATAATCTTCGACACGTCGCCCTGCTTTATCAGGTTGTGGCCGCCAGGATTGAGCCTGGCCTGCATGAAGATGTCTATTATCTGCTGGCGCGTCGTGACCTTGCCGTTCATGCGATACGACGACACGCCTTCCTTGTTCAGAGTCCTCGTGACTGTGACATTCCCTTCCTCGACCGGGAGCACTTTCTTTTCGTTGGAGAAAACGAGGTTGACTTTTGCGAAATCCGCGGCCGTCCTGCCCTTGCTGCCGTGGAAAATCAGGTCCTGCGCCTTCTTCGCGCGCAAATGCCTTGAGGACGAGCGGCCGAGCACGAAGGCTATGGAATCGCCTACATTCGATTTTCCGCAGCCGTTCGGTCCCGTCACGACGACGAAGTTCATGGGGAACTGCATCGTCACCGGGCGCTTGAACGACTTGAAGCCCTGGACAACTATCTTTTCGAGCCTTATCATAGCCTTACCAACCGCTCAAAACCCACAATCCGCTATTGGCCGTTGTAGTCGCTGGAGATTGTTGCTGTAATTATAATACCAATTAATATAATAATTGTGGCGCAACTTATTTATTTCTAAATCCCATCATCTCGTCATGAAAGCGCTTCTCGACACGAACTTTCTCATGATACCGGTCGAATTCAAGGTCGACATCATTTCAGGGCTGATGAGCCTCGGCTACATCGAGATATTCACGCTCGATCTCGTCGTCGCGGAGCTGGAGAAATTTTCGACTAAAGGCGGGAAGATAGCGAAAGCCTCGCGCGTCGCGCTCCAGATAGTCAGGAATTCCGGCGTCACGGTTCTCCAGACGAAAGGCGATTTGAAACGAGTGGACGACGAGATACTGCGCCTCGCCAAGACGAAGAACTATGCCGTCTGCACCCAGGACCAGGCACTCCTTAACAGCGCGAAGGCCGCGGGCATCCGCTGCATCACGCTCCACCAGAAAAGATACCTGGTGGAAACAGGCGATTACTAGCGCAGGCCGCGCGCAAATTTTATTTAAAACTTTATTTAAGAAATGAAAACAATTCTGTTTCTATGTCAACAAAGCAGACCCGTCCAAAATACAAGATAGTCGTCTTTGACTTAGACGGCACGCTCGCCGACGGCACAGCGTCGATATGGAGGACCATACTCGAATCGCTGGGCATAAACGAGCATCCGAGAAGGATAGAACTGCGCGACAAGTTCAGGACCGGCGAGATAGGCTACCGGGAGTGGGCGGAGGGCGACATGAAGCTCATGGTGGAATACGGCGTCAACAGGGACAAGGTGCTGAAGGCGTTAGACCGCGTAAAGCTGATGAAAGGCGCGCGCGAGACGCTGGATGCGCTTAAGGCGAAGGGCATGAAGCTCGCTATCGTCTCGGGAAGCATGGACGTGGTCCTTGAAAAGATCATACCTGATTACAAAAAACTTTTCGATTACGTGTACATACTGAAAATATTTTTCGACGGCAAAGGCAGCGTAAAAGGGATTGATACCTGCCACGACGCGTGGAACAAGGACATCGCCCTCCGCGAAATCTGTGCGGCCGAGCGCATCCCGCTGGAAGAATGTGTGTTCGTCGGCGACCACAGCAACGACGTGAGCGCCTCGAAAATCGCCGGCCTGGCGATAGCCTTCGATCCCAAGTCCGACAAGCTGAAGGCGGTAGCGGACGTGGTCATAGAGAAGAAGGACATGCGCGAGATTCTGAAGCACATCTGACTTGCATGGTTTGAATCGCATTTTTAGCAAGCCACAGACAAATTAAATAATATCATATATTGTTCGTGATTGTCCGTGGAATAGGAAAACTTTAAAAGCTACCGCGGCAATATTAAGAAATTTATCATGATAGGTGTGCTGATGGTCAACGAACTTTTGTATTTCGCCTTGGGAAGCGGAGTATTCTCGATTCTTGTCGCACTGCTCATAGCATGGTGGGTCAACAAGCAGGACAAAGGCACAGACAAGATGAACGAGATCGCCGATTACATAAGGACCGGCGCCTACGCCTTCCTCAGGCGCCAGTACAAGACCATCGCCATAATAGGAGTCGTAGTCGCTGTTCTGCTAGGGATTTTTTTCTCATGGCAGACCGGCTTCTCATTCATACTCGGCGTCGCCGCATCGCTGTTCGCGGGCTTCCTGGGCATGGACGTCGCGACGCGCGCCAACATACGCACGGCCAACGCGGCTCGGACCGGCATCAACAGGGCGATAAGAGTCTCTTTCAGGGGCGGCCTTGTCATGGGCCTTGCCGTCATGGGCCTTAGCCTTATAGGCGTCACTTCGTTATACATGCTTTTCGGCGACCCGCAAATGATAACGGGTTTCGCTTTCGGCGCTTCGCTTGCCGCGCTGTTCGCGCAGCTCGGCGGCGGCATCTACACGAAAGCCGCGGACATAGGCGCTGACCTCGTGGGCAAGATTGAAAAAGGCATCCCCGAGGACGACGCCAGGAACCCTGCGGTGATAGCTGACCTTGTCGGCGACAACGTCGGCGACTGCGCAGGGCGCGGAGCAGACCTGTTCGAATCGATAACCGCGGAGAACATCGGCGCCATGATTTTGGGCGTCGCGTTCATGCCGGTGTTCGGCATCTACGGCATCATCTTCCCGCTGCTTGCAAGGACAGTCGGAATTTACGCCACCATGATCGGATCATTCTTCGTCTCCACGAAAGAGGGCAACAACCCGATGCGCGCATTGTGGAAGGGATTGGCAGTCACGGCGGTAGTCGCGGGCATAGCGTTCTATCCGCTCGTCATGAACACTCTCGGCAGCATAAACTATTATTATATATCTCTGATAGGCATTGTTTCGAGCCTGCTGATAGCCATAATAACCGAGTACTACACGTCCAAGCATTACAGGCCAGTCAGGAACATATCCAGGTCTTCGCATACAGGAGCGGCGACCAACATAATAACCGGTTTCGCCATCGCTCTCGAAGCGGCTGCGCTTCCGGTCGTCGTCATCTGCGTCGCGCTGCTCGCGTCGTTCACGCTCGGCGGGCTTTACGGGACGGCGGTCGCTACGATGGGCATGCTCGCTACGACTGGCATGATACTCGCGATGGACGTCTTCGGACCGATCACCGACAACGCAGGCGGCATTGCGGAAATGTCGAAGCTCGACAAGAAGACGCGCTACAGGACGGACAGCCTAGACTCCGTAGGCAACACTACCAAAGCGCTGACCAAAGGGTATGCGATGGGAGTCGCTGCTCTGTCCGCGTTCCTTTTGTTCTCTGCATACTTCAAGGTCGCCGGTCTTACAAGCATAGACGTGGCGAAACCCGTCGTTTTCGTGGGCGCGTTCCTCGGGGCGTTGTTGCCGTTTTTGTTCTCTTCTTTCGCCATAAGGGCCGTCGGCAAAGCTGCGCAGGATATGATAAACGAAGTCCGCAGGCAGTTCAAGGCGACGCCTGGCATCATGAAAGGCACGGCCAAGCCGGACTACGCTAAGTGCGTGGACATAAGCGTTAAGGCGTCGCTGCGCCAGATGATACTGCCGGGCATGCTCGTTATCATCGCTCCGATAGCGGTGGGCATATTGCTCAGGGCCGAAGCTGCTGGCGCGTTTCTCATAGGCGCGACCATCTCAGGCATACTGCTCGCGATGATGATGAACACGGGCGGAGGCGCGTGGGACAACGCGAAGAAGCGCATTGAATCCGAAGGCCGTCACGGCACGGACGCGCATAAAGCATCGGTGGTCGGCGACACGCTGGGCGACCCGTTCAAGGACACGGCCGGTCCCAGCCTGCACGTGCTGATAAAGCTGCTCAGCACGCTCGCACTGATATTCGCGACGCTGTTCATATAGACGCACAATCAGACAACAAAGTATAAAGGGAGCAGCCAACCTAATTATTTATATTGAGGGTTATTCGGGGAGGGGTAGGCATGATGTTCCTTGAGTTTTTCGTCTGGATATCGGTCGTAATAGCTCTTGTTTTCGCGGGCTATCTTGCCTGGACGCTGAAGAAAAAACCGGAAGGCAACGAGAAGATGAGAGAGATAAGCGGCATCATCCACAAGGGCGCGCTTACCTACCTGAACAAGCAATACAAAATCCTGTCAGTCTTCGTTGTCGTGATGGCGATAATTCTACTCGTCCTCATCAACAAGGAGACTGCTGCATCGTTCGTGCTCGGCGCGGTGTTCTCCGCCCTCACAGGCAACATCGGCATGCGCATCGCCACGAGGTCGAACGCAAAAACGACGGAAGGCTGCAGGAAAAGCCTTAACGAAGGGCTGCGCATCGCATTCTCTTCCGGCACGGTCATGGGCATGTCGGTGGTCGGACTCGGCCTGCTCGGAGTGGCGTTCCTTTACATTGTTTTCGGCGACCCGCAGATAATCTACGGCTTCGGTTTCGGTGCGTCATCCATCGCTCTTTTCGCCAGGGTCGGCGGAGGCATATTCACCAAAGCCGCGGACGTCGGAGCTGATTTAGTGGGCAAGGTCGAGAAAGGCATCCCGGAGGACGACCCGAGAAACCCGGCCGTCATCGCGGACAACGTCGGTGACAACGTCGGCGACATAGCCGGCATGGGAGCCGACCTCTTCGAAAGCTACGTCAACTCGATAATCGCCGCCATGGCGCTGGGCGTGATATTCTCGTCCTTTCAGGGAGCAATCCTGCCGCTCGCGCTGGCCGGCTTGGGCATCGTCGCTTCGGTCATAGGCACGTTCCTCGTGCGCACTAACGAGAAGACTCAGGTCAAAGGCGCAATATCCGCTTTCAACCGCGGCATCTACGCGTCTTCAGCAATAATGTTCGTGTTCTCGTATTTCATCATAATCTATGCCGGCGCGCAGATAGGAGTCTGGTACGCGACAGTCGCCGGCCTCGTCGCGGGCGTGGTGATAGGCCTCGCTACCGAATATTATACTTCGAAAGACAAGAGACCCGCGCAGAGCATCGCTGAGGCGTCGCAGACGGGCGCGGGCACGACCATAATAATCGGCCTCGCTGTCGGCATGAAAAGCACACTCATTCCGGTTCTTGCAGTAGGCGCTTCCATATTGATTGCATACCAGTTCGCGGGCATGTACGGGATAGCGATTGCCGCGGTGGGCATGCTTTCCACTCTGGGCATTACGCTGGCGACTGATACGTACGGCCCGGTCGCGGACAACTCCGCAGGCATCGCAGAAATGGCGGGGCTTCACGGCGAAGTGCGTGAACGAGCAGAGAATCTCGATGCAGTCGGCAACACGACGGCCGCGATGGGCAAGGGCTTCGCCATCGCTTCGGCCGCGCTCACGGCGCTGGCGCTTTTCGTCACGTACGCTCAAACGTTTGGCCTTGAGAACATGTCTCTGACAAACCCATTCGTCGTCACAGGCCTTTTCTTAGGCGCTCTGCTGCCGTTCCTGTTCTCCTCGTTCGCAATGGCGTCCGTAGGCAAAACCGCTTACAAGATTGTGAACGAAGTCCGCAGGCAGTTCAAGGACAACGGCATAATGAGCGGCAAGAAGAAGCCGGACTACACGCGCTGCATCGAGATATCGACGCAGGCTTCGCTGCGCGAAATGATAGTTCCCGGTTCGTTGGCGATAATCGCTCCGCTTGCGACGGGATTGCTGCTCGGCCCCGCTGCGCTGGGCGGGCTGCTGGCGGGTGCGACGGCGACAGGCTTCCTGCTGGCTGTCATGATGGCCAACGCGGGAGGCGCGTGGGACAACGCGAAGAAGTTCATAGAGGACGGCAACTTCGGTGGCAAGGGCAGCGACACTCATAAAGCCGCGGTCGTCGGCGATACTGTCGGCGACCCATTCAAAGACACGGCCGGTCCTAGCATGAACATCCTGATAAAGCTGATGAGCATAGTCGCGCTCTTATTCGCTCCGCTGCTCTTCTAAACTTTTTAACCCCTTTCCCTTAATTTTATTCTATGTTAGTCAATGGCAGGCATTACCGCACGGTCTGGCTGGAAAAAAACAAAATGAAAATGATAAACCAGTTGCTTCTACCGCACGCGTTCGAAATCGTCAGCCTGAGGACGACGGACGAGATAGTGAAAGCGATTAAAACAATGGTCGTGCGCGGCGCGCCGGCAATCGGAGCTACGGCTGCGTATGGTATGGCGCTCGGCGTCGCTAGCGCGTCCAAAAAGAACTTCGATGCCCAGATAGCGCAGACGGCCAAAAAAATCAAGGCTGCGCGGCCTACGGCTTACGACTTATTCCACGGAGTGGACTTCATTCTTGACTCAATCAAAAGCGCGAAAACTCCGGAGCAGAAAAAACGGCTGGCAATCAAAGCCGCGGAGGCGTATGCGAACGCATCAGCAAAGGCGTGCGAGAAAATCGGGGAACACGGCTCGAAACTGATAAAAAACAACTACAGGATAGCAACGCACTGCAACGCCGGCTGGATAGCCTGCGTGGACTGGGGCACCGCTCTGTCGCCCATATATTTCGCCAAGCGGCAAAACAAGAACATATTCGTATGGGTCGATGAGACACGCCCCCGTTTACAGGGAGCGAAACTCACGTCATGGGAGCTGCTCAACGAAGGAGTCGCTCATGCGGTCATAGCGGACAACGCGCTCGGCCACTATATGCGACGCGGAGAAGTCGACATGATGATAGTCGGCGCGGACAGGATCGCTGCGAACGGAGACTTCGCGAACAAGATAGGCACGTATGAGAAAGCCGTCCTCGCAAAGGAAAACAAAATTCCGTTCTACGTCGCCGCGCCCAGGAGCACTTTCGACCTCGGCTGCAAGTCCGGCAGCCAGATAGTAATCGAGGAGCGGGACGAAGGCGAAATTCATTTCGTGGGCCAGTGCAGGGTCACGCCAAAAGGCGCGAAGGCGAGGAATCCTGCGTTCGATGTCACACCAGCGAAGTACGTCACAGGCTTCATCACGCCGCTGGGCATCATAAAGCCACGTGCGATAGTCCGCGCTTTCAGAAAATGAAAATAACTTTTATATTTCCAAAAATGTCTTTTATATCATCATATTTTGGTTTGGGGTGATGTTATGGATTGGGGCAAGAAAAATCGCATGGACAGGATCATAAGGCCCGACGGCCACACGCTTATGCTCGCCGTCGACCACGGCTATTTCCTAGGACCGACGAGCGGCCTCGAGAAGCCGAGGAAGATGATAATGCAGCTAGCGCCTTACGCGGACTGCCTGATGCCGACGAGGGGAGTGCTGCGCAACTGCGTGGACACTAACATCGACATTCCCGTCGTACTTCGGGTCTCGGGCGGGACCAGCGTGATTGGCAAAGAGATTCTGCACGAAGGCATAACCGTCTCGATGAAGGACGCAGTCAGGCTCAACGTCGCCGGCGTCGCTTTCTCGATAATGGTCGGCTCGGAATACGAGCGAGACACGATACTAGGGCTTTCGCAGGTCGTGGATCAGGCCGAGGAGTATGGAATCCCGGTCGTCGCTGTGACAGCCGTCGGGAAGGACATGGCTCGCGACGACAGGTATTTTGCGCTGGCGTCGCGCATCGCTGCCGAACACGGCGCGAGCATAGTCAAGACTTATTATTGTGACCGCTTCGAGCGAGTCGTCGATACGTGCACGGTGCCCGTCGTGATCGCCGGAGGCAAGAAGCTGCCGGAAATGGAAGCGCTGGAGATGGCATACAAGGCGATAGAAGCAGGCGCAGCAGGCGTCGACATGGGCCGCAACATCTTCCAGGCGGACAACCCGGTAGCGATGATAAAAGCCGTCAGGGCGATAGTCCACGAGAAGGCAACCCCTAGGGAAGCGTATAATATTCTGAAAGCGAATTCCAGAAAGAAGAAATAATCGAAAGGTTGGGTGATGGGTATGGTGTGTTATATAATTCCGCTGGCGACTGGCATTATAACAGCCGCGAGGCGAAAGGTCATGCACAAGAAGGATAAAGAGGGCGTCTGGCTCAGCCTCATGTTCGCGGGCGCGTCAGTCTTCGGAGTCGTCGACCACGCGTGGAACGGCGAACTAATGATGATCGGCCCGAACCTCGTTTCGGATCTCGCGCTCGGCACGGCCATAACCGCGGCAGTGTTCGTGAGCTGGGGCACCGTAACGCATAAAGACAGGATATTCGAGGCGCTCAGGCCGCTCAGCAGGATAACGGGAATTCTGAAGTGAAAGCTGTTGAAAATCGAAAGCCGAAAGAAAACCGAAAACGTGATACTATGAAAGTCGCCATGTATTACAACAACCATGACATCCGTCTTCAGGAAATGCCGGTGCCGGACATAGGCGACAAGGAAATACTTCTGAAAGTCATGTCTTCCGGCATCTGCGGCTCAGACATCATGGAATGGTACCGCATAAAGAAGGCGCCGCTAGTCCTCGGCCATGAGGTTGCTGGTGTCGTGCACAAGACAGGCAAAAAGGTCAAAAGCTTCAAGAAAGGCGACCGCATATTCGTCACTCATCACGTGCCCTGCGACAGCTGCTCATACTGCAGGGACGGCAACGAGACCGCGTGCCACACGTTAAAGACGACCAACTTCCATCCAGGCGGCTTCTCCCAGTACATACGCGTCCCCGAAATAAACGTGAAGAAAGGCACGCTCCGACTACCCAAGGGAATGACTTTCGACGAAGGAACGTTCGTCGAGCCCGTCGCTTGCGTTGTCCGCGGCCAGCGCGTCGCGAACGTGCGTAAAGGCCACGTCGTCGCGGTCCTCGGCTCGGGCATGACCGGCCTGCTCCACATACAGCTGGCGAAGGCGAAAGGCGCAACAGTCGTCGCGACCGATGTGAGCGAATACCGCCTGAAAATGGCCAAGAAGATGGGCGCGGATTACGTCATAGACGCGCGCGAAGACGTCCCATCCAAGATAAAGGAGCTTGCAGGCAAGCTCGCGGACAGAGTCATAGTTTCGACAGGTGCCATGCCTGCGATAAAGCAGGCGTTCTCTTGTCTCGATGCGGGAGGAACGATTCTATTCTTCGCGCCCACAGACCCCGGAGCCGATGTGCCGCTGCCGTTCAACGACATCTGGTTCAAGTCGGCGAGCATCGTCACTACATACGCAGCGGCGCGCTGCGACCTGACAGAAGCGATAAAGCTGATAAAGACGAAGAAGATCAAGGTGAAGCCGATGGTCACTCATCGACTCCCGCTCGCTCAAACGCAGAAAGGCTTTGAGCTGGTCATGAGCGGCGCGGCGTCGGTAAAGGTTATCATAGAGCCGCACAAATAGTTATATATTTATTCTGGAAACCAAATGATTTTATATGAGGGGCTTGCATTGGGCTTTAGTTGCATGTATATTCCTCTTGTTTTTCCATCCCGTTGATGCTTACACAGAATCAGGCAATGCTTTCTATTGCGCAAACTGCACCGACTGCACCAATGCTTTGAACAACAACACTTACAATACGGTTTATCTCAACGCATCAACGCCCGTAAATGATACTTGCATCAATAACCCCGAGAACTTCACCAGTAAGATATTTGACTGCCAGTCATACAGCATGACGGGCAACACGAGCGGCTATGGTATATATCTTGATGGAAAGGACAACAACACGATAAACAACTGCATTTTGCTGAACTTCAGCCGGGGAGTGTCTGTGAATTCATCAGACAACACGACCATTGCAAACAACACGATAAATTCGTATGGGCCTGTTTGCAATGTGGCTTTCGGAGATCCCACCAAAACCTATGGAATCTATCTCAGTTCATCTTCCTATTCTCTCCTCTCAAACAACACCCTGCAATCCAACAGTTATGGAAGCGTCAACTTTTGTGGTGCCTACTCCTACGGGATATATCTGGAATCATCATCCAACAACACGCTTGTTAACAATAATGCCAGCCACAGCAATTCCAGGTGTACAGTTAGCTGTATGACCAGAAGTTACGGTATATATTTGATGTCTTCTCCGAATAACAACATTCTTAGCAACACTGCAAGCCTGAACAATGCTTCATGCATTGGCAGTGGCAGTGGCTGCGGAGCCTCAACAGCCGATGGCATGTATATTGATTCATCGGACAACATCATAATTGCGGGCAATACAATTAGCTCGAATCGCAGAGCAGGATTGCTTACTTCTGCCTCAGATAACACCACAATAATCAACAACACAATCAATTCGAATTTAGGTAACGGTTTTTGGATCATTTCATCAAACAATACGATAGTGAACAACACGGCCATCTCCAATGCTGGGGATGGATTTTCTATAGGATCGAGTAACAATACACTTATCAACAACACTGCAATCTCAAACGCATACGGACTGGGTTTAAGCGAGAATAATACCGTCGTATCAAACACACTTGAAAAGAATTTGAAAGCAGTTTATTCGAGCGGTTATTTGAACTCCTTCACATCAAACACGCTCTCAAAGAACATGAAAACGTTCTTCAACTTTTCAACATCTTCCCAGAAGGGCGTTGTCGGGTCAGCTGTTAACTTCAACTTCACCATGGTTTACGTGAATGGAAGCGAATGCCCCGCATGCTCCTATCAGCTGGAATTAAACCCATCAGAATCTTCCCTTCAGAGCTCACCTGCGGGATCGTTTGTGTCAGGAAGCTTTACCCCGGCAAGAAAGGGCATCTATTCGTTGTTATTAACCGTAACCGACCCACAGGGCAATTCCGAGGCAAGGAAACACATCTATTTAATCAACGGCACCGAAAGTTCGGTTACTTACTATTTCAGGTCCCAGCTCCCGACGCATTACCAGCCGGTGTCAGAAAAATTCATTGATGCAGGATCCCTGCTGAGAGAAGCCCCGACATCCGATGAATACAGGTATTGCGGTGACTGGATTCAGTTTTCTGTCGATATACTCCCTGACTATATTTTCGGCATATACGAGCAGGTCAATTATTCCATAAGATACAGGTTGAGCGTAAACGGGACAACGGGAACGGAAAGGTATGTCACCTATGGCAGAGACACGGATGTAAATACATTTGCTTTACAGACAGGGGGCGTTGAATCGAGGAGGAACTTCAATTTTAGCGTTGACTGGCCCGCCGATTACAGCTGGATGTGGTACGAGATGTCAATAAAACTTAATGGGAGTTCGGCCAACCCATACATATACACCAATTCCACCGACATATCTTACGCCAACATCACCTACTCCTATTCAGCAACGCCCGCGATAAAGAACATATCCAACGAGGACATCGACATACTCTCGGCGACCATGCCGGCTGACGGGAGAAACGAGACCGAGATAGTGCTCGATGGGGAGGGGGCAACCAACCTCACGATTATAATGCCGGGCCAGCTGAATTCCACCAGCTACTTCGTCACCTTCGACGGTGCAAACTGCAGCCTCTCTCCCGATTGCAATTATACAATGAACGGAACCGAGGTAAACATAAGCGTTAACCTGGGCTCGGAGCACACTGTTAAGATGGGAGACATAAAGGCAGAAGGCCTTCCGTGCACCGTTGCTATCGAGTGCTCAGTCGATTATTGCGTCCACAGCTTCTGCCGCTCGACTTCGACCTACTGCGGCGACAGCTACTGCGACACAGGCGAGACCTGCAACGCATGCTCTCAGGACTGCGGTTCCTGCCCGGGAGGGGCTTCACATTCTAGGACATATTACCCGCCAGCCCCGGCTGATGAAGGGTGCAGCCACGATTCCAATTGCAGCGACAACGAATACTGCTCAGATGGCGAATGCCTGAGGATAAAATGTGTTTGCGGTTATTTGGATAACCACGCCTGCATTGAATATGAATGCTGCGAAGACAGCGACTGCCATGGAAACCAAAAATGCGAAGGACACAAATGCGTTGCATATGAAGAGGAAATCGCCGATGAGCAGCTTTCTGAAGCGAATATTACCACCACCGAAGAACCCCGGGGGCAACATATTTACAATTTCGTTTTCCTGGGAGGGATTATCGCCTTTGCATCCATTATCGGGGTTTTGCTTGTCCTGCATTTCACAGGCACGCTGAAGCATCTCTGAAAAGGCTTTGAGCTGGTCATGAGCGGCAAAGAGTCGCTCAAAATTATCATAGAGCCGCACAAATAGCGGCAATAGCCATCGTTTCTTGGATTTTATCATAGTTCATGTTTAAACACCCGTGTAGAAATCCTTTCTATTTTTTATAAGAGGGGATGGTCCCCAACTGTTAATTGTTGAGAAAAAACAGGAGGGGGTCCCCAGTGAAATCTGATTCTAACGTATTAATAAAGTTTGCAAAAGCCTGC
>JAPLVC010000005.1 GCA_026397315.1 Candidatus Aenigmatarchaeota archaeon | reverse complement strand
GGATGTTCGGCGACACGGTCTATTCGAGGTCAACAATGCAGCAGAAAAAAGAACTGAAAGTCGTGTGCATAACATACAACCTGTACAGATATGCGATGACCCTTTTTATGTTGGAGGTTTTCTACAGCCGTGTTTAAACATCCGTTTAAACATCGAAGAAACGTTTTTAAGTAATTCAACGTAAATTGTTTCTATGATTGACGAAAATCGACTTTCGATGGATAAGTTGTCCAAGGACATAATAGGGGAGATTATACTTTCCGAAACCCCTGAGCAGGTCCTGAAAAAATGGAGGGTTATTTTCGGTTTCTCCCAGAAGAAGCTGGCAGAATATATAGGCATTACGTCATCCGTCATATCCGATTACGAGTCCGGCCGTAGAAAATCACCGGGTATAAACGTCATAAAACGTTATGTCAATGCGCTCATTTCGATAGACATTAAGAGAGGCGGTACTGTCCTTAAGACGTTCACACAGCCTTCGGGCCCGGTCGGGCTCTCGAAAGCCATCATAGACATACGCGAGTTCGCCGCTGGCATACGCGTGGACGAATTCTGCAGGAAAATAAACGCACCCATAATTACCAAATCTTCGCCTTCAGACAGGTTCATATACGGCTACACGGTCGTCGACTCTGTGAAAGCGATCCTGGAGCTTTCGCACAACCAGCTGATACAGCTATATGGCGCCACCACACAACGGGCGCTTTTGTTCACGGGCGTGACGACAGGCAAGACTCCGCTGGTCGCTATCAAGCTCACGGGCATGCAGCCCGGGCTTGTCGTGCTTCACGGCATAGACAAAGTGAATGAAATTGCCATGAACATAGCTGAGGTCGAATCAATACCAGTCGCCCTTTGCCGCATTGAATCGATAGAAGAAATACTCGGCAGGCTGAAAACAATACAATGATGTGAACGCGTGAAACCCGCTTTCATGCTTTTTTTATTTCACATTTAACTTCATTTCCGATTTCCACTATACCATAATAACCTTCATAAGAGACGCCCGGGTAGAAGAGCGTCGTCCTGCCTATTTTATCCATGCCCACTGCCTCGTGTATGTGCGCCGATAGCGCTAAAATGGGCTTGGTTTTTTCTATGAATTCTCTTATGACCTTCGAGCCAACGTGTTCACCTGTCTCGACTTTGTCCATTTTTGTGTTGAACGGCGGGTTGTGAACGAGCAGAATGAAATCGCCCTTTGTTTTTTTTGCCTGCGCTTCCAGCGACGCTTTTATTTCCTCTTCCGGAGGTTCGAACTTCGTGTTGAATGGTGTCATGGCGCCGCCGAATCCTATGAACTCATAATCCTTTATCTTTTTCACCGTGTCGTGCGCGTTAACTCCATATTCATCGAACAGGTCTATTATTTCATATGGTTCATGGTTGCCCGGTATGCAAAGAACCGGCTTGCCTAAAGACAGGAGCTTCTGTATTATCAGCTCGGCGATGTCTGTCTGGTTGAAGCCCTCAGGTATGTTGTACATGTCCGTAAAATCGCCTGGGCAGATGACGACGTCGAAATCACGCCTCTTCACTTTGTCAATCATCCTGGAAAATTTCTCGAACTCTCCATGTATGTCTGCCACCACAAGTATTTTCAGCATAATAATCCTTTGTATGTTTTTTATTAAATACGGTTGTGCTAAAGCTTCCCGAAGCCAACCTCCTGTCCGTCGTAGTCGGCAAAGCTTTCGCTGTCTGTCGATATTATAATGACGCCCCTGTAGTTTTTGACCCAGTTCCTTTTGTTGTCGAAGAACCAGATTATGTGTGGTATTTCCTCCATAACGTTTTCTACCGGCCCATCCACAGGCAACGAGCGTTTTTTCAGAATTTTTACAGCATCTTCCTCCTTGATTTCAGCATCCTTCGAATATGCTGTGAGAAGAAGGCTTGATCCGTGCTTTGTTATGTTAACCGAGCCTGCCCGGCCGAAACCAGTGACCACGTTGCATGCCTTTTCTGAATCCGGGCACACTATCAGGCCCGGCATGCGGCCGTCCTTTACCTTCGTGGTCAGCGTCATTCTGATGCCGAGCGGTTTCGGAACGTTATCTAATGGTATGTCAGGCCATACGACCTGGCTTGGGAAAAAGCTGTTTTCCTTGAAATACCCTTTCATGCCGATGACATCGCCAACGCTTATGTCCATGTTTTCGTAAACCACTTCCGCTTCGCCAGTAACGTCCTCGATGATGAAGCCGCGTTGCGACGTCTCCTTAACACGGCCTATTATGGTGACTTCGGAAAAGACTTTCTTGGCCTTGTTTATCGAAACCGCTTCTGTTTTTTTAAGGATGATGCCTCGCAAAAATTCGAATTTGTTGACCGATGCCCTGACGAACTGATCGCATGATATCCTGCCGGTTCTGGGTTTTGAAACTATTATGTCGTCTTTGGAGGAAGCGCCCCTCTTTTCCTCGAGTATGTGCATATAGTTTTTTTCATCAATAGTTTCAAACTCTTCCGGTGAGAGCATGACGCCGTTCTTCAGAAAAAGCTCCAGTATGTCCATTTTTTCCATAGTAGTTCCTTCATGAATAAAATTATAACAGGCGGTCAGGCAAAATCAGTCCCGAAAAGCCTTTCTATCTTTTCTATTATCTCCCTGGAAAGTCCGACCTTTATTTCACGCGTCCTGCCGTAGCGGCCTTTTGATATGACTTTGGCGTTAACTATGCCGAACATATCCAGCTCTGATATGAGGTCGGATATTCTCCTCTGTGTCAGCTGTTTCATGTTGTTCTTTCTGCATATCTCCACGTAAACATCATATATGTCGCCGGTTTGCACGCCGTTTTTGCCGCTTTTGAAAAGCCTGATTATGGCCATGAGGACGCATTGCGACTGCTTCGGCTGGTTCTGGACGATTTCTATGGTTTTATCTATGTCCAGCTTGCGTTCGGCTATGTCTACATGGTCTTCAGAAACAATGTTGTTGTTGAGGCGCTCAGCGATTTCACCAGAAACCCTTAACAAATCAAGCGCTTTTCTCGCGTCACCGTGCTCCTGTGCCGCCAGTGCCGAGCACTTGGCTATGACGGCCGGCGAAATGACGCCGTCGTTGAACGCCATGCCCACGCGCTCGGTTAGTATGTCCTTTATTTCGTTGGCGTTGTACGGGGGGAAGACGATTTCCTCTTCTGAGAGCGACGACTTGACGCGTGGATCGAGATCGTTTATGAATGATATGTTGTTCGATATGCCTATGACCGTGAGTTTCGAATTTTTCAGGTCCTGGTTGACCCTTGTGAGGTTGTACAGAACGCCGTCGCCTATCTTGCTGACAAGAGCATCGACTTCGTCCAAAACGAGTATGATGTTTTGTTTTTTTTCGTCAATCAGCCTGTAGAACTGTTTGTAAAGCTGGTTTGTGGGCAGGCCCGTGAAAGGAACTTCGACGCCAAAATTGGATATGAGTTGTGAGAGCATGCGGTATTCCGTATCCGAAACCTTGCTCATTTTACAGTTCACGTATATGGTTTTGATGTTTTCGCTCGCGTTCTTTTTGGCAACTTCCAGCAGTTTTGTTGTGGTGTGCTGGACGCAAAGCGATTTGCCCGTGCCTGTTTTGCCGTAAATGAATATGTTGGATGGTTTTTCGCCGCGTAGAACGGGCGCCAGGATAAGGCCGATTTGGTTTATCTGCGCGCCCCTGTGGGGTATTGTATCTGGTGTGAAATGTGTGGAGAGTGTATCTTTTTGTTTGAAAACCGACTTCTTTTCAACATAATTTTGGAATATTTCCCCCAATGATTTTTGCGCCATGCTTTTCCATTTGAAACTGGGGTTTAAATGCCTTTTCTTTTCCAAGACCATGACACCATCATTTCTCATGGAAAGGCCTTTAGATTTCTTATGGAAATATATAACATTGTTATAATAACAATAGTTACGAACAAAACTTAGCTTTAAAATAAAAAACAAACTTCCATAGGAAACAAAGGTCACCGAGTCTTTTTCTTCCTTTTATTCAATACCTTGGTTGCCTTTTCAACCCGGTCCATGGCGGTGTTTATTTTTTCATAAGATGTTGCAAAAGAGCAGCGCACATAACCCTCACCCAACTTACCAAATTCTGTGCCGGGTGTGGTAGCGACGCGCGCGTTTTTCAACAACCACATTGTAAAATCAAAGGATTTCATACCAAAACTGCTTATATTGGGGAACGCGTAGAACGCGCCCCTTGGTTCGATGCATGAAATGCCCGGGATATCGTTCAAGCGCTCCGTTATCAGTTTCCTGCGGCGGTCATACTCCTTAACCATTTTTGAAACACAACCTTGCGGCCCCTTGAGCGCGGCCAAGGCGGCTTCCTGCGAGATTGTTGGCGCGCAGACCGTCGTGTATAGATGCAGTTTCTTCATGGCATTTATCAGGCATTCGGGTCCGGCGGCATAACCAACCCTGAAACCAGGCATGGCATACGTCTTCGAGAATGTGTGAAGCGTTAAAACACGATTCTCCATACCATTGAGGGAGCCGATTGACACATGCTTCTCGCCGCCATAAACAAGTCTTTCATACGCTTCATCTGATATGATGAGCAAATCATATTCACAGGCAAAATCAGCTATCTTCTCGAGCGTCTTTTTTTTGTAAACCACACCCGTCGGGTTCGATGGGGAATTTATTATCAGGACGTTCGTCTTTTCCGGCAGTATGGCCTTTCTCGCTTCTTCAACTTCGAACTGGAAGCCGGCGTCCTCGTAATGAGGCACACAAAGCGGCATGCCGCTGAGAGTCTCGACGGTCGGCCTGTAGGCAAGGAATCCGGGATCCGGCAGAAGCACACCCTCACCGGGGTCGGTCGTGCACATGAGAGCCAGCAAAATCGCTTCAGTAGAGCCGGCCGTGACTATGACCTGGTCAGGAGAAACGTCAATTTTGTTGTTTTTCCTGAGCTTTTTGGCTATTGCCTCGCGCAGACCATGCCTTCCCGCCGGCGACGAATAGTGGGTGTAACCTTCACGCAGTTTTTTGCAGGCGAAATTGATTATATGCTTGGGTGTGTTGAAATCCGGTTCGCCCGGGCCGAGGGAAATTATGCCCTTATTTTCTTCGGCGATTTTTATGAGCTCGCCCATCGTTGAAAGCGGAAGCTCTTCTTCACGCTCGGCGATTATCCTGCGCGAAATCACTTTTCTTAGCATAATAATATATTATCTTCGTCAATAATATCTCTGAGGGAAAAATATGGGAAGTCTTGATGGGTTTTTCGTTCCAAAATCAATCGCCATTATCGGCGCGTCCAGGGACCAGAGCAAAATAGGTCACGTGGTCATGCGCAACATGGTCGAAGGCGATTATAAGGGCAAAGTGTTCCCCGTAAACCCCAACACGAGCCAGATTCTCGGCCTCAAATGCTATCCGAGCGTTACAAAGATACGGGAGCGAGTGGACATGGCCGTCATTTCAATCCCGGCCGAACTCGTCCCTAAAGCACTGGAAGAATGCGGCAGAAAGGGCATAAAAAACGTGATAATAATAACAGGCGGCTTCAAGGAAATAGGCAACAACGAGCTTGAGAAAAAGCTTATTGACATCGCCAAAAAACACAAGATAAGGGTCATCGGTCCGAACTGCCTTGGCGTTTTCGATCCGGACAGCGGCGTTGATACAGTCTTCCTCCCTCGTTACAAACTCGCCAGGCCCAAAGGCGGAGATATATCTTTCATCACACAGTCCGGCGCGGTTGGCTCTGTTGTTATCGACTGGATGGCCAGAAAGGGATACAAGATGTCCAAATTTATCTCTTATGGCAACGCTTCCGATGTGGACGAAGCGGATCTTATAGAATACCTGATAAACGACAAGAAGACGAAAGTCATATGCGCATATTTCGAAGGCGTGAAAGAAGGCAGGAAGTTCTTCGAAATAACACGCAAGTTCGCCGGCAAAAAGCCGATAATAGTTCTCAAAGGCGGCACGACATCCGCAGGCACTAAGGCCGTTTCTTCGCACACTGGCTCGCTTGCCGGCTCGTTTGAAGTTTATTCAGCGGCTTTCAGGCAGGCAGGCATCATACAGGCGACTGATATGGAAGAGCTTTTCGATTACGCACGTACGCTTTCATCGCTGCCGAAACCCAAAGGCCACAGAGTGCAGATAATAACAGATGGCGGCGGTTTCGGCGTCCTGCTCACGGACAACATTATAAAAGACGGCCTTTCTCTGGCGACGATGACGGAAGAAAAGGTAGAAGAGATGCGCAAAAAAATGCCGGCATATGTAGTCCTGAAAAATCCAATCGACCTCACAGGAGACGCGGATTCGGAACGCTACCAGTATGCCATCACCGCGGCGATAGAAGATCCGAATGTCGATATGATAGGCCTGATAGTCCTTCTTCAGGTGCCGAGGCTTGGTGGAGAAATCGTGGACACGATAATAAACGCTTTCAAAACGAGCCAAAAGCCTATATTCGTGGTTTCAGCAGGAGGCGACTACACTGAGGTTCTGAAAAAGACTCTTGAAGACATAGGTATCCCGACATTTTCATATCCGCAGAGCGCTGCAAAAGCTATGAAGGTTCTTTATGAATTCGGCATGGAAACGAAAAATGATAAAAAGTGCAAGAAAAACGGCAAGAAGTAATGTAATAATAATGGGGGCCGCAGGCCGCGACTTCCATAACTTCAACGTCTTCTTCCGCGACAACAAAAAATACAACGTGGTCTGTTTTACGGCGGCGCAGATACCTGACATATCGGGGAGAATGTATCCCAAAGAGCTCGCCGGAAGGCTTTACCCAAAAGGCATACAAATATTTGATGAAAAAGACCTCCCCAATCTCATAAAAAAATACAACGCGGACACGGTGGTCCTTTCTTATTCCGACCTGTCTTTCATTGAAGTGATGCACAAGGCCAGCATTGCGAATGCGTCCGGTGCCAATTTCATGCTGCTTGGCGCGTCACAGACGATGCTGCCGTCCAAAAAGCCGGTCATTTCTATATGCGCGGTAAGGACAGGATGCGGCAAATCGCAGACCACGCGCAAAATATCCATGATACTGAAAGGCATGGGACATAAGGTCGTCGTGATTCGTCACCCAATGCCTTATGGCGACTTGAGGAAACAGGCATGCCAGCGTTTTGCGACTTATGATGACTTGGCAAAAAACGAGTGCACCATTGAAGAGCGGGAGGAATACGAGCAACACATCGCGAACGGCATCGTGGTTTATGCCGGCGTGGATTATGAAAAAATATTGCGGGCGGCCGAGAAGGAAGCCGACATCATCCTATGGGACGGCGGCAACAACGACACATCATTCTACAAACCGGACCTGCATATAGTGGTCACGGACCCGCATCGTGCGGGGCATGAACTTGCATATTACCCAGGGGAAACGAACCTGCGCATGGCGGACATCGTGATCATAAACAAGGAAAACACGGCAAAGCCTGAAAATATTCAAAAGGTGCTCGAAGACATAAAGAAAGCCAACCCCGCCGCCAAAATAATGCACGCGGACTCTGAAGTCTCAGCGGACGATCCGGCGAAAATAAAGGGAAAGGACGTACTCGTCGTGGAGGATGGCCCGACGCTCACGCACGGGGAAATGGCATATGGAGCGGGCTGGGTCGCGGCCCAGAAATTCGGAGCGAAGTCTATTGTCAAGCCAAAGCAATACGCCATCGGCACAATAAAAGAGGCTTATGAAAAATACAAACAGATTTCCGACGTGCTGCCGGCGCTTGGTTATGGCGAACACCAGACAAAGGAACTTGAAGAAACGATTAACAAAATACCATGCGACACAGTCATAATCGCGACGCCATTCGACCTCACGAGACTGATAAAGGTCAACAAACCAGTGGCCCGCGTAACATACCGCCTCGAAGAAAAAGGCAGGCCAGACCTGACGGACGTTATGAAAAATTTTCTCAAAAATAAAACTTAAAACACGCCTTCTATTTTTTTGACCTCATCAATCGGCGCGCAAATCGTCAGTATGTCGCCTTCCTTGATTTTCATGTCTGATTTTGGAAGATGAAATTTATCCTCGCGGAAGACGCAGGCAACTGAAAAATCCTTCGTTATTTCGGCAATGGCTTTGCCTGCCAGCTTAGATTCCTTTTTCACGACGACTTCAAAAACTTCAGCCCTGCCGCCGGCGACAAAACCCACAATAGGTCGGCCGGGCCTCTCAATGGCTTTTTTGAACGCGAGCACAGCCGTCGATGTCGCGTCAACCAGGCTTTCGACGCCAACTTTTGAAAAATCCCTCTCGTTTTCGCGCTGGTTTATCCTGGCGACGACAGTCGGGACTTTGGCATCCTTTGCAGTGGTGCATACAACGACGTTTGTCCGGTCGTCGTTCGTGGCCGCTATGACAACATCAGTCGAGCTTATGTTGGCGTCTCTCAGCAGGTTTTTATCCGAGCCGTCGCCATGCAGCACAAGCGCATCGAGATTATCGGCCAGTTCTTCAGCGACTCGCTCGTTTTTTTCTATGAGAACCACGTCATGCCGTTCCTTGGCGAGAACCCTGGAAAGTGCCTCGCCAATTCTGCCGCCGCCCACCACAATGACTTTCATGATAATACATTATCTCTTATAATTTAAACTTCTGCCATTACCTTTTGTTTTACCATACAATAATGCTTAGTTTTGCGGCTTGTCCCTCGTAGATGCCAACCCTTCCAATCTCGGCCTTCGTCGCGTTAATCGTGCGCGGAATATTGGCAGGGCCGCAGTCAAGAATAGTCTCGCCGCTAGACGGGAGCGTGAGCTCTATTCTGATGTTGTTCGGCACTGAAATATAATTCAGATTCTCATACATGTAAAAATCCTCGGCGAGTTTCTTGTACTTGGAGAAACCGCAGTATGTCGAGTTGAAAAAACTGACCTTCGTTTTATTGAAGCCGCTTTCATCGGCGAGACTGAGGTTTGACCGGCCTGCCATGAGAATTTCTGATACCTGGACCGCTTTGCTTTGCATCCTGCTCTGGTAGAATTTGCTCCTGTAATCCGATACGTTGAAGTTTAGGTAATTTATTGTGTAAAGCAATATCATGAAAAATATAAGACCCGCGATTATGAACTCGAAAACCAGCTGACCCTTCATAATCTATACTTTTCACGCTGTCAATAAAAATAAATGCTCGACCGTTAAATATAGTATTATGAAAAAGGCCTTTGCCATTGCTGCGCTGCTTCTGGTAGTTTTCAGCTCAGGCTGCACGGTGCCGGGGCTCGATATAGAAATACCAGGCATACCAGACATATTCGGCGGAGGCATGAACGTGCAGGAACAGAGGCACGACATCATATCCATAGAGCGCTTGGACGCGATACCATCGGCGACCGTGCGCTCCGGCCAGTCCATACGCCTCCGCGCAGTGGCCAAGGACCTGCAGGCAGCCGAATACAACGCAATTGACAAAGTGGAAATAGGCCTTTACAACACGTGCGGCATGTTCGAAGTCCAGGGAGAGACATGCAGCGGAAAGACGACAAACTGGGACAAGGACGTTACGAATGACTACAGCTCATGCACGGTAAAGATGTACCCACAATCGACGACACTGGTCGAATGGAAACTGACGGCGAAAGAAATTAATGTCGAAACGCCCTGCAAAATAGGCGTGATGGCAAGATATTATTACAAGACCTATGCGTCTGGTTCTGTGACGTTCGTCAACAAGGCTGAAGTCGAGCGCCTGGTCAACGAAGGCAAAAGCTTTTCCGAGACGGGAACGCTCGTGGTTGGCGAGGGCCCGGTGAAACCATACATAGAGGTTCTGAGCCAGCCGCTAATCATAGATGCCAGCAGCGACACCGCGAAAGCAGGAGATCTGAGAGCAATAGGCAGCGGCATAATGAGCTTCTGGGTCGAGAACAAAGGCGGCGGCGTGATGGACCTGAAAGCATCCAAGGACGGCAATGTCGCATTGTCATGTCCGGACACAATGCCCCAGGAATCAGGCGGACCGCAGCAGATGTGCCTTAACATAACAAGCACTGGGGAAAGGGTAAAGGCCATTGTTAAAGATGGTGCTACAGAAACAAAAAAGACAATACAGGAGTGCATACAAAAACACATAGAAACCGCCACAGGCTCGACAAAATACAGCTTCAATTTCATAGGCAGGGAAACACCCAAGTATTCATGCTCCATAACGCTTGATAATATAGGGGACCTCAAACAGGAGACCACGTACCAGATAAAGGCTGAAATCGGCTATTTCTACAAGTTCACAAAAGAGCTCAGCATCACGGTTCAGCCGACCGTGAAGCTCTGAAAGGTATAAAAGCCTAATCTTGTATAAAATAAATATGGCCGACACATTCAGATATGCGAAATTCCTTTTGCTGTTATGCGTAATAGCAATAGTGCCAATTTCCGGTTGCACCACAGGAACCACCAGCACAGGAGGGCCAGGATTAGCAATAGAAACATTCAAAACATCGCTTGATAGTATAGATTCCGGAGAAAGAGTTGGACTGCAATTAGAAGTCAGAAACCAGGGCGGCTACAACGGCCAGCTGGGCAACGGAGTGCCCGTCATTGCTGAGCTCATGTCAATAGACCCCGTTGAATGGGGCGTGACGCCATCGATGGTCGTGGACCTCGGAACACTTCTCATGCCAGATACCGATTCCCAGACACAGGGCGGGCTTGGCAAGGCGAACTGGCAGCTCATCGCGCCGATGCTCAAGAGAGGAAATGACAAAGCATACGAGCTCAGGGCGAGAGTCTTTTATCCGTATGAGACCAACGTGAGGAAGCCGGTTTGGTTCGTCACGGCCGAGGAACTCAGAAGGATAGTCCAGTCCGGAGATGCCCTTTCAAGCGAAGCACAGACACAATCAAACGGCCCGGTCTCAGTGACAGTTACGACAGGAAATTTCGTGAAGGCTAATGAATTCAAGGACTCGAAATTCCAGCTGCAGATAAAGCTCGACAACGTGGGCGGCGGACAGGTGAGAGGAGAAGACTATCCGGTAGCAATATCGGTCGAGTGGCCGCAATGGGTCATACCCGTAGGCGGTTACTGCCCGTCCCAGACGCAGTGGATAGCACCTCTTTACACCGATGTGCCCATGGGTCTCCAGCAGCCAGCAGGAACGTTCGTGACGCTTTGGAATGGCAAATCAACGGACGTCACATGCGAGTTCAGCATACTTGACCCGCCTTCCAGCAGGACATCCGGAGAATTCAAAGTCCACATCGGCTACATATACTCCGTAGATGGGGTTACGCAGCTGACAGTAAAGGGCACGGAAGAGTTTTAACCAGCTTTATCCTTTTTTATTTGTTTTTTCAAATTATATATCATGCACTACAAAAACTATATCGCCGTTTTGCCAATTCTGCTTGTCGTAGCAGCATCTGGCTGCACCATACCTTTTTTAGGTTCGGATCCTTTCAATTCCAACACGCCTGCCCAGACGGGAGCTATCATTGAAGAGTTCAGCCCGGACTACGCGAACGTGCATTCGGGCGAGGAAGTGACGTTCAGGATGAAGGTCAAGAACACCGGTTCGCTCACGCTGGAAAACGGCTTTGCAGAAGTGCTTGGCATAGATCAGGTATGGACAGGAGGACAGGGGACCCAGGCCAATGCCGGCGAGGTTTTTCCTATTGAACAGAACTGCCGCCATGACACGCACAAAATCACGCTCTTACCAGAAGACGTAGAACGGGGGACGACTGGCGGTGAAGCAATGTGCACATGGAAATACAAGGCGCCTGATGTCGAATCCGGTCTCAGCATAAGCGCGAGCCCAAGGGTAAGGTTCTACTATTCATACAAATCATCCACGGTCAAGACTGTCACAATCGCTCCCAGGGAAGAGCTTAAGGCACTGGAGCAGCAGGGCAAATCCCTGCCCATGGAATCATATTCCAAGACAAAATCACCGATTTCTGTGGACATAGAAACAACAACTCCCATCAGGACGTATGGAGATGAAGTGGAATTCCCGGTCGTTTTCACGGTCAAAAACATCGGTGGCGGAACGGTTTGCATGCTCAACAGCGAAGACTGTAAAAAGAAAAGTCCCCCAGGGCTCGGAGAGAACGACAACTGGAACAAGGTCGTCGTAAAAATATATTTGAATGACCAACTCAGCTTTTCCGACCAATCATGCGCTGCCGTAAACACAATAACTTTTGTGGGTAACGACCCGCAGACTTTTTCATGCAAGTTGAAAGCGAATGTTGTCGGTCAGGTTGGTATTTCGCAAAGACAAATAGAGGCGACTGCCGAATACGGGTATTTCATAGATAAGACAACCGAAGTGATCGTTTATCCGTCTTCTGAACCGATGACACCAAAAACAACGTCCTAACAAATAAAAGTATTAGCCGGCATGTTATATTCATGGTCAGCAAAACGCGCGCTTTGGTTTCGGTATTGGCTTTGTTTATTGTTGTTTATTCTTCTGGTTGCACCAGTTTCGGAGGCCAGGCAACAGGCAGCGGGCAAGGCGTTGCAATAGATAGCTTCGAATCCGATTTCCAAAAAATTTATGCAGGAGAAACGTTCAAACTGCAGATGAGGATGACAAATTTAGGTTCTGTCGACGCTGCAAACGCATACCCAAAATTATACAACATAGCCAGCAATACCGGAGGCAACAATCTGGAGATAACATGCGATCCAACATGCGGACAGGGATTTAACTTGTTGGCACCAAACGCAGAAAGAGGCACAACCGGCGAATCCAGGATCTGCATCTGGAACTGCAAAGCGCCCCTGAACATACCGAAAGGACTTTCTGTAAATTTTAACCCAAGCGTCAGGCTGTACTACTGGTATGCCACGCACACGATAAAGTCTATCAACCTGGTTTCCCAGAATGAATTGAGGTCAATCCAGTCGCAGGGCAAATCGCTGCCAAGCGAGACTGTCAGCACAAGCAGCGGACCAGTGAGCCTCGATGTTGTCGTAAATGGCCCCATAAGATATTGGGAGGGTGAGAGCAAGGTGACATTCCCAATAAACATAAACATAGCGAACAGCGGCGGTGGAGTAACCTGCATAACAAACGACATAATTGTGCCAATACCTAATGGATTGCCATTACTAACAACAGGCCCGCTAGCATTTGATTATGCATCCATGACCGCTGGCTGTGAAAAGGCAAGCAACTGGAACAAGGTAAACTTATATTTCACCCCGGACGACACTTCGATAAACCTCAAATGCAACGATATGGGAACCAATGCTGTTGAATTGTGGAAAGGCCAATCAACGACAGTGACATGCACGGTCGAGATGCCAGTACCAACCGCTTCTACGGGCTTTGTGCAAAAAAACCTGAAGTTTTCCATTCAATATGCTTATTTCGTTGACAGCGCCGCTAGCGTTGAGGTTATCGGTAAATAAATAAAAATTTGTATATCAGAACTCGCCCAGGGTTTTCTGCGGTTTCTTGAAAGATGCATTTTCAGTTTTACTCTTTTTTGCATTTTCTATCTCGCCGTATACGCCGTCGTATCCTGGCTTTATTTTAACTTTTCCGCTCCTTACCATTAGCAACAAATTGACAATCCTCTCAGATGTCGAGGCTTTAAGCTGTTCATCGCTAGCCTCCAGCAGTACGTTTAACTCGGAACCGAAGACATTAACGAGTTTGTTGTATTCTTCCCAGACTTTGTTCGAGCTAACGTTCGCACCGACTGCGGAGGATATTATTTCGGAAAGCGGAAGAAGCGAATGAAAGGGTTTTGCTCCTTTCGGGACGAAGCCATGGTCCCTGTCGGCCAGCTCATCTACGCGATGCAGGACGCCTATCGTAAGCTCGCGCCTGCAGATAGGACAAATATTTTTCATTCTTTTACTCTCGTTCGGCTCCAGCGATACGTTACAGTCACGGTGACCATCAAAATGATATTTGCCATAAGAAGGGTCGACTTCTATCGTTTCCACGAGGCCGTCTTTTGTGTGAAGCGCTTTTACCAGATTATCGTATGTCAGGTTTTTCAGCTCGAAAAGCGTTGCCTCTCTGCCTATGCGCCACGGCCAGAATGAATGAGAATCTGAGAAGGATACTAGGGTGAATTTATCGAGAGAGGAAAGCCGCCAGTTCATCGCAGGATCCGAGGACAGTCCGGTTTCAAGCGCGTGGATGTGTTTTGTCTGGTCCTGAAAACAATCTTCAATGCGGTCGAAGCCGGATTTGGAACCGAAGAGAGAGAACCATGGCGTCCATATGTGTGCGGGAATTATTTCAATCCTCGTGTTTATCGCTTTGAGCATCTCGACCAGTTCCATCGCCGGTATCCCGCATATCGGCCTGCCGTCGGACTCTATCTTGACTTTTTTGCGCATGAGGGCGGAATTCACCTGTTCTGCTGTCTCCAAGTCTGGTGCGAGCACCACGTTATGAATCCTGCGCAGCTTCTTGTCCTGCATGTATATGCTCGATATCTCGCCGCTTAGTATGAAGGGGAAGCCGTCGCCGGTCTTAAGTATGCCGCTGTCATCTTCGGCCAACCCGCTTCTTATTTCTTCCAGCCATGAAGGATGAGTGAAGTCGCCGGTTCCGAGAAGCGTAACGCCTTTGATTCTCGCATATTTGACGAGGTTGTTTATGCTTATCTCGCTGCTCGTCGCCCTCGAATAGCGCGAATGTATGTGGAGATCGGATACGATTCTCATAAGAATACAGTCGCCGCTGTCGTTAAAAGTGTTAAAAATAATGGGCTCGTGGGGTTTCGAACCCCAGACCTCCGGCTTTCATATAACCAATGAGTGTTGGTTCAAAGCTATCAGGCATGACGCCTGACGGTCTTATAAGACCGGCGCTCTAACCAGCTGAGCTACGAGCCCGCGGCAGGCAGCCTGCAGTCAAATGCACAAAACAACCGCCGATTTATGTATATTGGGGTGGCCTTTTAAATTACTTGCATGCCACTTATAGTTACAGTGTATAAGGGAAAAATTTATAAATAACCCTTATATTAAAGAGTATATCTCCTGACTCATTATAAACCGGCATAGGTTGATGATGAATTGAAGGGAAGGAATGGGGTGATTTTATGAACGGAGCGCAGTCGATTCAGCCAATTTTTATATTACCTGAAGGAACGCTCAGGACGAAAGGCAGGGAGGCTCATAAAAACAACATAGCAGCGGCAAAGTTGGTCGCTGACGCGGTTCGCACCACACTTGGACCCAAAGGTATGGACAAGATGTTGGTTGACTCGCTTGGAGACATTACGATAACCAACGATGGTGCCACCATACTCAAAGAGATGCAAATAGAGCATCCGGCAGCGAAGATGATGGTCGAGGTCGCGAAAACGCAGGACGAAGCAGTCGGTGACGGAACGACGACAGCAGTCATACTTGCTGGTGAATTACTTTTTGAGGCAGAGAAGCTACTCGAGCAGCAGATACATCCAACAGTCGTGACGAAGGGTTACAGGCTTGCGAAAACGAAAGCACTGGAGCTGGTTGAGAAACTCGCAAAGAGCGTCACAATCGAGAACGAGGAGACGCTGAAGAACATCGCGAACACGGCCATGACAGGCAAGTCCGCCGAGCGCGCTTCAGATAAGCTTTCCGAGCTCGCGGTCAAAGCCGTGAAGAGGATAGCCGAAGCGAAGGATGGCAAGGTCACTGTTGACACTGAAAACATAAAGATTGAGAAAAAATCGGGTGGCTCCATGGCGGATACTGAGCTCATCGACGGCATCGTGCTCGACAAGGAAGTTGCCCATTCATCAATGCCCAAGAGACTGGAGAAGGCTAAAATAATGCTCATAGATTCCGCTCTTGAGGTTAAGGAGCTGGAAGGTGACGCCAAGATAAGCATTGACTCGCCCGAAAAGCTTCAGGCATTCCTTGACGGAGAAGAGCGCACTATACGCGATATGGCAAACATCGTGATAAAAACAGGGGCGAATGTCGTTTTCTGTCAGAAGGGCATAGACGACATGGCCCAGCATTATCTAGCGAAAGCGGGAGTGATGGCAGCCCGCAGGGTCAAAAAATCCGACATGGACAAGCTTGCCAGGGCGACCGGAGCGAAGATCGTCACAAACCTCAAGGATATAGGCAAAAACGACATCGGCTTTGCAGGCGTCGTTGAGGAAAAGAAAATCGCCGGCGAGGAAATGATATTCGTCGAAAAATGCAAGGAGCCGAAGGCTGTAACGATACTCATCCGCGGCGGCAGCGAACACGTAATTGACGAAGTCGAACGTGCGATGGAAGACGCCGTCAAAGGCATAGCCGCGTCGCTTGAGCTCGGCAAGATAGTGCCTGGCGGAGGAGCTATCGAAGTCCAGCTGGCCAAGCAGCTCAGGAAATACGCAGAGTCATTCAAGGGACGTGAACAACTGGCCATAAACGCCTTCGCGAACGCGATGGAAGTCGTGCCCAAAAGCCTTGCGGAGAACGCAGGCCTCGACCCGATAGACAAGCTCGCGATGCTCAGGGCCGAGCACGACAAGAACAAGCTTACGATGGGCCTTAACGTCATGACGGGCGAAGTCAGCGACATGCTCGCGCTTGGCGTCATAGAGCCGCTTAAAATAAAGATACAGGCGATAAAGAGCGCCGGAGAAGTCGCGGAAATGATACTGAGAATAGACGACATCATATCATCTGGATCCGGTGGCGGCAAAATGCCGCCCATGCCCGGCGCAGGCGGCATGCCAGAAGAATACTAAAATAGCAATGGCCGGCAACGGCCTACCCCCTTTTTTCCTGTGAAAATATTTATATGGAGACTGACAACTATTTATTATGACACCAGAAAGTTCCAGTTCGGACGACGAATTCGAGATAATACCAACATCGCCTCTCAGAAGGCTCGAAAAAAGGATTGAAAAGGTGGAGGGGGGTTCCTATTCTTCCGAGGTTAACAGACTCATAGAGCAGGTAGTGGACCTTATAAAATCAAACCAGAAGATCATAGACAGCTCTATAAAAGCCAACAACGACCTCATAGGAGAAGTTTCAAAGCTGCCGAAGAAGATGGATGATCTCATCCTCGAGATGAGGGAGTTCATGAAACTTCTCAAGATATCCGCGGAAGAAGAGGAAGTATCCAACGTCTCAAAGGAAGTAATGACACCACTTGTCGACAAGCTGAGCGAGCTGATAAACCAAAACAAAAGAGATTCCGAAACCAACCAGGCAGTTCTTACGACGCTAGGCATCATAGAGAAGAGACTCAAGCGCTTCTATGCGCCAGCACCGTCGCCAGGCATGCCGATGAGAGCGCCATCCTCTGAATACAGAGTTTGAATTGATATTCACCGCGTCAATATATTGAGGGAGGTAAAACATGAAAAAGGGTATAACGCCAATAATATCCGTCATAATACTTTTACTGATAACTGTAGGTTTGGCAGCCGCGGCATGGACATACATGGGCAACTTCTTCACATCGCTTACGGCAAAGACCATAGAGATTCCAACGCAGAAGTGCATAAATGGCAGAGATGTTATGGTGATACTTCACAACATGGGAACAGAAAAGATTAGCTTGAAAAACGATGTGACAGTATTGTCAAATGGAATACCAGTTATTGTAACTTGGTGTAATGTGAGTGGGTTATGTAATGGCAATGACAACATAACATCAACAGACGCAGGCGGTTTTGCAAAAGCAATTATAGATAATTGCGTTACAGTTTCAGGGCAAGCCAAAACATGCTCATATGACTTTGTGGTGGCCAGCAGAACACAAACCGCGAGCGTATATTGCACGGGTTAATTTTTTTCCGCTTATTTTATCTTATTTTTCACGTTCAAACTTAGCTATATCGAGCTTGCCCTGCGCCATTCGCCCCTTTCCGCCGCCGGAGCCGCAGCAGCGTTCGCACAGGCGCCGAACTTCCTTTGAAATATCCTTGCGCTCGCTTGCGCCGACCACTTCGCCTTGTCTGTTGACAAGAATAACAGTGATTTCCGGGTGCTTTGAAACGAGCGAGTCGCAAAGCTGTATCATTTCTTTCCTCTCCATGTCCACACTTTCAAATATTTCGTTGTTCTTGACTTTCTGTAAAAAGGCGTCAATTTCAGAACCGGCCTTTTCATTCGTCAGGTTTTCATAATTCTTTTTCATCGTTTTGTACAGTGCGAAAACATGCTCGCACGCTTCTTTGGTATCTTTAACGTGCTTGATCGCGATTTTCTTGTCGAGCTTTTTGCCGTAAGTGCTTATTTCTTCCGAAAATTTTTCAATGGTTTTGCCAACCTGGTCAACCGACACCGAAAAAACGTTAGCACAGTCCCTGAGATTTTTGGATGGGTTTTTGTCGTGTTTAAAACTGGCGAAACGCTGCAGACCTTTAACGACGTCATTCAGCATTGCGGCTTCCATATCACCGACTTTTTTTGCCCCTTCACCAGCAGTGAACTCTATACGATCTATGCCATCCTGTATTTTTGTAACTTTCAGTATCTTTATCTTGCCAACTTCTTTTGTGTTGTTGAGGTGCGTTCCGCCGCACGCTTCGACATCTATACCGGGCACATTCACGATTCTCAGGAGCTTTCCGGGAACGGCGCCGCCCTGGTATATTCTCATGCCGAACCTTTTTTCAGCTTCGTTGCGCGGTATCAGCAACTTTTCTATTGTGATGCCTTTGGCAGCCATCCTGTTCGCAAGCTCCTCCATCTTCTTTATCTCGTCGTTGGTTATCGGCAGGTAGTGCGTTATATCAAGATGCGATTTGTCTTCGGTCTTTTTCGCGCCTGCCTGGTTGACATGCCTTCCAAGCACTTCGCGCGCGGCTGCATTCAATATATGCGTCGCTGTGTGCTGTTGCGACAGTTTCAGTCTTCTCCTTTTGTCAATCGCACATGAAACAGTCTGGCCTTCTTTAAGACCGTGATGCGGTTCCATCTTATGAACAATAATGCTACCCTGTTTGAAAATTTCAATAACGTTTTTGTCGTTTATTTTTCCTATGTCGTGCAACTGTCCTCCTGATGTCGGATAGAACGCAGTCTGGTCGAGGACGACGTTTTCACCGACGACTTTCATAACTTTAGCTTCAAAATCGGAAATCCTGTAATCGTTATAGTATAATATTTTTGTGTCTTCTGTCCCACTCAAAGGAAGCTTCTCGCCTGCCCCGGTTTCGGCAATTTGTTTTTGCTTTTCGTGCATGCCAGATACCTTGGAGTAGAAATCATCGGGTATCTTTATTTTCTTGCCGTGTTTTTCGAACTCCTCCTTTATTATTTCGGGGGGTATGCCCTGGCTGTCGTAAAGCTTAAGCAATTCGCGCTCGTCCACGCCCTTCTTCAGCAGATCCGCAACTATCCTGACTGAATTTACCCTGGTGCTTTCGTATTTGCTGCGCTCGACTTCCAGTATTTTCACAACGTCATCTATGTTTTCAGAAAGTTCGGGAAATATGGGTTTAAGGTAAGAAGCGTGCCATTCACAGACCTTTGCAAAGTCCACACACCACCCGTATTCTGTATCGAAGGACATGGCCCTTCTCGCTAGCATTCGCAGGTTGTAGCCTCCACCAACGTTGCTTGGCAGGCCGCCGTCGGTCAGGGCGAAAAGCAGCGTTCTGGCGTGTTCGGCTATCGAATATACGCCTGACAGCGGTAGTATGAAATCGCGCAGCTCTTTGACATCGATGCCGACATTTTTCGCCACAGTCTTCCACGCCTTTTCTATATCATCCGTCTCGTCGATGTTGAGCAGGCTGGCGTGAGGTATGTATTTTTTCATAAGATGCTTGTCTATTTTGACTCCCGTCTTCGCAATCAACTTGCTGACAACGTCAGGAAATGCTGCATCGTAAATCGTCTCGCATCCTTGCGAGAACCACGCGTTCCTCTCATGGCCCATGCCCATGTCAAGGACTTTTATACCAAGCTCTTTGTTGCCGGAAGGCGTCTGCTCGTAGAGCATGTAAACCTGGTTGCCAAGCTCGCAGCCGCGCGAGAAAAACTCCATGCACGGGCCGAAATTGCCGCCGCCCGCCCATGCATCCTCGTGAAATATTATGTCATCTTTGCCGAGGCCAAGGCCTTTGTTCAACCAGGTGTATATATCCCTGAATATTCTGTTCTGGTCCCACTTTTCAGGCTTGACAAACATGTGCTGGCCAATCATCACAAAACCCGTGTGATGCGACTGGGTGATGCCAACGTTGTCTATGTCGTTGAACCTTAGGCAGAACTGCGGTATGACCAGTGGATTGGCGGGTGGCTCGACCTCGCCGGAAATGACATACGGCTGGAATGCGGCGATTGACGAGTTCGTGTATTCCATGGTGGGGTTCCACCTGGCGACGACCGGATAACGCTTTATCGGCGTATAGCCCAGACGCCGGAACATCTTTGAGAATTCAAGCCAGACGTCAACATAGCCGAGCTTTCGCTTGGCCGGAGTGTTGCCTATGAAGGCGAATCCCTCACCACTACACGCGGGATCGCCGCACACCTTACGTTCGGAATCGGTTGACCAGAAAGGCTTTTTACATTTCGGGCAGATTTTCCTCGCGAACCCCTCTTCCTTCAGGACGGATGTCGCGTAATATTTGTCCGGGTCTACCCAGAACTTGGGTCTGAACTCCTTTTTGATTTCCTTATCCGGTTTCATAATTTATTATTTCTCTGTCTGTTGCTTTAAATTAGATAGTCTGCCGTTTGAAACCTAATTAGAATTAGGAAGGGCCGCGCTTTTCACAAAATAAAAAAAGTGAAAGGCTTAACCGAAAAGCGCGCCAAGCCCTGCTGCTGCTTCTTCTGTTTTGTCTTCCTGTTTCTCTTCTTTCTTGCTTTCTGTCTTCTCTTCCTTGGGTTTGTCGGATGACGGTGCTGCAGCCTGTACGAATGAAGCGCCTTTTATCGCATCTGCTATGTTGACATTCTTCAGGTTCGATACAAGAGCCTTTACCTGCGCTTCGTCTGCGCTGCCGCCTGCGGCTTCCATCACTCTTTTTACGTGTACCTCGTTTATTTCCTTGCCCAGTGAATGAAGAAGCAAGGCTGCGTATAGCATTTCCATGTTATCCCTCCTTCTTTCAAGCATTAACGGCGCTCACATCGCCGACCTTATCTTTGAGCGCCACCATCTGCGCGTTGGCTTTTGCCAGCATGAATTCAACGTTGTCTTTTGTCATAATATTGGCTTCCACTGCAAGACTCATGGCTTCCCTGTAGGCTTTTGCCAGCAATATCGGAAGCGTTGCCTCTGTCGGAAGGCCTATGTTCAGGGCGAGGTTGAAGGCGCACCTGTAAGCGTTTATCAGGTCGCTTTCATACTTCTCCCTTGGTATGAATAGTATGTCCCTGCCGTATATCGTGCCCCTGTCATAAACTGCCATGAGGGTGAGTGCGATTTCCATTGGCTGGACGCCAAGCTTCATGAGCACGTCGGCGACGGGCTTTGTTATATGTTCGCCTTCTTTGACTATGACTGCGTCTTTCTTTATGACAATTTTATCGCCATCGACTCCTGCAGGCAGCTTGACCCTTTGCAGCTCTCCTATCACAGGACCTGGCTTGAGGCTTGTCGGACCTTCTTTGATTACAATGTCCCTGGGTGCTATGTCGCCCGGTTTTGCCGCGGCGCTGGATTTTGAAGCATCAATAACCCTTGCGAGCTCGAAAGGGTCGACATCGCTGAGCAGTATAGCAGGCTGGTTCCTTATTTTTTCCTCGAGCTTCTCCAGGCCGCTTACGGCGCCCTCCATGGCGAGTTTTATGACGCTCTTCTTGGCCATTTTTATGACAGCTTTGCCGCGAAGGCTGTCCTTTATTTCCTGCAGCTGTTTTGCCGGCAGCTTATACATGTCTACTATGCCCACTATCGGGTATTTTTTAAAGTCGGCCTTTAGTTGCTCCACAGCCAGTTTCTTTCTTTCTGATACCATGTTTACACCTTGAGCTTTACGGGCGGACCCATCGTAAGCTTAATGTATGCATCCTTTATGTTTATTTTACCTTTCGGCAGTTTCTCCTTCACGAAGTTCATGACAGCGATAACGTTCTTCATTATCTGCTCTTCTTTCATGTTCTCCGTTCCTACGGGCACCTGTATGACAGGCGAATCTTTCACTCTTATCTTCACCATTCTCTTGGCCATTTCGACAAACGGCATGACGCTGCCTTTTGGAGGGATGGGCTTCGGCATCTTGCCTCTGGGACCGAGCACGACGCCAAGCGTCTTACCCACGAGAGGCATAAGAGGCGCCTCACAGAACCACCAGTCATACGTGTCGGCGTAGCCTTTCAGTATTTTCTTCTCTTTGCCGAGCCTTTCGAGGTCACCTTTTCCTATGACCATGCCGTCAGTCTTCTTTGCTTCCGGAAGAAGCGTGTCAACTATGAAAAGGACTTTGGTTTCCTTGCCCCTGCTCTCCGGCAGCGAGAATTCCAGGTTGAGCTTGTTTTCAGGTTTCTTCAGGTCAAGGTTCTTGAGGTTGATAATTAGATCCCAAGACTGTGCAAATTTTCTTTTCTTGGATTTTTCCTTGGCTTCCCTGATTTCTTTTAAAAATTCTTCTTCCATTGTTACAACCTCCTGCTTACGCAGTAAACGGTCGAGATTCTTTATTCTTACTCGTGGAAGTATTTAAATACATAACGTCCGTCGGCTTTGCACCTTAAAACCTAATTCCCCGCCATTTTAGGTGTAGGCGTGGGATTAAAGGTGCAAAGCCACGTCCGTCAGGTCTGGCTCGTTAAGGCCAAAAAAGCGTAAAAAACCAGGAAAACGTGCCTCAGTGGGAGTATTATGTGGATGTTCCTTTTGACCGCCAATAGTACCAATATGCAATTGAAGCTGAACAGGAAGAACCACGGGAAGAAAAAGGGCAAAAACACGACCGCCTCCGACAACCTGTCGCTGGCGACGTCGACTATGTAACCCTCATCCGATGTTTTCCCGTATTTCCTGGCAACCATGCCGTCCAGCCAGTCAAGCAGCAGGACGCATGCCAGTAGCGCTAGCGCTACGAACGGCTGGCCAAGTGTCAAAACAAACAACAGGGAGAAAACTATGGACAAGCCTGAGAGAGCATTTGGGCTGACGTTCGGCAACGGCATGACCATGCCTATCTTGTCTATGCCGTTTCTCATCCTGTTCACAAAACCAAGCTTGCTATTTGCAGCCAGAAAAGCACCCCCACTATAGCAGTAGCTGTTAATTCGAATAATATTTTATTACAATATCCGGAAGGAGTTAAACCAAGGAATACTTGTGTTGCGGAATATGGTCTGAAAGGGATCGATTTGCCGGTCAGAAAATCCACACACAGATGGAGCGCCAGGCAGCCCATTGCAAATGCGACAAGTCTGGCGTCCGCAAAAAAGTAAAGCGCGCACGAAGCTGCGGAAAAAATGGCCAGGCCGTATATTTCATGAAGCCTGGTCCGGGATGCGGCACCAAACCTTTTTTTAACAACGCTCCTGCCGGTTTTTATAAGATAAGGCAAATGGTCGAAATCTACAATCACTGAAAAAACCAATATGACCGGCAGATACTGCCACGCACCGCCAAAAAGCGCATTTAGAAAAATGTAGTTGAACAGGAAGTGAAAGGTCGTGTTCATGCTTCACGCTCGAAATATTTCTTTAGAAAAACCGCGAAGCCCTCGTTTTTTCCGGCCAGTTTTACCGCTTCGTCTTTTTTAAGCAGTCTGAAGCCTTTTGAAATGCCACCGGCCACGTAAGACCTCACGCCTTCATTAATCAGCATCTTTCTGGTTTTTTTCAGGAAAGATTTGATGAGCACGTCCGGTACCCTGTACTTTCTCCGGACATTGACGGCCCATCTGCCGTTTTCATCATAGACATTGAGCGCCTTGTATTTTCGCCTGAATTCTGCAGAATGCTGTTCCGACGTCACAGGCGGTCCAACCAGTTTCGTCAGTTCCGGCAATTCCCATTTATCCAGCTCGAACATCAAATACGATTTTTTTTCATCGCTCCAGACGTCATGGCCAGTGACGTTGAAATCATTCTCTTGCATGAGTTTCTTTAGACGCGATGCAGTTTTCCTCATCTGGGACCAGAGTATGTCATCCACTACGTTCGGCCTTTTGAACTCTACAAACAGGACTTCAGTACCCCTGCCTTTCAGTATTTTTATGAGTTCCGATGGTTTAAGCGGAATTTTTTTTATATGAAAAAAGCTTTTCACCGGCTTTTTCATAAAATTCCTACAACCATCAATGAATTTCAGGAAGTTTTCCTCGGATAAAGAGGCAGCGACGTTTCTTTTAGGATCCGTCGGGTCTATGACAACCAACGGTTGCCCTTTAAAGCGCTCAGACGACGGCGGAGCACCGTGCTTCTGAAGGTCGATGAATGTGCCGTATTTCCATTTGTTGGCCGTGGCTGCAAGACCAGTGAAGTTTTTGTAATTTATGATAAGCAATTCACAGAGATATCCGGAAAAACCCAGCGTTCTTATATCCGAACCGTAAACATCCATCGCCTTGCAGAACTGCTTTAGGAGACGCACGTCCGCCGCCATCGCCGGTTTCAGGTTTTCCAATATATACATGTTATGGAATGGGGTGCGGTCAACCGCGGATTTTATCTTGCTCGCCGACTCCACTTTGTAGCATGGTACTATGTCCACCGAAAACCCCTTAACGACGCCTTTCACGTAAGGATGCTCGGCATATGCAATCGCATATTTCCCCTTAAGTTTCCTGATTATTTTTTTGCCCACTTCAAGGCCCGTTTTTTCCAGTCGCTCTCTTGAATATGAAACCGGAAACATAATGAAAAGGTCCATTTCTTTTTTGTCGGCGAGCCACGTATCGCGTATGAAAGAGCCGGCTATTGTTTTTTCGAGCCTCAGTGGTTTTATGACAACGTCGGCTGCGCTTTCTATAGAATCCAAGACAGCTGAAAATTCATCCCGCTCCCTTTGACTTGGAGTTATTTCCGCGAGAACCGCCGCAATCACATTTTCGAATGCCATATAAATTATTTATTAAGGCTGGCTTAAAATAAAGTGTCTGGTGGGTGGTCGCATGGGTGGGAATAGAATAAGTTTGGAAAGCATTATAGATTCCGGCAAGCCGGTAACCGAAATATCCTCCAAACCCTTGGCTACTCATGAAAATGCCAAGCTTGTCGATGTCCTGGGGGCGATGATAAGCAAAAACATAAGGAAAATGCCGGTAATAGACGAAAGTGGCCACCTTAAGGGCATTGTTTCTTCGATTGACATACTTGATCTTTTCGGCGGCGGTGAAAAATACAGCATCTTCAAGATGAACAGGGAAAGGATTGACATGAAGATAAGCGACATAATGACCAGACACGTCAGGACAATCCATCACAAGACCAGTATAAGAAAGGCACTGGATGTTTTCAGGCATGAGAAAATGGGTTTCTTCCCGATAGTCGACTCTAAAAAGCTCGTTTCCATCGTTTCAGAGTGGGATTTCATGAAGCTCGTGAAAGAAAATACAAGCGTGAAAGTGCGTGAAGTTATGGTCGAGAGGCCAACATTTGTCAGGAGAGATTACACAGTTTATGACGTGGCCAAGATGATGTGCAAAGGCGGCACGAGAAGACTGCCGGTCGTGGAGAATAACATCCTTTTGGGTGTGGTCACACCTGTCGATATACTTTCATACCTTAAGCAGAAGGGCAAATATTCAGGCTTCTTTTCGGATAAAACAAGAATCGAAGACATAATGAAGAGAAAAACAGTCACTATCGACGGTGGTTCGGACGTCTCGCATGCAGTAAGCCTCATGACGAGCATGAACGTGGGCGGCCTGCCGGTGATAGATGACGAAGAGCTTGTGGGCATAATAACTCAAAGAGACATAGTGGACGCTTTTATATGAAGACAAAAATCGATGAAGAGAGACTGCAAAATATACTGGATGATCTGAGAGACGCGCTAGCGATTGTCGAGGGTAGCTGGGATGAAAAAGCTTTAAAAAGCCTTGGCCTGAAAGATATTATTGCGATCAATGGCAGGCCACTTTACGAAGTGGCAGAGGTCGCGTCGAACTCACAAAAGCCAATAGTAATATTGACGGATTTCGATAAAAAGGGCAGGATGTTGGAAAGGAAACTGAAAACACTGCTCCAGAGGTTTGGCAAACAACCAAACACAAAGCTAAGGTGTAAACTAATGGAATTTGGCAAAAACAAGATAGAAGACTTCGGAGCTTTTAACAGCTTGGAGAAGATGTCAATAGTGGAGGATGATTTTCATGTCAAAACTTGCACCAACTTCGATAAAATACGTAGTAAAAGCAGAGATAGACGCTCAGGGAGTAATAGAAAAGCCTGATGTGATAGGAGCTATTTTTGGTCAAACTGAAGGATTGCTCGGTCCAGATCTTGATTTGAGAGAGTTGCAGAGAACAGGCAGGATAGGCAGGATAGAAGTCAACATAAATTCGGAAAAGGGCAAATCGCATGGTGAAGTGATAATACCTTCATCTCTTGATTCGGCCGAGACCGCTCTTATAGCAGCAACACTTGAAACGATAGAAAGAGTAGGCCCATGCATAGCTAAAATTATACTTAAATCCGTTGAGGACACAAGAGAACTTAAAAGGAAATTTGTTATCGAAAAGGCGAAGGCGATACTAAAAGAGCTTCTTGAAAAAGGCATTCCTGACACGAGCAGAATGGCGGAAGAGATAAAGCAGGAAATAAAGGCTTATGAAATAACGACCTGGCAGGGATTGCCCTGCGGCCCCGGCATAATGGAGTCCGAGGAAATAATAGTCGTCGAAGGAAGGGCGGACGTCATAAACCTCATCAAATTCGGCATAAAAAATGTAATAGCAATAGAGGGCAGTTCAATACCGCCTCAGATAGTTAACCTTTCAAGAGAGAAGACATTGACAGCGTTCTTCGATGGAGACAGGGGCGGCAGCCTTAACCTGAAGAGCCTCCTGGAAACATCGGAAGTCGACTTTGTTGCCATTGCCCCGGAAGGTAAAGAAGTGGAGGAACTTTCGAAGAAAGAGGTTTTCAAGGCCCTGAGAGACAAAGTGTCCGCTTCGCAGTTTAAGGTAGAAGGCAAGAGTGACAGGCCGCAAAACAATAACAACTTTGAAAGGCGCGACAGACCGCAAGAGCGACCGGAACACATGCAGGAAAGGAGTATCGATGACGGCCGGGAAAGGGATTTCAGGTCGCAGCAGTCATCGCTTGTGAGAAAAGTAATGATAACCGATGAGCAGAAAAAGAATTTCAAAAAAACACTCGATGAGCTCATTGGTACTAGGGCGGCTTGCATATTTGATTCCTCATTCAACCTGCTCGGAAAGGTTCCTACCAAGGAGCTGCAGAACACGCTGAAGACGCTCGATAACCCGTATGCGGTCATATTCGACGGAAAAGTCGACTACAGACTGGATATGATAGCCAGAAAGAAAGGCGTGAAGTTCCTCATAGGCATGGAAAAGGAAATGATAAAGTCAACGCCAGTGGGTATCCTGTCAAAAGAGGATATTGTTTAAAACAACAGATTTATAGGACGCCTTACAATATTTTATTATTAGACTTATGTAGGTGAGAAAATGGAAGATTTATTAAAAAGACTTGTTGATTCAGCATCTATTTCGGGTTACGAAAAAAATATAAGGGATTTGATATCGAAAGAAATCAAGCCTTATGTTGATGAAATAAAGATTGACAAAATAGGCAACCTGATTTGCAAGAAGGGGTCTGGTTCGCCAAAAGTCATGCTCACCGCCCACATGGATGAAGTTGGCCTGATGGTCAAATACATAGATGACGACGGTTTCATAAAATTCGAGCCCGTCGGTGGCTGGGACCCGAAAGTTCTACTTTCGCAGAAGTTCAAAATACATGGCACGAAAGGCCCGGTCATAGGCGTCATTGGTTCGAAACCGATTCACCTGCAGGACAGGGAGGATGTGAACAAAGTCGTGAAGTTGAACGACATGTTCATCGATATAGGCGCCAAAAACAAAAAAGAAGTTGCAGCAATTGGCATAAGATTGGGGGATTTCATAACGATTTATGGAGAATTCAACAAACTAAATGGTTCTAGGATAACAGCTCACGGTTTCGACGACAGACTTGGATGCCTGGTCATGATAGAAGTCATGAAAAACCTGAAGAAATTCAAAGGCACGGTTTACGCCGTCGGCACGGTCAAGGAAGAAATAGGTCTCGTTGGCGTGAGGGGTTCTGCTTTCAGCATAAATCCGGACGTAGTAATATCACTCGATACCACCACATGCGGCGACACGCCGGAGCTTAAGCCTTATGAAGCCCCTGCCAGAATGGGTTTGGGCCCAGTCCTTGTAGTGAAAGATGCCATCAGCATAATACAAAGCGAGATGAAGGAATGGGTTGAAGATGTCGCTAAAAAGAACAAAATAAAAATCCAGTTCGATATCCTTTCAGGAGGAGCGACCGACGCGTCTGTTACACCGATGATAAGGGAAGGCATACCATCAATCGCAATATTGACACCTTCACGTTACCTTCACACACCAACAGAAGTAGCAGACATGAATGACGTGAAGAATGCCGTGACATTGGTGACGGAGCTCGTGAAGAGCGCCAGCACTAGCATCTGATTCAATCAACCAGCTTCACGACGCCTTTCACCGGCACTATTTCCAGTTCCCCTTTATATTCCTGGATTTCACCTGTTATGTTTATTTTTTTACCGATTTCAAATGTATCAGAGTCAATTCCATTGGCACGCACCATCTCTAGAGTATCTTTCCACAACACTGCCTTTATTTCACCGCTTTCATCAGCGACGTTCATGAACATGTTACCATTGTTCACGTAGAGTGAAGTTATTTTTCCGGTTATGCTAACGCTTCTGCCAATTAATGATCGATCCAGATTACCGATAGCCATTCTATCCGGACTGATGTTCAGAGTTATAAAATACAGTAAGATAATACTTAACACAGATCCAACTACTGATATTTTTGTCAGTATCTTTTCATTCATTCGAAACCAACTTAACAGTGTGCAAAACACCGTATATCGGTCCACTGGCGCCAAGTTCACTTCTTTTCAACTTCACGTACTTCACGTTCATTTCACCTATGTTCACATCTGAGTGATTTTTTATGAAGTCGAGCAGATCCTTTTTGCTGGAACCACTTCTAACTCTTCCTATTGTAAGATGTGGTTTTGTGCATTTCTCGCCGATTTTCACACAGTCATTTACATCTGACATCAAGTCAGATAATTCACGTTCACCAGCTTTCAGACCTAACCAAAGCGTTCTTATATTATTTTCACTTCCAAAATATCCCAGACCTGCGACATTCACTTTAAATTCATACATACTCTTCACATAGTCAAGTTGCTTCTTCACGTTGTTTATTTTATTTTCATCCAGTTCACCCAAAAAATTGACGGTAAAATGAAGGTTTTGCGACTCCACCATTTTCACATCAGTGCCCAAATTTAAAATATTTCTCTGAATCTGCAGAATTCTTTCATTGAGATGGTCATCAACATCTATCGCTATAAAGCATCTCATTAGATGAATATGCTGCCATTATATAAATTGTTTGTCATTTCACATATATCATATCATTTTCACACGATTTACACGATCTTCACGAAAAGCTTTTAAATTCATTCACGAATTATATGAAATTATGAACTTCAGCATGAACTTGGATGAAAAATACATGAAGATGTTCAAGTGGAAAGAAAACCCCTTCAATTTCAAGATAATGCCAGGTTTGTATGTGGGCCATGGCAAGGAACTGGAAAAACTCGCTTCGAGCATAAGCAGCGAGGATAAAATGTCCCTTCTTATAGGCCCCACGGGCTCAGGCAAAACGACCCTTCTCAAATTTCTCGCAAAATCTTTTGAAAAACAGAGAAAGGTTTTCTATTTATCAAAACCACCGAGCAATCAGGATGACTGGGTGAAGATCTTCACCAACTTCATAGGAACAGGAACGTTCGAAAGGCTATTTTCACGCAGAAGTGAAGTTAACATATACAACCTTAGTGAATGGGTGAACAAAAAAACGAAGAACAGAAAGATAGCGCTTTTTGTCGATGAAAGTCACGAAGCCAGCACAGAGACACTGGAATGGCTCAGGACGCTTACAGACCAGATAGAAAACCTCACAGTGGTCATTGCAGGTCTTCCTATCCTCGAGAACGTACTGAGAGACAAGCTTGAAACATTCATTCGTAGAATGAGTACAAAAATTGAGCTCACAAATCTCACCAAAACCGAAACCAGAGAACTGATAAAGAGACGCATAGAATGGGCCGGCGGCGAAGATATAAAGCCATTCACAACGGAAACTGTGGAAGAGATATACGAAAAAAGCGGCGGCTTCCCCAGGGAAGTCATAAGACTGTGCAACGATCTTGTTCAGAAGGCGATGGAAAATAACATATCCACAATAGATCACAACTTCCTGAGGGAAAGCGAGTTTTCACATGTGATGCATCATTCACCAAAAAGAATGTCACTCGGTTCGCTTGACAATCTACCATCGAAACAGAGACACATAATCGAAACACTATGGAAATATGGCGAGATGACACCAACCGAGATTGTTGAAAAAATGGACATGGAAGACTACAAGAGCAAGGACAACGCGATTAGATCGATAAACAACATCCTCAAAAGGCTCGTGAAAGACGGCACAATCATCAGAAAAAGGCGCGGCAAGAGCTTCCAATACGTCTTATCTGACAAAATAAGAACGCTAATGGTCCACGCATAAATTTTAAATAGATTCTTTTCATAATATAAATATCACTAGCGGGAGGGTTTTTATGGCAGAGGAAAGAGTAAGAAGCAGGGACCTTATAGGTAAGATCCTGATTTCAGAAGAAAGTGGCAAGAAATTCGGTGTCGTTGGCGACCTTGATTACATCGTTGAATCTGGAGAGCTAATAAATCTGGTTCTGGTTCAGCCCACAAAGCATGCAGGCGAGCTTAATCTCCAGGAAGACGACAAGGGCAGAACTCTTGTGCCTTTCTCGGCGGTCAAGTCTGTAGGCGATTTCGTAATCGTTTCAGAGAAAGATATAATTTAAATATCTTTCTCTCTTATTTTCATTTTTTACATTAGCCATAGGCTTAAATTTGACCCGGTCAAATATATTATCATGGCCGAACGGGAATTCTACAAGAATACCGTAAAAAACGTTATACAGATCTTCAATCTGCTGAAAGAAACCGGGGAGAATGGGCAGCTGCTTACGGTGTCAAAAATATCGAAAGCCACGGGCCTCCATAAATGGACGGTTTCTAGGACTTTAGACCTCTATATGTCGCCCTATGTCGAAATTACCGTTCCTGAAGGCTTCGATGATGTGGGGCTGAAAATAAAATTTGTGCGCCTGAAAAACAAAAACATGACAAGGGAGCACGTATTGAGGTTTTTGAAGCTTAGAAGTCTCACTTTTTAGAGCCCTCTTCTGCGTCCCTCACACCCTCGAGCAGCACTCTGAAGATAGTCTCGCCTTCAGGCAGGTTCGGAGAGTCTATAAGCTTGGCTATTCTCTTGTCTTCTTTTGACTTTCTCAGATAGACGCGGTACGTCGCCTGATGGCCTACGATGTGCCCGCCGATTGGAGCAGTTGGATCGCCAAACATGACGTCGGGTCTTGACATAACCTGGTTGGTCACGTAAACGGCCAAATTGTAAACGTCTGCCAGCCTCTGAAGCTTGTGCATATGTCTGTTAAGCTTTTGCTGACGGTCAGCAAGCGTGCCTCGGCCGGTATAATCCGATCTGAAGGCTGATGTTAGCGAGTCAACCACTATAAGCTTGACGTTTTCTTTCTTTATGAGCTCTTCGGCCTTCTCTATCAAGATCACCTGATGATCGGAGTTGTAAGCCCGGCCAACGAATATGTTCTCGAGAATTTTATCGGGTTCAAGACCAAGGCCTTCAGCCATCTGCTTTATCCTTTCCGGCCTGAACGTCTGCTCTGTGTCTATGAAAATCACTTTCCCATCTAAGCCGCCTTTCTCCCTTGGCAACTGCACAGAAACGGAAAGCTGGTGAGCAAGCTGTGATTTACCGGAGCCATACGCACCGTGCATCTCAGTGATGGCCTGCGTTTCCACGCCGCCGCCCAAGAGTTTGTCGAGCTCTTTCGCGCATGTGGTTATCTTTCCAAGGTTTTCTCTTTTGATGAGGACCTCTTTTGCCGTCTCGAAACCCATCTTGAGCTTCTGCCTTGCACCAGCGATTATTTTATTGGCGGTTTCGACACCTATACCCGTAGATGCTACGATCTCTCCGGCAGAAGCCGCGGCTATAGCCATGAGATTATCATAACCAGCCTCTATAAACTTCTCAAGAGTCTTCTCCCCAACTCCTGGAAGATTTTCAATATCCTTGTTCTCTTTGTTCACGTCAACTTCTTTTGCCATACCAACACCTCACTAGGGCTTAAATATTCATTTCATATTTTTAATATTTAACGTCTCTATTTTTTGCACCAGTTTCTCGGATTCTCTCTTGGGATTGACGTCCTCGACGCTGCTGGCGACAAGTTCAATCTTGTCAGCATATTCATTTTTCTTCACGCGGCCTCTTATCACAAATTCATGACCCAGTTTCACGTCTTCACATAAAGATGAAGGATCCTGACTTAATGCGATTTTTCTCAGTTCATCTGCGCTTTTACCGCAAACCTTCTCAGCCATATCCCTGAAGAACACGACGCGTACGTTTCCTGTGCCATCGTCAACGACGCCTGAAATCACGAGATTGAATTTAGGTTCGACCTTGCCGTGATCCTTGCATCTTGAAGCATTACCATCATTCTCCAAGCGCGAGTCACATAACGGGCAGACGCTGTAGAATGGGTTTCTTTTGAACACCTGTATAAGCGAGGCTTTTATCTCGCTGAATTCTTCCTCTTTGAGATCGGCAATACTCTTGGCATTCACGGACTCGAAGTCCTTCCTTATATCGTTAATCTCCGGTATTTTTTCGTCGGACTTGTTTATCCTGCCGCTCCTGCCGAGGCGGAGCTCGATATCACCACGGTTGTTTTCCTTCACGTAAGCATTCCTTATGCTCATTACATCATTTTCCTTCATGTCGGCTTTTTCGACAATTTCGGTTTCGCTGTCCCACAATGAAAGCCTGAGAATGCCGGTTTCATCACCCATGGTGACGTTTATAACGCCATTTAACCGGCCGTCTTTCTGGAAATCCTTTCTGGGGGAAATTCGTATTATGCGCCCGATAACGTCGACCGATCTCATGCCAGGGACGACGTTTTTTATCTTAAGCCCCCTCTTCGGCGACTCTTTTACCAGGCTGACGCCCAACTCCTTTCCGACTATGTATGCAGCCCCCTCAGGCGATACAAGGCCGGAAAGCTCCAGCTGTTTATCTTCGATTCTCAGTTCCACATCATCTTCGCTGAGACCGGAAGAGAGCGAAATTTCCTTTACCATCTCTTTGAGCGAGAACATATCAAACCCTGCATAAAGATTGAGAATAAATTATAAAAGATTATGTTTAAACATTTATTCGATTACTTTGAGGCCAGTGTATGATTCAAGCACCTTTTTTGCCTCTTTCATTTTTGTTTTGAACGGCGGAACATCTTTTTCCACCCAGTCTATTATTATGCCCGGCTCTTTGTAATACAGGTTTATCAATTTTGAAACATCATCGAAATTCGTCACGCCAAATTTTCTCATCCATTCAAGTATCTTCTGGCGTTTCTTGAGTTCCTTTATCATGTCGTCGTATGATATTCCCTTCTCGAATGCCATCTTCTTCAGTAGGTATGACTCCTCAAGGTTTGCAGAATAAGTATCGGATGAGGGGCTCCACGCGAACGCCTTTATGGTATGGGGCGTTCCGGTTTTCGGGTCTATTGACTCTATCTCGTCTATCTCCTTCAATCGTCTGGCGGACTTGCCTTTCTCTTTCGCGTGTATCATGACCAAGACCATGTCCAGCGTCTCTACCAGTGTCGGCGAAAGTTCTATTGGCGGCATCTCGAGGCGCTTTATCACGTCATCGACTGAGCCCGCGTGAATAGTTCCCAACGATGCGTGGCCGCTTGCCATACCCTGGAACATGACATATGCCTCTTTGCCCCTTACTTCTCCGACTATCACGTAATCCGGGTTCTGCCTGAAAGATTCCTTGAGCAGCTCGAAAAGCGTAACCTCTCCATAACGCCTGCCGCCTATTTCAGGCACGCCGAAACCGATCCTTGAAACGCTTGGTATCCAGTTCTGGTGCTGCAGATTCAACTCTCGCGTATCCTCTATTGAAACGATCTTGTCTTCGGGCGGGATGAACATGCTCATAACGTTCAGGAACGTGGTCTTGCCTGTTGATACGCCGCCGCATACGAGGGCCGAGGCGCGCGATTCAATCATTAACCATAGATAAGCCATGATTTCGCTGGACGCCGTGTTGAAGTTTATGACGTCTATCGGGGTGAATGGCTCGACCCTGAATTTCCTTATAGAGAATGTCGGACCCTTCGTCGTGACATCTTTCGCTAGCGTCGCCTGGACCCTCGAGCCATCGGGAAGCGAGCCGTCCAGCAGAGGTTTCGCGTATGATATATATCTTCCGCTGCGCTCGGCGAGCTTTATGACAAAATTGTTGAGGTAGCCGCTGTCTTCGAACGTGATGTTCGTCTCGATGGAGCCGAATTTCCTGTGAACCACGAAGACAGGCATACTGAGGCCCGGGCACCCTATATCTTCAATGTAAGGGTCATGAAGCAGTCCCTCGATTTCATTGTAGCCAACGAAATCGCGGTATATGAAGTAAGTTATCTTTATGTAGGACTCTTTCGGCAGTTTCATGTTCTCGTCTTCGAGGATTTTCTGCAGTTTTTCCTGTATATATTCGAAAACCCTCCCCTCTTCCTTTATGGCCGATAGCTCGACGTCAATTATTTCCAGAAGGTCTTTCTTAATGGTTTCCAGGATTTCCTTCTCCGTATTCGAAAGGGAAGGCTCTATTATTTCATAAAAAAGGCCTTTCTTTTTTGTGTCCCATCTCACGTGGGCATATACGAAAGGCTCCAGAAGCGGGTATTGTATGTCGATTTCCGTCGCTTTTTTCAGCGCGGGGAACACTATCAGATTCTTGGGCTCCTTTATTTCAATTTTGGGATATCTATCTTCGCCTGCGTCCTTCCTTCTTTCTAATTTTTCTCTGAGCAATCCCCTCAGGCCCATCAATGCACCGTCATCTCTTTTTCTTTATAATCCTTCTATGCCTCGCACAACCAGGGCACGCATACAATTTGGTTGAAAATAAGGAGCCGCCTCTTCCACCAAGCTCACTTCTGAGAGAAGGGTCGGTTATGGAAAATCCCCTGTAAACAGCAAAGGTCTTGTATTTTGGCACAATCCTTCCGCAGAAACCGCATGTGACAGACGTTTCCCTTCCTCTGCCTTTGTTGTGGTGCCACCCTCTTTTGTAGAATTGTTTACTGCTCATTTATTCACCTGCCTTCAATATCATTAATATATTAATTGATGACCCTATATAAGAAAAACTATTTTAAATATTAATAACGCATCATAGTTCTGGAGGGAGCACATGACGATGAAAAACAAACTGAAACAGATTTCCGGTTATGAGTGGGAACTTGACAAAAACGTCAGACCCAAGATGAACGTGAAGGCAAAAATCGTGGGCAACAGCCAGATCATAAACGGCCTCGAAGACGCTGCCATCGAACAGCTCACCAATGTCGCCTGCCTGCCTGGCGTGATGGAGCCTGTAATCGGCCTTCCAGACATGCACTGGGGCTACGGTCTCCCTATGGGTGCGGTATCTGCATTCGATTTTGACGAAGGTGTAATTTCTTCAGGCTTGTGCGGCTTCGACATAAACTGTGGCGTTAATTCCATACGCACCAGCCTCACTTATGATGAAGTGAAACCGAAGCTCAACGAACTTATATCAGCCCTTTTCAAGGCAATACCATGTGGCGTAGGTGCTCATGGAAGGCTTAAACTAACGCATGACCAGCTTGCGCAAGTCCTCACGCACGGCGTTAATTGGGCGATAGAAAACGGCTACGGCGTCGCCAGCGACAGGGAACACATGGAAGAAAAAGGATGCATGGAAGGCGGCGACCCGAAAAAGGTTTCAGACCTCGCGAAAAAGCGCGGGCTCGAGCAGCTGGGAACGCTCGGCGCCGGGAACCATTTTCTGGAAATACAGAAGGTTTCAGAAATTTACGATGCACAAGTCGCTAGCAAATGGGGTATAGAAAAGTCGGACCAGATCCTCATAATGCTGCACTGCGGCTCGCGCGGCCTCGGCCATCAAGTGGCGACTGACTACCTGAAAATACAGGAGAAGGCGGTAGATAAATACAAAATATGGCTTCCTGACAGGCAGCTGGCATGCGCGCCGGCGAAAACACAGGAAGCCCAGGATTATTTTTCCGCGATGAAATGCGCCGTGAACTATTCCTTCACGAACCGCCTGGTCATGACCCAGTGGATACGCGAAACGTTCGAAAAAGTATTCGGCCGAGATTGGGAATCCATGGGCATGCACACGCTTTACGGTCTCTGCCACAATGTCGTGAAGATAGAAGAACACAAAATAGACGGCAAAAAACGCAAGGTTTACGTCCACAGGAAAGGGTCGACGCGTAGCTTCCCGGGAGACCCGGTGCTCATAGCAGGCACCATGGGAACGTCAAGCTACATCCTGAAAGGTACGGAAATTTCGCTAGAGAAGACATTCGGTTCGACCGTGCACGGCGCCGGTAGGGCAATGTCAAGAAACGACGCGATAAAGAAGTTCTGGGGCGGGAAGGTCAAGGACGACCTCGCGAAAAAGGGCATCGTCGCCCAATCAACGCATCCCGAAGTCCTCGCAGAGGAAGCGCCAGGCGCTTACAAGAACGTCGACGACGTGATAGAAAGCGTACATGGCATGGGAATCTCGCTCAAGGTCGCAAAGGCGCTGCCGATCGGCGTTTGCAAAGGCTAGTTCATATATCCAGGCTCACAGTAGCCTTGAAGCCGTCATTTGTTTTTTCGATGTTGAACTTGTAATAAGTCACTGCTTTGACAAGCGTACCACCCCTGCTGGGGTCGGAGCCTTCGCCAAAACATTTGACGATCATGTGTTTGCCGCTGATTTTTTTGATCTCGAATTTGGAGAAGAAAACGTTTTCGATGTCAACCATCTCTATGAGCTTCTGCAGCCAGTTGAACAGCAGGTCTTTTTCGTTTTCACCTTCGACTTCCACGTCTTTGGAAAGCAGCGGTGCTATTTTATCCACCTGACATATGACGCTCATGAGGGCAAGGCCTGCGTTTTCGAAAAGCTCTTTATTGTCCTTGCCGAACGCCTCGAACACGACGTCCGAAGTCAGGTCCTTGACGAACCGGAATTTCATAAAAAGAATTGTGAAAGGTAAATAAAAAAGAACGTAGAGGGCGTTAGAACGACTTGAAGCCTATGCCCTGGACGTCATACCTGTTTATCATATCCTGCGCGCCCCTGCATTGCAGGGATTGTACTGCTATCTGTTTGAGCGTGTCGTCAGTAAGCACGACCGCGGTCTTTATCTCCTGATATGATATGTTAAGGTCCTCGAATTTCTCGGAGGTTATGGTCTCGTTGTTGTAGGTAATCCTCACGGAGAAACCGTCAAGAGGAACGTCACCCGTGTTGAAAAGCGCAAGAGTGAGCGTTTTTGACGTGTTATCGTAATACGCCCTTTGTATCAGCATCTGAGCCTTGGAGCAGAACTGCAGCTCCGAACGGCTCTGCGTCACAAACTGCGTCGCCCAGCCTGCGATTATACCTGCAACAATCATAGTAAAAGCTATTAACATTATAGTCGCTATCAGCGGGGATATACCTTTCCTCATCATGCACATCACTCCTTTGTCACGGTTCTCGTTTCAAGCGAAAATGCCGGGCAGGCGCTGTTGAGAACCTTTACCATATCGGCCGTCTCGCCGAGGCCGGCTTCGTATCCGCTGTTGTCAAGGGATACTATTATTATCGCAGATCTCTGCTGCTTGAGCGGCATGTCCTGCGTTATATTGGGACTTATTTTAAATTTAGTATCAGTGTAGTTATAAACTATAACCTCGGTTCCGTTCATAATCTGGACGCTGAAACCATAAAGTTCGACGCTTCCCATGTTAGTCAGCATTATAGTCATGTTCTTGGTGGCTGCTGAATATATAACGGAATCTATCTTGTAGTTGGTGCTCGTGGCACAGGCGCTGCTTATGTCCTGGGTCTTGTTGCTTATCCAGTGCGTTATCCACGAAGAAAGCATCACACCAACCGCCACAGTTATGCCTATGAGAAGGACGCTGGCTATAACTGGCGATATGCCTTTCTTGCCCATATATATACGTTGGGCCGGGTCTAATATATATTTTTAAATTAAAAAGACCAAAAGGTTTAATCTAATTTGAGGGTGATAATATGAAGAAGCATGTTTATTTTTTCGGCGGAGGAAAGGCTGACGGCAACGAGAAGATGAAGGAGCTGCTGGGCGGCAAGGGAGCGAATCTCGCAGAGATGGCGGGCCATCCTGCTTTGCGGCTTCCGGTCCCTCCGGGTTTTACGATTACAACAGAAGTCTGCACGTATTATTACAAGAATGGTAAAAAATATTCCAAGGAGCTTAAGAGTGAAGTGGGGAAAGCGATGAAAAAAATCGAGGAGCTCATGCACAGGAAATTCGGCGACCCCGCAAACCCGCTTCTGGTTTCGGTGCGCTCCGGCGCGCGCAAGTCGATGCCCGGCATGATGGAAACCGTCCTTAACGTCGGTCTTACCACGAAAACCATACATGGCATGATCAAGCAGAGCGGCGGCAACGAGCGCTTCGTTTACGATGCATACAGGCGCCTTATTATGATGTACTCGGACGTCGTCATGGAAAAGGCGGCGGGCATAGAACCCAAGGACGACGAGTCCGGCATACGCAAGCAACTCGAAAAGATAATGGACAAGGTGAAAAAGGAAAAAGGATGCAAAAGCGATACAGACCTTACGGCGGAGGACCTGAAGAAGCTTTGCTGGCTTTTCAAAACCAAGGTCAAAGACATTCTCGGCAAGAACTTCCCGGACGACCCGGACGAGCAGCTGTGGGGCGGGATAAGTGCGGTCTTCTCGTCATGGAACGGCAAGCGCGCCGTCAGCTATCGCCGCATCGAAAACATACCTGACGAATGGGGGACTGCAGTCAACGTGCAAACGATGGTTTTCGGCAACATGGGCAACGATTCGGCGACTGGTGTGGCTTTCACGCGAAACCCAGGCAACGGTGAAAATGACTTCTACGGGGAATACCTGATAAATGCCCAAGGAGAGGACGTCGTTGCTGGCATACGTACGCCTGCACCGATAAATGAATATTCTAAATCGGAGCACAACAGAACGCTGGTCACACTGGAGAAAACCATGCCGCATCTTTACAAGGAGCTTTTCACGTATCAGAAAAAACTCGAGAGTCATTATCGCGACATGCAGGACATAGAATTTACGATAGAGCGCGACAAACTTTACATGCTGCAGTGCCGCATCGGCAAGAGGAACGGTCCGGCCGCTGTGCGCATGGCAATGGACATGCTAAAAGAGAAACTCATCACGAAAGATGAAGCCATTATGCGCGTGACACCTTCGCAGCTCGACGAACTGCTACATCCCATAGTCGACACCAAGGCAGAGGCGAAATGCAAGGTCGTCGCCAAAGGTCTTCCTGCCGGGCCAGGAGGGGCGAATGGCCAGATTGTTTTCACGGCAAAAGACGCGGTGGAATGGGCCAGGCAAGGTAAGAAAGTAATACTTGTGCGCGAGGAAACGAACCCTGAGGACGTCGAGGGAATGCGCGCAGCACAGGCGATTCTCACCGCCCGCGGCGGCATGACGTCGCACGCGGCGCTCGTGGCGAGAGGCTGGGGCAAGTGCTGCATCGTCGGAGCAGGGGCGTTGCACGTGGATGCCGCCAAAAAAGAGCTTCATGCGGAAGGCACAATCCTCAGGGAAGGCGACTGGCTGACGCTCAACGGCACGAAAGGCAACGTGTACGAAGGACGATTGCCCATGATGGATGCTATGAAAGAGAACAAACCGCTCAACGATTTTCTTAGGCTTTGCGATTCAGTAAGAAAGCTCGGCGTCCGCACAAATGCCGATACGCCTGAAGACGCGGAAAAGGCGAGACAATTCGGTGCTGAAGGTATCGGACTTTTCAGGACCGAGCATATGTTCTACGGCAAGAATTCTGAAGAGCCGCTTTTCAGGCTCCGCAAAATGATAGTTTCAAAGACAGAGAGTGAGAGGAGAAAGGCGCTGGATGAGCTTTATCCATATGTCAAAAAAGACATAAAGGGAACGCTTCTGGCGATGGACAATCTGCCCGTCGTCATACGCCTTCTTGACCCACCGCTGCACGAGTTTGTGCCAAAAGACAGAGAAAAGCTGCAGCAGTTGGCCAGCAATCTGGGCATAACCATGGAAGAGCTGGAAGCACGAGCAGAGAACCTTCATGAGTCTAATCCCATGATGGGCCACCGCGGCGTGCGCCTGGGCATAACATACCCCGAAATTTCCGAGATGCAAATACGCGCCATTTTCGAGGCGGCCGCGGAACTCATAAATGAAGGTAAGAAGCCATATCCGGAGATAATGATAGCAGTCGTTTCAGATGCCAAAGAGCTCAAAAATCAGCTCGAAATCGTGGAGAGGGTTTACAAAGACGTGCTTGCCAAATACAAAATAAAACAGATAAGGCACATGTTCGGCACGATGATAGAAATACCTAGGGCGGCGTTCGTCGCCGACAAGCTTGCCGAGGTCGCGCAGTTCTTTTCTTACGGAACGAACGACATGACGCAGATGGGCTTCGGCTTCTCGCGCGACGACATAGGCAGCTTCCTGCAGGACTATCTGAAAAAAGGCATACTTGCCGAAGATCCGTTCCAGACAATCGACCAGCAGGGCGTAGGCGACATCATGAAGATAGGCATAGAACGCGGCAGAAAAGCCAGAAAGAACCTGGAAATCGGCATATGCGGTGAGCATGGCGGCGACCCAAGGACCATAGAATTCTGCCATAGAATAGGCATGGACTATGTATCCTGTTCTCCTTTCAGGATTCCGGTAGCAAGGTTGTCCGCTGCCCAGGCGAAGATAAAGGAAAAAGCCAAAAAGTAGCGGAATTGCGCTAGCAATGATGCCATAAAACATGTTTAAAAAGTTTGGCCAGTGAATATAATCGGGGTGTTTTCGATGATAAGAGTAAGAGATGTAATGAAGAAGCACGTGGTCACCGTTGACCCTAAAATGAACATGTCCACCATAGCCAAAATCCTTACGAATAACAAGATCGGTTGCGTGGTCATAATCAGCGAAAACAAGCCCATCGGCCTCATAACAACAAACGACATAGTCACGCTAGTGGCAAAGGAGAAGGACCTCAAGAAAGTCAAGGCCGGAGATTACTGGACCAGCATGAAAAGGCCTTTCATCACCATTTCTTCTGACGAGAGCATGATGAAGGTCGCCAAAAAAATGCTCAAGACCGGCTATAAAAGATTTCCGGTCGTGGAGAACGGCGAGCTGAAAGGCATAGTCTCGACAAAGGAAATAATAACTGTCTCGCCGGAGCTTGTCGAAATCCTTTCGGAGAGGCTAAAAGCCAGGGCAGAAATAGTCGCACGCCCCAATCAGGTAATTTCCGGCATTTGCGAGAAGTGTAGTGAATTTTCCGAGGAATTAAGGAACACGGACGGCAGATGGATTTGTTCAGACTGCAGATGAAACATTGAAAAACGTTTAAACATATGTTTAAACATAACTATTTTAACATATATTTCACAATTATTTCATGAAACAGGCTTCGGAACTGCTCATTTTATCCATAACGCCTTTCTTTTTCCTGATTTTGGCAGGAAGTTCGCAGGCAGTTTTCGTGAGCGAGTTCATGCCAGACCCGGCCGATAACTGCTCCGACTGTTCCGAGTGGCTGGAAATTTTTATAAGCGAGCCAGTCGAAGCGGAGAGCCTTATGCTGGAGACTGGCAAATACCAGACGATAATTAGCATTTCGCTTTCAGCCGGAGAATATTTGTTAATCACAAGAAACGCCAGCGTATTTGGCGAGATGTGGAATACAGAAGGCGCTAAACTGCTGGAGAGCAAGTCAATGAGGCTGACGAACACTGGGAACAACATAACTCTCTACAAAGATTTAGTTGCTATCCAGAGCATCGTATATTCAGGGCCTGATGTGAATGTTTCTTATGGTATTTGCGCGGATGCATTAGTTCAGCAGAATGTATCGACCCCCGGTCACGAAAACATATGTGCGAGCGAACCATCCAACCAGACCAATGAGACCGGTGCGGATTCGTGCGACGTATCAATTGCAATAGCATCAGAACAGTTTTTCAATTCGGGTGAAAAGCAGAATTATCTTCTTCTTTTAAAAGACGAGTCGTGCGTGGAAAAAGACGTTGTCATAGAATACTGGATAGAGGATTTGTTCGGCGAGCACATCAAAGCAAAACACAACTCTACCACAGTCATGGAATGTGATGAAAACATCTCCAGGGAGTGGACGCCTCCAGCGACAAAAGGAACCGAAGCGTATCGCATCATGGCGCAGCTTTCTGTTTTCGGATGCAACGACACCGACGCTTCCAACAACCATGCGGACAAAATCGTCGTGGTCGGCGGTGAACCACTGGCAAAAGAATCATCAATAAAAATACTGGAAATCGACGCAGGCTCCGATAAAAAAGCAAAGTTCGGAGACGTGGTGGATATTGTCGTAAATGTTTACAAGGGCGACACGACAAAGAGTTCAATAGATATCTGGATAGAAAATGCAGCCGGAACAAAAATAGCAAAGGCGAATCTTAACGTTTATGAAAAATTTTCCAACCAGACAGTTACGGTCCCGCTGCAAATAAACCCCAACTGCGACGGCAATTATGCGAACGGAAGCTATGCGATCAGAATTGAAGGCCTTGATTCGCAAGACTATGGAGAACTAAAAATAGAAGGCCAGGCAACTTCTTTATGTAAGACAAAAACAATCGAAACCTCTAAACCGTGTTCCTGCCCGCCATGCCAGGCGTGCAAATGCGAAAACAAGACGGCATGCAATGTAACTAGCGGAAAGGCTACTGGGAAAAATTCAAATAGTGACGGCGCCGCGCTGAAAAATTATTTTCTTAATAACACGGAGCAGGCAAAGGATGTTGAAAAAACAAAAGATATTCCGGATAAAAATGGCTCAAAAAACGATACTAGAAATGGCGCCGCGATAAACCTGCCCACCGGAAAAATAATCTCAAAAACAAACGACGACTGGTTCTCTTCGGCGCTAGATAGCGTGATAAACTTCTTTAAAAACCTGTTCAAACTATAACATTAAACACCGGCTGCTGGTGAAGCGACGGGCCTGTAGCTCAGTTGGATAGAGCAGTAGCCTCCTAAGCTAAAGGTCGGGGGTTCGAAACGAGTCTTTTAACCAAAAGACTTAAGCGAAAATCCCCCCAGGTCCGCTCCGCGTTTCTGACAAGATAGTTTTATAACTTTTTGAAGACAAGACTATAGCATGACACGCATAATAGCAATTTCTTCTGGCAAAGGCGGAGTGGGCAAAACGACGCTCGTCGCGAATCTCGCCGCGGCTTTGGCGCAATATGGCAAATCGGTAGTGGCTGTCGATGCCAACCTGACAACATCGAATTTGGCACTGCATCTCGGCATGCATTTGTATCCTAAAACCATACATGATGTTTTTGAAGGCAGGGCAAAGGTCAGCGACGTTCTTTACACACATAAAACCGGCTTCAAGGTCATACCTGCAGACATATCCTTGAGAAAAACAAAGAACATAAAATCCCATCATTATATCGACGTGCTTTACAAGCTGCTCGAAGGGCATGATTTCATACTCATCGATACTCCAGCCGGGTTGGGCAAGGAATCCATGGCAGCCATGGAAGCGGCCGACGAGCTATTGACAGTGACAAACCCGGAGCTCCCGGCAGTCACGGACGCATTCAAGCTTGTCATGTTGGCAAGCAAGTATTCAACACACAACCTTGGCATAATTCTCAACAGGGTAAAAAACGAAACACACGAGCTCCCGGCAGAACATATAGAGAGGATGATAGGCCTTCCTATAATAGGTACAGTACCGGAAGACAGGGAAGTACGAAAGGCGATAGCCATGAAAGAGCCAGTGGTCGTTTACAACCCGCGTTCCCCAGCGGCGCAGCACATAAGGGCCATAGCGGCCAGCCTTATAGGAGAAACTTACACACCGAGAATACCGTTGAGCTACAGGCTTTTCAACTGGCTTTACGGCAGATAATTATTTCTTTTCGATCAGTGAGAGAATTTCGCTCAGGTTCATTTCGAAAGTGCATACCGGTTGTTCTATGCCAAAATTAGAAAGGACTTTAGGGTGTATTTCTCCCAGGCATGCGATTTCCCGGCCATTCGCATAAACGATGCCAACCCTTCCTGTTATGAAGGAACAGTGCTCGGTTTCCTCTACAACGTATTCAATGCCTATTGTTCTCAGTACGAAATCCAATTGCTGCTTGGCTAGTGTAAAGTTTGCGTCAGATCCGGCGCAGGCCAGCGCGAGCATTACGGGGTTTTTGCTTCTGGTTTCTGCCTTCGCGTCGTAGATGACCACTTCGCCTATTTCGAACACGCGCTGGGGGTATTCCTTGTTGGTGTTGTTCGACATGAATTCGATCAGAGATGGCGTTATCCACGTCCTGAAAACGCTCCAGTTTTTCGAAACCGGGTTGTCTATTTCTATGATTTTCATGCTTTCTATATTCATCTTCTTTATCATGTTATCCTTGTTGGTAAGGGTGTAAGAAAGAACTTCCTGGTTGCCGAGGCCGATCATAAGCTCGGTTATTTTTTTAACAAAATTATTAACCGGCGTCAGCTTTCCGGTGCTGGCCAGGGAGGGCGTGATGGGCCCTATGTTATTGTAGCCGTGCGAAATAATCATGTCTTCTATCACGTCCACTTCGTGCATCACGTCCTGCCTGTATGACGGGATGAGAACAGCCAGCTTGCCATGCTCGTTTTTCACATCATATCTCGCTTTCATCAGAAGCTTTGCAATATCAGCATCGGTTACGTGCAGACCTGAAATATTCCTTGCTCTATCAGGATTTACCAGTATTTTTCCCGGGGTGAAATCCGGAGTCTGCATTTTGCCATCCGGGAAAACGACATCGACAGTTTCCACGCGGCCGCCCCTGTCGGCGAGGGCCGCGACCATTATGTTGAGCGCTGGCAGGAGGAATTTCATGCTGAAACCAGAGCATTCTATGAATACGTCTCTGGTGTCTTTCGTGACCTTGCCGCTGAAGTCAGAGTTTATGACCGGCGGCATGGAAAGCACGTGGTCCATCGAATCTATGAAAACAGGATATTTCTTCATGCCTGCAAGGAGATGCGCATATTCCTTGCCTTTTGGATGCTCCGCAAGTATGTCCTTGAGGCTCATCTCCACATTGAAGTCGAGCGGCACGAATTTTATCTCTCCCGGGCCGTATGCCCTGAAATAAATTGGCGGTGAAATCCTGTTGTAGTCGTATATTCCTAGCGCAACTTCCTTTCTTCGCCTGCCGAAGTTCTCGCATATTTTTTCCTGCAGCTGGATCATCTGGAACAAAATCTCATCATCTATCTTAAGGCCACGGACAACCGCGCAGACGGTTCTGGGCCTTATGTTCCTGAGGTTCTTTTCGACTATTACCTTTAGGCCTGACTTTTTGGTTTTGAATTTAGCGAGACTCTTTTCATTACCATATCTCGACCGCAACTCCCTGGCGATGCCTTCGGTAGACCACAGGTCTGGCCTGTTGCTGTCAGCTATCTCTATTTTCAGCCTGTCGCCTTCTGAAGACTCGATCTCACCTTTTACATATTGCAACGCAGTCGCTAGCGCCGACACTGACAATTTCTTGCGCACCAGCCTGCTCAGATCCTTCAGCGAGATTTCTATCGTTGGCATCAAAACACCTTTTCAGCTTTTCTCAGAAATTCTATGTCATTTGAAAATATGTCGCGTATGTCCTTTATGCCGAGCTTTAACATGGCAAGCCTGTCTATGCCGAAACCCCATGCTATTACCGGCTCTTTGACACCCATCGGCAGCGTGAGCTCCGGCCTGAAAATACCGGCTCCGGCAAGCTCCATCCAGCCAAGCTTCGGATGCTTTGCGGCAATCTGCACAGAGGGCTCAGTGAAAGGGAAATAGTCCGGCGAGAAGCGCACGTATTCTATACCTGTTATTTCGAATACGAACTGTTTCAGCAGACCGAGCAGATGCCTGAACGTAAGGTCTTTGTCTATGACAAAGCCGCCAAGCTGGCTGAATTCCACGCCATGCGTTGCGTCTATGACATCCGGCCTGAAGCAGCGGACTAGGCTGAAATATTTGCCCGGTATCTTGACGCCTTTCGCAAGGAATCTGGGCGATATGGCGGTGTCATGCGCTCTCGGCATCAGACGGGCCGCGGTTTTGCTGTCCCATTTATAACCCCACCCGCTCGAGCCACCGATGCCTTTTTCATGAGCTTTTTTGACTGACGAAACTATGCTTTTTTCAGGCAGATCGCCATATTTAGGTTCCTTTATCCTGTAGGTCGCGCTCCAGTCCCTTGCGGGGTGGTTCTGCGGCTGGTAAAGTGCGTCGAAATTGAAAAATTCAGTCTCTATTACCGGTCCGTGCATTTCCTCGAATCCAAGCGACACCAGTCTTTCCCTGACGTCCTGCAAGAATTCGCTGTACGGTTGCCTCTTGCCGGGGTTTATTTTCGGCACACCGGTCTTTATGTCATACCTCCTGAACTTCTTGCCGCTCCATGTTTTACCCTTCAACATCTGTGGCGTGAGAGTTTCTATGAGGTCCATCTTTATTTTTTTTGAGCCGGCAGCAAGCTTTTTGCCGAGCTCGGTGAGCTCCACAAATCTCAGCTTCGTCGTTTCTTTCATGACGATGTTCCTTCTTTTCGCAAGCCTGGCGAAAAGCATCTTTTCATTCTCAGTCAACTCGTCGAAGTTTTTCGGCAGGCTTCGGAGAAACGCTTCTTCCGCAAAACCCTCTTTCAGTATGCGGTCCCGTTCGCTCGTGGGCTCTATTGCATTACCAAGTATGGAAATCGCGTATCTGGCTTTCAGCAGGCCAAGGCATATCCTTATCTCATTATCGTCGAGCTTGGTCGCCTTTTTGATGCCGTCAATGCTCATTTTCCCTGAAAGCGCTTCCAGAAACCTTTTCTCCGGGAGACCGGTTTTCATGTAAAGTTTGCCATTTACTCCGGCGACAATGACGTCTTTTGTAGAAGATGAAACTTTTATCATGCCCTTGTTTTCGAGCCACTGGATGGCGCGCATGACTTCTATTTCCTGCAATTTAGCGTCCCTTGCTATTGCGCGGAGCTCCATGCCGTCTTTGATGTACGGCAGCACGCTCCTTTCAACGGGACTCAGCGATTCCAGCGCTTTCACCAAATCCATACAAATATAATGACGTTCCGTTTTTATACGTTTTTATAACTGGAGGCCACAATCCTTTACCATGGACACAAACGAATACAACAAGAATTTCTACTCCAATATTTTCGCCAAGGAAGCCGGAAAATACTACAAAATACAGGAGAAAAAAATAAAAGTAGTCCTGGAGTTTTTCAGCGACCAGAAGAACGGAAAAATCCTGGACGTGGGTTGTGGTGACGGTTTCATCTCGGCTGTCATAGCCAAGGAGACATGGGCAAAGGTTTACGGCATAGACATAAGCGCGGATGCCGTGGCTGAGGCCAGGAAAAAAGGGATAGACGCCAAGGCCGCCAACATAGACAAGGAATTCCCGTTCGAAAAAAACAGCTTCGATGCCGTTTTCTGCGGCGACGTGATAGAGCATATTTACGATACCGAGAACCTTCTCGCCAACATAAACCATTCGCTTAAGACGAATGGGTGCCTGGTCATTTCCGTGCCGAACATAGCATCATGGTATAACCGTGGCTTCCTTTTTCTGGGCTTCATGCCAACTTGGATAGAGTCGTCTCTGAAAACGTATACGGGCAACCCTTTCATAAAGGAGGGCGTAGGCCACATACACGCCTTCACAAAGCGCTCTCTCAAAGAGCTGCTGGAGATGCATGGTTTCTCGGTTGAAAGGGTAAAAGGCACTCCGGTGATGGCGGACGGCTCGCGCAAAAAATGGCAGGAAAAGCTATGGAACGCTGTCGATTCCGCGTTCGCCAGGAAAACGACTTTTGCATCCACCATAATATTCCGGGCAAGAAAGGTGAGGGAAATGCATAAAAGGGAGTTGGCCTGAAATCTATATGTGATGCTTATGACAATAAAGAAAGTCCTTTTCAACAGCATAACCATAAGCCTTCCCAAGAACATGGTCCAATTCCTTCTGGGTATAACACTGTTCTGGTTTTTACTGGGAGTTCCGGATATCTTTCTGACGCTCGCCTCTTTAACAGCTTTTCTGATATCCTATTCGGCTGTATATGTTTACAATGACATCGTTGACCACGAGGAAGACAGGAATGATTCCGAAAAGAGGAAGTGGAAGCTCGTGGCCGGTGACATGATTAACCTTAAGCGGGCCAAAATACTACTGGCCATTTTCATCGTGGCCGGCATGGGTCTGTCATTTTTCATAAGCAAGTGGTTTTTCCTGATGATAGCGGCAATGCTTTTCCTCAATCTGCTGCACTCGTCGCCGCACGCGCGCTTCAAGAAAAGCCTGCGCAAGACAGCGGTCAACATGACGGCCATAGAGTTCCTAAAATACTCGTGCGGCTGGTTCGCTCTCACGTCTGACATATCCAAATTCCCATTCTGGATAATAATGGCGTTTTCCCTGGTTTACATGGCAAGTTACCTGATATACAAATTCAAATTCAAGGGCAGCATCATAAAAGGCAACAAAAAGATGTTCGCGGCAATCGGCCTTTTGGGCGCATTTTCATATGTGGTTTCTTTCCTACAGTACGGCTTCCCGCTGAGCATGATCCTTCTGATAGTCATTCCCCTTTCAATACTTCTGCTCATGAAAAAAATAGACATCGAGTTCCACAAGATAAACAACATGATAGTGATAGAATACCTGCTCCTTCCGGTGGTGATAATTTCATTCCTCGTCCTGATGGTGCCATTCGTCGGCCAGGCGAATGAGAAGATTGCCAATACCATAGATAGTTACAAGGAGATTGTGGTGAATGAAATACCTGAAAACATCATGGAGCCTGTGACCAACCTGACAGATGGCCTTGGCAAATACAAAACAATCGACGACATACAGTCAGAAATAGAAACCGGAATAGAGAATATCACAAATGCGACAGTTAATAAGTGATTATAATTTCTTGCTCATTTTCCTGACAAACGTCTTCCAATGTGGCATTATGCCTGTTTTCCTGCCTGCTATTTCAGTCCTGCCCTGACGTATGGCCTTGAATATGCCTTTTTTATTTTCAGCCATGACCAGGGTGTAGGCAGAACCCAGTTCTGAGGCGAAGTGAGAATCGGAGCCGGCGACACATGGTAATTTATGCCTCCTGGCGAAAGCGAGCGCGTCGTCGTTGAATTTTCCGACCATAGTCCTCGCGTTGAAAACCTCGACCGCGTCTATGTATTTTACTATTTTTTCAGCCTCGTTTCCTATACCGCTTCTGAACCTGTCGAATGGATGGGAAATTATTATGAAACCGCCCTGCTCTTTGACCCGCCTGCACGTCTCCTCGAGATCCAGATCACGTTCTATATCCTTTTTTATGTTGAGAGCTATGATTTCCCCGACATCGGTTTTTATCTCAGAACCGACGAGAACAATAAGGTCTTTTGAAAGCTTCTCCACTTCCTTACCCCCGCGCAGGCTATTGTGATCAGTGACTGCTATTGCATCCAGACCGGCTTCCTTGGCGTATCTTATTATTTCTTCAGGTGTCATGTCGCCGTCAGAGGAGAAATGTGAATGTACATGAAAATCGACTTTCAGGCCGTTCTTGTGTGGCATAATATCTTATAAAAGCACTCGCAATAAATTTATATGTGATTTAATGGACAAATTTACTCATATACAGCAACTTGCAGACCAGCGCGGCATATTCTTCCCCACGGCTGAAATTCACTCCCCGCTTTCGGGATTCCTGGATTTCGGTCATATGGGAACCGTGATGAAGAGAAAAATCACGGAACTCTGGCGTGCAGAGGTCGTGAGGAAAACGGATTCGCTTGAAATCGACGGCTGTCTCATACTGCCCAAAAAAAACTTCGAGGCGTCCGGACACCTGAAAAATTTCGTGGACCCGCTCGTGCAGTGCAAGAAATGCCACAAGATATTCCGAGCCGACAAGATTATAGAGGGTGCAACAGGCAGCACGGTTCCTGAAGCCATGTCATCCGAAGAGTTCAACAACCTCATAGATAAGCACGGTGTCAAATGCCCTGAGTGCAAAAGTTCGCTAGCGAAAGTCCAGAAATTCAACATGATGATAGGCGTTTCAATAGGCCCGCTGACGGACGAAAAAAATGCATACCTGAGGCCTGAAACTTGCCAGAACATATTTGCTGATTTTCTCAAGATATACAAGACTGCGAGAGTCTCACTACCGCTGGGAATATCCCAGGCCGGGCGCTCATTCCGCAATGAAATCTCGCCGCGCCAGGGGCTCATACGCACCAGAGAATTCACGCAGCTCGAAACCGAGGTCTTCTTCAACCCTAAAAAAATAAACGACTTTCACGGTTTCAACAAGTATAAAGATTTCAAGCTCAGGCTTAAGCTTGTCGGCAAAGAAACGCATTCGATAAGTGTCCAGGAAGCCGTAGACAAAAAGATAGTGTCAGGCAAGCTTATCGGCTTTTATCTGGCCGTGGCACAGATGTTCATGGAGAAATGCGGTTTCGACCCGAAGGACATACGCTTCCGCGAGCTGGAGGAAAACGCGAGGGCATTCTATTCAAAGGAAACTTGGGATATTGAGGTTAACACGAGCACTGGATGGCTGGAGCTGGTAGCGTGCAATTACAGGACCGATTATGACCTGTCTTCGCACGCGAAAGTTTCGGGCGTCGACCTGTCCGTCGTAGAGGATGAGGAAAAACTCACACCCCACGTATTTGAACTCTCCATGGGTCTCGACAGGATTTTCTACACCGTACTCGAGAATTCTGTTTCGGAAAGAGAAGGCAAGCCTGTGCTCAAGTTCCCGCGCAGCCTATCTCCACTTGACGTAGTCATACTGCCTCTGGTCAGGAAAGACGGCATAGACGAAAAGGCACATGAAATAAATGAAGCGTTAAAAACCCTTTTTGAAACCAAGTACGACGAGAAGCAGTCGATAGGAAAGCGCTACGTCATATACGACCAGCTTGGCGTCCCTCTGGCCATAACCGTGGATTACGATTCACTTAAGAATGACGACGTCACACTCCGTGACCGCGACTCGATGAAGCAGATACGCGTCAAAATAAAGGATCTGCAACATGCATTAGGCGAATTCTTTTCAGGCAAAAAAATATTTTAAGCCTTAGCGCCCGCGTTCTTTGCTTACCTGTTTGAATATTTCGGTTTCCATTCTTTCCAGAAATATTTTGGTGGCACTTATCGGTTCCCATTCATAGTCATTGGCGTAGAAATTGCCCTTGTCCGTAACGAAACGTCCCTGGACCGAGTATTTTTTACTGTCGCTTTTTTCCTTTTTTTTGTGCGTTTCTACATGTATCACTACATATGAGACCCTTATTACCTTGAGAACCTTCTGTATGCTTTTTTCAATGAGTTCGTCCACTTTTTTTCTGACGAATTCATCCTCGTCTCCGAGGCCGCTGACCCTTATGTATACGGTTTCGAGTGACTTGCCTATGAGTTTGAGAATGTCTTTTATGGTTATTATGCCCATGAACTTGCCGTCATCTTCGACGACGACATTGTAAACTTCCTTGCTTGACATCTCCTTGACGATTTTCTTGACGCTCTCTTCGGGTCCGACACTCACTACATCGGTGGTGGCGAACTTGCTTATGTTCAAGTCGCCTATCCTGCTCTTTTCACCGTCGCTGCGCGCCCCAAGACTTAGCCTTTCCCTGCCAATTATTATGCCGGAAAGGCTGAGGCTATCGACTAGACCGGCGAACTTGCCTTTATCATCTATTACGGGGACCCTGTTGTTGCCGCCGTCCTTTATGACGGAAAGCACAGTGTTAAGCGAGTCATCCGTTTTCACGCAGAAAGGCTTTTGCATTATATCCTCGGCGTTCTTGCCCTCGAAGACCTCGTCTTTTATGAAGCCGAGAAGCTTCGGCTTGGTTATTGCATATATTTTGCCGTCTTTCTCGACGGGCAGGGATCTGTATTCGCTCACGAGCATGTAGTTTATTATGTCCTCGGCCGGCGTCTCTATGGAGAAGACGTTTATAGGCTTCATGAAATATGATATTTTCATCTTCTGCGGTTCACTGACGTTCTTTCTTATTATGTCGTCCATGGTGACGATGCCGCGGCTCTCACCGTCAAAAACAAAAGCCTCGTAGCGTTTCTCTTCGGTCATTCTGGCAACCACGTGAGAAAGTGTGTCATCTGGCTTGACCACGAACGCGCTTTCCAGTATTTCTTCTATTTTCATAAAATCACTGACCGGCCTTTTTCATTTTCTGTACTTCTTTGGTTATGTATCCGGCAAGTATGTTCCTCATCTTCTTGGATGTCATGTCCTTCAAGCTGTCAATGACTTTCTTGTTCTTTTCAAAATCAGTCGTGAATTTGTCAGCATGTTCTTCAAGGAGACGGTCTCCAAGTGACTTGATAGGAATCGTTTTTATCCTTCCCATAATTTCACCGCAATATTACTTATTCCTCACTATAAGTATTTAAAAGATTGATATCTGTATCTGGCCGAGAAGGGAGAATATAGTATAGCCCACCACTATCAGCACTATGCTGTGTTTTAACCCAGCCACGATGGAGCCTTCGGCCATCTTGCCGGTAGCAAGGCCGGCAAAAAAACCCTGGACAATGATGAAGTTGACGAAAGCCTGGTTATACATCTCGGCCGGCGTTGACACGGGGGCTTGTTCTTCACCGAGAAGCGACGGGGTCGTCTGCATGGTGCCGAAACTGGGTATCAGGAACGTTTTCAGTACGACCAGAATGAAGATAAAGACGAAGAATATCAGGTATGAGGTCACGAGTTGAGACTGCACCGATGCGGAACGCTCCTGACGTATTTTGTTTATTTCGATAAGAGACTGGCCTATAGCTCTCAGTGTGTCGGATATCTTGCCACCAACCTTATAGGTTTCTATTATGGTGCTGACGGACCTCCTGATGGGAGTCGACTTCACCTTCTCGGAAAATATCTTTAGCGCCTTCTCGAAAGGTATGCCCCACTCCACCTTGCTCGCTATCTCGTGGACAAAGGGGGACATGGATCTGAAGTCCTTCTTGCCTATGTGCTTGAGGGCTATGGGAAGAGTCATACCTGAATCTATCGATTCAGTCAGGTCGGTTATGAAGATGATGAACTGCTCCTCTATTTCCTTGCTGACCCTGTAGCGGCCGTAGAAAATGAGAAAGGGAGGCACTATCGCCACCAGCGCCCCAAGGACATTGAACAGAGGCATTATGAAAGGAAATATGTTTCCGATTACAAAAAAATTCAGCAGCAATATTGCTGTTCCTGCACATATGAACAATAGTTCAAATACGAACGTCTTGCTTATTTCCATTTTACACACCAGGATATGTGACATGGATGAATGCCAGGAATCCCGTATTCATCGCGGGCAGCAAAACCCACGTCATGAGCAATATCAGTTCTTCTATGGTAAGGCCCATTACACTGCCACCTATTATACTCATCGATGCCAACATTGACAGCATCATCAGCGGCGCGGCAACCAGCAGGGCGGTGTATATGTCGGCATACGTAGAAAGCGTCTTGAGATATTTCTCCCTCTTTATTCTGTAATCGAAAAGTGCCTTCTCCGCCATGCCGTGGAGATATTCTATCATATCCCCGCCGGTCTCTGTGGTGTTGACTATGCCGAGCAGTAATTCCCTGAAAGCCTGCGATGGCGTACGATCGGCGACTTCCTTCATCGCGTCAACGGAGCTCATGCCGAACGTTTTTATGTTGCGCATTATGAGCTTCGCGTCTTGTGTTATCTCTCCGTATTCCTTGAAACCCGTCAGCAGCTCGAACATAAACTCTGTGGGTATGCCAGATGATGATATAGCGGCCATGTGAGTTATAGCGAAAGGCAGGTTGTTCTCAATAGACTTCTGCCTCGACCGCTCCTTCTGAACCGGATACAGGTAAAACGATATGAATACTAGCGATGCGACGAACACGGGAAAGAATATGACGCTGAATATGTATATGTAAAACTCCACCTGGAAAACGTATGAAAGCAGGATGTATATAGCGGTGAAAGACACAATAAAAGCGATTGCCGTCGAGAAGAAGAGCATGCTCACCCACGTCTTCAGCAGGATTTTCATGTTGGCGTTTCTTATGTGCGGCTCGAGTGGCCTGAAAGATTCTATGTTTTTGTTGACCATCCCTCCGAAAAAAAGCAGGGAAATTTTTCTGTAAATGGAAGACATATTAAAATATTGCATTCGCATATAAAAAGCGGTCCGCACTAGCGAAACAGGATGCAGGGACATGTTTGCGGTAGACTTTGCACAAAACCGAAAGTTAACCTGATTGCCTTCTCCACCCTGCTACCCTGCAAGCACCGCCGACATGACTTAGAGCTGCTGTCTTCCGACCCTGACCCGGTTCGTCATGAAGATGATCCTGCAGGACAAGGCTTCTACGTTGGCAGTCAGGGCTTTGCAGTTCAACGCAAAACCATCCGCAAACTACAACCGGCCGTGAAGACCGTTTGCCACCCGAAGGTACGGTAGGCCTAGCCCCATGGTTGGAGGCCCCTGCATTAATAATCCGAGAGGCCGTATTTAAATATATAGACCCGTAGCGCTCTCGTGGTTTTATGTATAAATACAGGAAGGACGCCGTGAGAAAAAAGAAGCCGGACAGCAAGACCAGAAAATACGCTGTAATATTTTTTGCAGCCGCAATATTCCTGGCCGGTTACATGATCGGCGCCACAAACAAGACGCTGATAATATACCGCGATGAAACAAGGCTCGCCGGAGATATAAATTACACCCCTTACAAACCGGTTGACTATGGCACCAACGCTTCGTTCGCGTCAATACTCGTTCCTGCAGTTGACGACGATGATATGGGCATGATAACTACACTCACTGTCCAGACGATGGAAGGCAGTGGAAGGGTTCTGGCCAACATAGACAAAATGCTTTTCTGGACTGACATCCAGAACTCAATACGCATTTCAAGCAAAGTCGCCTCAAACATAACTGGCGTGAACCTTTCAAAATATGATATAATATACAATATTGAGACAAACTCAACATCCGTCGAAGGCCCGTCGGCAGGCGCTGCGCTAGCGATAGCCACGATAGCTTCACTAATACATAAAGACGTCGGCACGCGTGTCATGATAACCGGGTCAATAAATCACGATGGCACAATAGGTCCGGTCAGCCACGTGCTAATGAAAGCAAAAGCTGCGAAGGAAACCGGCGCGAGCACGCTTCTCGTGCCTAGCGGCCAGGGCACTGAAATAATTTATGAGACCAGAAAATATTGCGAGCAGGCAGGTCCCGCTCCAGTATGCACCACGGAGAAAGTGCCGGTCAGTATCGATATAGCCAAAGAGGCCGGCATTGAAATAAAGGAAGTCAAAAACATAGAAGAGGCGCTGGTTTATTTTTTCGGAGGGATGGCACATGATTGACATTCACGCCCATTTGTGTTTCGGTGATTACGACAAGGACATGCATGAAATACTGGCGAGATGCCGCAGGGAGATGTCTGCAGTCATAGTAGGGACGGCCAGATACGACGAAGGTGTGAAAGCACTGGAACTGTCCAGAAAAAACCACGGCTTCGTCTTCCCGACGCTCGGTTATCATCCAACTGAAGGCGGCGAGAACCCTGAAAAAATAATGAACCTCATAAAGGCAAACTCGGACAGGATCGTCGGCGTGGGCGAGGTTGGCCTTGACCATCACTGGGAGAAGGATGTATCAAAACAGGCGAAACAACAGGAGATATTTTCGCGTTTCATAGAGCTTGCTAAAACCATCGGAAAGCCGCTGGTCATACACTCATGGGACGCTGAAAATGAGTGCTTCCAGATGGTTAAGGACGCGGGAGTCGAAGCGGTTTTTCACTGCTTTTCCGGATCCAGAGAGCTGGCGAAAGAAATAACGGAGCGCGGGTTTTACATATCAGTTTCCACCATGGTGCTTTTCTCAAAAAACATACGCAAGATGTCAAAGGACATACCGCTCGACAGGATGCTTCTGGAGACCGATTCCCCATTCCTTTCGCCAAACAAAGAGCAGGACCCGCGCAACTACCCCTGGAACATAAAGCTTTCCGCAGCCAAAATAGCGGAGCTGAGAGGCGACAGCGTTGAGAACATCCTGCGCGCCGCCAAGGAAAACGCGATCGGGGTTTTCGGCCTTAAAATAACTTAAAAACAAGGCGGACAAGATGGTATTATGAAAAACGCCAAAGAGATAATGTCGCTAGCTCTGAAAATTTTTGAGACGGGGGACGTGTGCGACTCATGCCTCGGCAGGCAATTCACTAGGGTCATCAGAGCGGCGGACAATAGCGAAAGGGGTAGGAAGATACGCACCATGATAGGTAAAGACGGGCGTGCGCTGCCAGCCGATCACAAAGATGCTTCGTGCCCGTTGTGCGAAAACACAATAGCCGGCATCAGGACAACCGCTTCAGATATTGTTAAAAAGATTAAACCTGCCGGTTTTTCGACTTTCATGATAGGCGTCAGAATGAGCGATTCGCTCGTCATGAAGGAGGAGGCGCTCTGGGGGAAAATCGGCATAAAATACTGCGAGCCACTGAAGACCGAGATAGCGCGGGAGCTCGGAAAACTAATAGTGCATAAAACCGGCAAGAAACAGGACACCGAACACCCAAACATAATCATAACTTTCGACGTCCAGAAAATGAGTGCCGAGATTTTTTACAACCCATTGTTTATCTACGGTGAATATAAAAAGCTCGTTCGCGGCCTCCCGCAGACGAGTTCGAGACAATTCAAAGACTCCGTGGAGGACATCATAGCCAGACCGCTCATGAAGGTGACTAAATCAAGGGAACACGTGCTGCACGCGCAAGGCAGGGAGGACAGGGATGCCAGATGCCTGGCATGGAGACCGTTCATCGTTGAGCTGAAGCAGCCGCTTATGAGGAAATTGCCTCTTAAAAAGATGGAAAGTGCCATAAACAAAAGCGCTAAAGTAAGGGTTGCCAGACTCCGCCTTTCCACCAGAAAAAAAGTGGCAGAGCTAAAGGCACAGAATCCATTCAAAGTCTACAGAGTTGTAGTGGATTTCGAGACGCCCGTGGAAAAACCGGAGCGCCTCAAAGGCATAGTAGGCGCCATAAAACAGCGGACGCCTAACAGGATTCTGGGGGCAAAACCCGACAAAACAAAGCATAAAAAGGTTAAAAATATAAAATGGAAAAGGATTAATACTAAAAGATACCAATTTGATATAACCGCAGAGTCCGGCTTATACCTGCAGGAACTCATAACCGGCGACGGCGGCAGGACGAAACCTTCAATATCGCAACTGCTTGAAAACCAGGCGCATATGAAGGAATTCGACCTGATTGGCATCAAAAAAGGATGATAATATGGTAAGAGCGACAATGGGATTCAGGAGATCCACGAGAAGGAAGCTGAAGAAAACCCTCAGGCACAAGTTCAAGGTCACGCCATATCTTACGGAATTCAAGATAAAAGACAGAGTGACGCTGAAGCCCAATCCCTCATCGCACAAGGGCATGCCCTTCCCCAAATTCAAGGGCTTGACCGGAGTGATAAAAGCAAGGAGAGGGGACGCGTACGTGGTGCAAATAAGGATAGGCAACAGCCTGAAAGAAGTAATATCCAGGCCGGAGCATCTGGTCCTGAAAAAGTAGGTGGTTTCATGAATGTTAAAGATGAAAAAGTGACGAGCTGGACAGATGCCAAGAAAATACTTTCTGAAAGCGAGAAGAAGAAGGAACTCGTCTATGAACAGAAGAATGCTCTCGATCACCTTAGAAAATTCTGCAAGCTCCCGGACAAGAAATACGAAAAGATGATAGAGGAACTCAGGGGCATAGAAAAGCTCAAGGAGAGGCACATAGTCAACATAATAAATTTCCTGCCTGACAACCAGAACGACATCAGGGTTCTGTTTGCCAATGACAGACTAGTTTTGACAGAGGACGACAAGAAAAAAATAATCAAAATTATAAAAGACAACAAGTAGCGCTTTTAAAGACGCATTCTAACTTTATAAAAAAGGGAGCGGAAGGATGATTCAGAGAGAAATCAAGAAGGATGAGAAGGCGATAGTGCTAGATTATCTTCCCCACGGATATTACGGCATGAAAGTTTCGCAACCCGTGGCCCAGGTGATAGGGGAGTTGTATTTTTCACTGCTCGAGGTGATAGTCAGGGAAGGAGTTTACCTGAAAGTCGGTACTTCTGTTTATATTGGCGACGGCAAAAGGGACGAGGTCAAGTTCATCAAGAGAAGGATAGATTACAAAGACCTGACGACCGCATCAAAGGAAGAAGTGACGGACATAGTCGAGAGCTTAGTCAAATCCACGCCGCAGAAGTTTCTGGATTTCTTTAACAAAGCCGGACCCATAACGACCAGGCTCCATCAGCTGGAACTGCTTCCTGGCATAGGCAAGAAACATCTATGGGAAATACTTTCCGCGAGAAAAGAAAACATATTCGCGAGTTTTGAAGACCTGAAGAAGCGTGTCAGCATGCTGCCCGACCCGGAAAAAATGATTATAAAGAGAATTCTAGAGGAGCTCGAAGATAAGGACAAATACAGAATATTTGTGCCCAGATTTGAGAACATCCAGACGATGTACAGGTAAAAGGCCTATTTCTTTATCATCCTGAGAATCTTTTCCTGGTCCTTGTAGTAATCGGATATAGTCCTGCCGACTTTGTCTATCGTGTTGACTTTGTTTTTCACCAGCCACACGAGGATGCTCTTTTTTTCCTCGAGGTTTTTCTTTATTTCATTGTCTTCCATCCCGGAAAATAGCTTGATGTCATTGAGGACGCGGTTCGATTTGCCCCATTCGACTATCTGATCCTTGGATGGTATCCACCTGAACACGTTGTTCAGTTCGATTTTCATTTCGTCCAGCCCGCCGGAAGGTATGAGCTCGGTTATTTCCAGGACCCTTCTTATTCTCCTGCGCCTGTCCCTGTGCATGACCGCTATCAGCTGGAGCGACGTGAGAAGCGATATGGGGATGTTTATGGGCGGGTTGATGAGACGCTTGAGCGTTTCTTCGCTGGTGTTGGCGTGAAGTGTTGAATAAACAGAGTGGCCTGTGTTTATAGCTTCGAACAGGACTTCTGCCTCTTTTGACCTGCGTATCTCGCCGACTATCATCCTGTCTGGCCTCATCCTCAACGCGTTTATCATGAGTTGAAGCATCGTGACCTCGCCTTTGCCTTCGATGTTCGGCGGCCTCGTAGTCATGGGGACCCAGTGAAGGAATGGTGGAAGCTGAATTTCTCTCGTATCCTCGATGGATAGAATTCGCTGGCTCGGCGGGATGAACATGCAAAGGACGTTGAGGAAAGACGTCTTGCCCGAAGCCGTGCCGCCGGTGCATACTATGTTCATCTCGAACTGTATAGCCAGCCAAAGGAACGCGGCGACGTCCGGGGTTATGGTATTCGTTTCTATGAAATCCGTTATGGTCCATGGCCTTCTGGCGAATTTTCTTATCGTCAGCGTGTTGCCCTTTGATGATATTGGAAAAAGTGTCGCGTTGGCCCTGTCGCCTGTCGTCAGATAAGCGTCCATGAGGGGATTGAGATTTGTTATCTGGGTCCCGACCTTCCTGCCTATCTGGGCGGAATAATTGTATATTTTGGTTTCGTCGCTCAGTATTACGTTCGACTTCAGCCAGCCGTAAGTCCTGTGGTAAACCCATATAGGTTCCTTGGCGTTGTTTATGACTATCTCTTCGAGGTCATTGTCTTTAAGCATGAATTCTATGGGGCCCAGGCCAAGCGATTCCTGTGAAAGAATGCCGACAAGTATGTCGACGTCGTTTTTCGACAGGCTTGGTAGTTCCGCATGGATAAGGGTGGTGGCCTTCTGCACGAATTTTTTCTTGACGTCCCCGGTTTCTTCAGTGCTCAGAATGTCGTCCGTCCTGAAAGCGAGCTCGGTGACTATTTTTTCCCTGATGGAGTCGAGAATCGCCCAGGTAGCTTCCTCTATCTTGGGGTATTTGAGATCATAAATAGGAACGTACTCCTGCGGGTCGTGATATATTTTAACGGAGGCCGATACATTCTGATAATCTATGCTGTAATCCTCTATTATTTTTCTTTCCTCAGGACGGTTTTCTGGCTGGCTTTCCCCGGTCTCCTTGCTCCCCTTCTGAGGAAACCTCGGTATTTTTTTTATCATCTTTTTTTATCCTTTTCTTTATTTTGAACTTGAAAATCAAAACCCCGGCTATTATAATAATTACGGCCGCCGCTAAATAAGCTTGGGTGTAAGTGATGCGTATGGCTCCGAATCTTATGGTATAGAATGACACAGCAACGATGAAGCAAGCGAGTATGATAATGTTTATCATGAACACCCTCTTCCTCGGTTTCAGTTTTATTTTCTCTTTTATCTCCTTTATTTTTTCGGTGTCAGTCATGAATTTTTTCAGTATCAGAACCGGTTCCCCGACAGGTGGATAGCGCAATCTGACGAGCTTGTGTTCTTCCAGTATCCTGCCCCATTCTTCAATCTGATCTATATCTATTTTCAGTAGTTTTGCAGCTTCATTTATTTTTATTATTCCCTTGTCCCTTGTGAGTTCATAGAGTTTATCTACATCGGTTTCCAGATGATCCTTTATTTCACCCTTTTTCTTTTTGACAGTGTCTTGTTTTTCATCTTCGTCCAATTCATCATTTTCTGCTGGCTTTGTTTTTTTAGGAGACGTCTCTTTTTTTACAGGCAACCTTTTGGCTGGTTTTTCCTGTTTTTGCCCCTCTTTCTTCAAATCCCCTTTTCGGTCTTCACCTTTCGTGCCCGCGTCTTTGGTTTGTTTAGAATCCTTTGTGGACTCTTTCACAAGAACCTCCCACTTTTTTTCCAGAATATCGTTCTTCCCAGAACCCTTCGTTTTTTCACCTGCATCTTTATCTTTCGTTTCCGTGGAGGTTACTTCAGCTTTCTCTTTTTTCATATCAACAACCATTGCACAATTCGGTGAGATTATATTTGTCCGTAAAAGTCCTGTTAAGTCTGAACCAGCCCTGCAAACCCCTGACCGGATACCCAATATAGTCTTGTTCCCCAAAATATATATAATCCACGGAGATGACGTTCTGCTTTAGCGGAATCTGGTTGCTTTCCAGTTCCGGCAGGTTCACGAAAGTTTCCAAACCCTCGGTCGTCTGGTTGAGATTGCCTTCCAATCTCTTCAAAAACAATGGGCCACTGCCGCTGAAATAATACTTCTCGTCTATCTCATCGCGTATGGGCAGATGCCATGCCGCCTTTGTCGGACCGTCTATGTACATTTTATTGTAATTCGTTTCCGCAAGGGCCTGTGTTATAATTTCAACCGCATTGATGTTGCCCGTGATATAGCAGTCCGAATCAGAGCTGAGATTTATAGATTCTTCTATTATGAAGCCGGAGAAGCATGATAATGCGACACCGCTCGTGTTTTCCGCAACCAGTATTTTCGACGAACAGTCACTTTTGTTCATCGTGAAGTTGCCCGTACAGTTGCCGCTCGAGTTAAGACCGCCAATCACCAGTTTTTTTGCTCTGTAAGAATAAGGTGAAAGCTTGATTGTTCTAGTGATTAGGCCGCCTGTTTTCAGGGTGAACACAGGATCTTCGGTCCCCTCAATCGGAACAAGCGCTTCATAATACTCGCCGATTTTGTCTATGCGCGCGATGCCGATCTCGTCTGCAACAGAAACGTTTATTTTCGCAGAAGCTTTGATGTGGAATGCCCCCGAGCTGGCGACGTCGAGTCCCCAGTAAGTTATGTTGATGTCGAAATTTGATGGTATGGCCAGTATTTTACTGGTCCAGTTGGAAATGGTATTATTGTACATGAGTATGATTTCGTTGCCTTCTATCGTGCCGTACTGCATCAGTTCTTTCATACCCCCCACGGCATCGGTCAAAGCCTTGCCGCTCATGACCACGTAATCGTCGCCGGCTATCATGGCGCGTTTTCCCGAAGTCACGACGGCCTTGCCGAAATCGTCCTCTATGCCTTTTTCCACCTGGTGTATCTGGTCCGCGACTATCGCTTGGTAGATGCCGTCTTCGCCGCCCTGGGTGGCTACATAAAGGGAAATGAACACGATGATGGGTATGGCTATGAGTATCGCGATTGCAGAATAAAACTGGCCTCTCATAATTTTATATGAATTGAATTAATTAAAACTATTGAAAAAGATAGAAACCCGGCTTCAATTTTGCATAAACTTTGCCATTTGGCGTTTCAGCATGCCTGTAGTCATTAGGCAGGACGCAGACAGAGTCTAACCACACCGGTAGATCGGGTGACGTGAAACCATCATATTCTATTATTAGTTGTATGCCGTGCCTTTTCACCCGTATTTGATGTCGCGAGTTTATCCTCTCGGTCTCATTTCTGATTTTATCGAGCGGAACCTGCTTAAGATTACCAAATTGCATTCTCTCTTTCATTTCTTTCATTGTCGGTGCCAAATATTCTTCTCTCAAATCTAATTTTATAATTTTCATTATCGAGTCAATTGCCGTTTAGATTTTTAACGGTTTATTGTTCCAACCGATTTTTATAAAGTCCTTACAATATTCTATTATGAAATATTCTGAACTCGTCGGGCTTTACGAATATCTGGAGCAGACGCCGTCCCGCCTGAGCAAAATAGAGAAAATCGCGGCTTTCTTCAGGGAAGCGGACGCCAAAACACTTGACAAAGTCGTGCTGCTGATGCAGGGAAAAGTGTTCCCTCCATATTCCGAAAAGGAGATGGGCGTCGCCGATAAGCTGATGATAAAGGTGATTGCCTCATCCGCTGGGTTTTCACAAAGTGAAGTGGAGAATGAATTCAGAAAAACAGGCGATCTCGGCCTCGCCGTGGAAAAAATGCTGTCGGTCAAAAAACAGAAAAATCTGGTGAACCGCGAGCTTGACGTGACGAAAGTTTTCGAAAACCTGCAGAAACTAGCGTCCGTCGAGGGGAAAGGTTCTCAGGATTCCAAGATATCACTCATAAAAGAACTTATTTCCAGTGCGCAGCCAAAGGAAGCGAAATACATAGTGCGCACGGTGCTTGAGCAGATGCGTGTCGGAGTCGCGGAAGGAGTGCTGCGCGATTCGATAGCCTCGGCATTTTTCGAATTCAAGGACCAGGAAGAGAAGAAAAAAACAATAAGCGCCATCGAATGGGCATGGTTCTTGCGGCCTGATTATGCCGAGATAGCAAAAATCGCCAAAGAGCACGGCCTCCGCGGGCTCGAGAAAGTGACGGTCGAGGTGGGCAAGCCATATCAGGTCTTGCTGGCCGAAAAAGCGCAGGATCTTAAAGAGGCGCTGAATACATTCGAAAGACCGATTTTAGAATTCAAATACGACGGCGCTCGCGTGTGCATCCATAAAAAAGGCGGCAAGCTCTGGTTTTATACCAGAAGGCTCGAAGACGTGACGAAGCAGTTTCCGGACCTGGTCAAGCTAGTCGCCTCGGGGATTAAAGCGCATGAGTGCATAATCGAAGGCGAGATGCTGGGCACAGACGCGAAGAGCGGCAGCCCACTGCCTTTCCAGCAGCTATCCCAGCGGATAAAGAGAAAGTATGACATAGAACAGATGGCCCGCACAATCCCTATACAGGTAAATCTTTTCGACATTGTTTATCTGGATGGCAGGGATCTTTTTTCGGAGACGCTGGAAAAGCGAAAGAAGCTGCTCGAATCCGTGATTAATGTAATTCCCGGTAAGTTCCAGCTTGCTGAGAAGCTTGTGACAAAGAATATCAAAGAGGCTGAAAAATTCTACGAACGCGCACTCAAAGCTAGGCAGGAAGGCGTCATGGTCAAGAATCTCGATGCGAGCTACCAGCCGGGCAGGCGCGTGGGCTACTGGCTTAAGGTAAAGCCGATAATGGAGACGCTTGACCTGGTCATCACGGGCGCGGAATGGGGAACAGGAAAGCGCACCAGCTGGTTCGGAACGTTCATACTCTCGTGCAGGCGTGACGAGGGGTTTGCCGAATGCGGCATGATGGGCACTGGCATAAAGGAGAAAAAGTCCGTCGATGAAGACGTGACTTTCGATGAGCTTACAGAGCAGCTTAAACTATATATAATATCGAAGAAGGGCAACGAAGTCAAGGTGAAGCCCAAAATCGTTGTAGAAATCGCCTATGAGGAGATACAGAAGTCGCCCACTTATTCCTCGGGTTTCGCCCTGCGCTTCCCACGGCTGTTAAGAGTGCGAACGGACAAGTCGCCCGAAGAGGCAGACGATGTAGGGCGCATAGAAAGGCTTTACAGCCAGCAGAGGGGCAGAAAATCCGCATTCTAGCGGCATTTATGGGCACAGGCATCCTTTAAATATATTCACTAAGGAGTAATAAACCTATATAAAGCTTTCGCCGCAAATAAAAGTATAAGAAAATGTTTATATAACCGTAGTCAATATTACTATCGGTAAGGTGAGAAAATGGTAGCGACGACAAAAACTCTGGATGCGTTGAGGAGTATCGGTCTGAACCTCTACGAGAGGAAAATTTTCGTGGCTTTGTTAGCAAGAGGCGTAGCAACTGCTGGCGAACTCTCCCAAATAGCGAACGTTCCGAGATCCAGGTCTTACGACATTCTTGAATCGCTGGCCGAGAAAGGATTCGTGATTGTTCAGCCGTCGAAGCCGATAAGATACGTGGCGCTCGCTCCGAAGGACGCTCTCGAAAGGACCATGGACAACATGCAGAAGAGACACGAAGAAATGGTTGAAAGGATGGAAACCATGAAGACGTCCCCCGTGATAAATGAGCTTGAAGCGATATACAAGAATGGCCTCAATCTGGTACAGCCTTTCGAGATGACAGGCACCCTTAAGGGCAGGCATTCCATAAACCAGCACCTTGGTTCGCTGTTCAAGAAGGCAACAAAAGAAATAAGAATCATAACCACCGAAAGCGGGCTGAACGAGCTTTATTCCCACCACTACAATTCTCTCAAGCGCATTTCAAAGAAAGGTGTGAAGCTCAGAATTCTTGCACCCATGGGCGAAACTGCACCCGTTAAGGCATTCGCGGAAATAGCCGAGATGAAGAACATTAACAAACCTCTTAACAGGATTTACACAATCGACGACAAACATGTGTTATTTGCCCTCACGGACGACAAAAAGGTGCACCAGACACAGGATGTCGCATTCTGGGCCCAGTCCCAGCATGCCATCAAGAGCTTCGTGGAACCATTCTTCAACACCACGTGGGCTGAATAGAATCGGCATTGATTTTTGCCTTTCATTTAAATTTTTCTATAAATTTATACAAACAGTCGCTGGTTTATTTCAGTTCTTCCTTCTTGAATTCCTTTGTCTTGCCCTTTCTCATCGCTACCGAGGAGAGCATGCCCCATTCCTCTTCAGGCATTTCCAGCAGGTCCTTTAGCGGCTCGAACCTGTGGTCTCTCATTATGTTTTCCTGCCTCCAGAAGTCCATGCCCGTCAGTTTTATGCCGAAATATTCTTCCGGCAGCTTGTCCGGAGGTACGTCCTGCTCGAGAAATTTGGCGCATAGTTTGAGCGTATCGACTGACTGGCGGAACGGGTCGTCGCCGCCGCCGCGCTCGAACCAGAGATACACGTTGTATCCAAGCTGCTTGCCGAAGCCGGTGCTACGCAAAAAATAGTTTAGTTTGTAAACCTCGGTGTCGCCAAGTTCTATGGGGTAATGGGCGTGCAGCGGGTTTGGAGCGTTGGAATGGACGGAAAGCACGTATTTGCCGAAGTCCGGCGCCAATCGCTTAAGATTGTCAATCTCTATCAGCGGGTCGACTCCCTGGCCGGCTATGTGCTCCCAGTCGATGGTCATGAAAATCCTGTCGGTGTTGAGCGTTTTTCTTATGGTTTTTATGGCGGCGTAAATCTGCTTTGGGTGCCATAATATGTATTGTCCGGCGTATCTCGGATCTCTGGCGTCCGGCATCTCTATCGTTATTTTCAGCTTTTTTGCTATGTCTATCAGCTTTTCCGCATCAGGAAACTGTTTCAGATGTTTAATCAACCCCCCGTTCAGATATTCCAGAGCTGATTTCATGTGGCCTTCGAGGAACTTCGCGCCCATCGTGGCATACCAGAACTCCTTAAACTGGCGGTCGTTACTGTCCTGCGCCGTTCTCCATGCCTTGTCCAATGCCCAGTCGTCGTTATAATCCAGGTTATAGGTGGCTAGCACGTCCTTGTAAACGTCGGCCATGGCCATCCATATCGGGTCTTTTCTGTAGAACATGTGATGCGCTATTATTTCATAACAGTCGGTCATCTTGCCGTAAGTTTCGACTTTCCATCTCCTTTTTTCGGGGTCATCGCTTGCCATCCTTTCTTTTGCCATTTTCGTCTGGTATTCTTTCTGTTTTATGGACTGTTTTTTACTTCCTTCCTTGCTCACTTCTGCTTGCATGCGCGCTTCCAGAAGTCTTTCCTCAAGCTCGTTTTTTGGCGGATTTTTTTCTCGTTCCTCTCTGATTCTTCTTATTGTTTCTTTGTCGGCCCAGAGACGCAGCTCTTCTGCCGCTCTCAGATTCGCTTCATATTGGTCCTCTTCTCTAAGAATCAGGTGAGGATATTGCCTTTCGTATTCCCACATTTTAATTGAAAACCAGTTCCTAAGGCGTTCATCATCCTTCAATATATCAGATATGATGCGGCCCGCGTGGTCGCACATGACTATCTCGAGCTTCGATGACGTGAACGTTATCATCTCAAGCCAGAAGTGCAGACAGGCATGGAACAGGACGTATTTTGAGCCTGAGAAAACAGCGGAACGTATCGACTTCTCTACGTGCTCCTGTGCGTCACGCCAATCGCTTCGCTCGGGAATTTCGAAAGGCGTGGTTAGCGAGCCGTGAAAACACAGGTCGATGCCCTGTTTGAAGGCAAGGTCGCGTATCTCCTGACCTATCGTATAATCTATCTCGTGCGGAGTGTCGCCGGAAATCTCGATGGAGTTCGCACCTTTCGACAGGGCATAACCTATTTTCTTCAGCGACGTCGCTAGCTCTTCCGCCCTGGCAATGTAATACAAACCAGTCGTGACTCCGACCTTGATCATAAATACCCTATGGTCTCTGACCACTTATTCTATAAGCAGTTTCCTTGATGAGTTCCCTCATCTCTTCCACCTGGGCACCGAAATATAGGCCATACGTTTTCGACACTCTCTCTGCGACGTTTATCTCATACGGGCCCGGCTTGAAGAAAAATTTGAGCAGGGGCTGTAGCGTCTTTTTGAGCTTTCTCCTCCTGGCTTTCCATGATATTTTGCTGCCTTCCCAGTTATCTTTCCAATTTGCGAGAGTCTTCTTTTCATCCTTTTCGACGTGTTCGCTTTTCAGTCTGTAATCCTCCTCCGCTTTCTTTATGTATTCGTCCTCGATGCTTTTCACGCCGATGATTTTCTCTATCTCCAGTTTGAGCTTTTTATTTTTGCTTGCAAGCTCTAGCAGCATGAATAGGATGACGTTTTTAGAGAGCAGGAACGGATGGAAGTGCCAGTACTGGTCCTCTATAACCATTGGTCCTGTAGAGCCTTTCTTGTACTGACACTGGTAGTCCAAGTCCACGAAAAAATAATACAGGAATCTCTCGTCTATGTCCTGTGCCGGGTATATGGTCAGCAATTCCTTTCGCTTGCTCGTCCTTGAACTGGGAGTGCCACGCTGTTTTTCGGCAACAAATTTTTTCACCTCCTTTTCGGTCCACTTGACTTCATATTTCGCCTCTAGGGCAGGAAGCATGTCCTTCACCCAGTCGTCGAATATCGGTATCTCGCCCCATCCCTGTATTATTAGCGGCTTGCCCGTCTCTTCCGGCCTGATGGGCTTCCAGAACCAGAGCTTCGCATTAACTTCGCCGTTCGGCGTGAAGCCGAATTTGAGCGGATCCGTGAAATCTGTTGCCGCATCCTTCAACTCCGACTCTTCTCGTATCAGCTTGAGCTTGTTGAAATACGGCTTGAGCCATTCCCTGTATTCGTCGACGGAGCGCTTCCTCGAATCGAGCAGGTTCTTTATCCTGCCGTAGCGCTCGCGCACGTCGGGGAAGAACAGCTTCTTCCACTCCTTGAAAAGCTCGTTCTTTGTTTTGAGCACGTTCGCCTCGACGTTCGTCACTCTCAGCTTTTCCCTTATGAGCTTCGTGTCGGTCCATTCATCCTGCATTTTCAGGAAGTCGCCTATTATGGTGGGCCAGCGCTTTGTCATCGTGACCATCGAATATCCCTCGCCCATGTAGGCGTCGACTCTGTCAATATAGAGCGCGCGCAGCACGTGCTGGTCCTTTTCCCCCATCTTGAAATAATCTAGAATCTCCCTGTATTTCCTTTCGTCGTGCTTCAACAGCTCGTAGTCCGCGACAGCCTGCGCTGCGGATGCGAGGCCCGCTTTTATATGGCCTTCCAACTTCTCTTTCTGCGCCAGCATCGGGGCGAAAGCGGGCGGCGCTACCGGCGTGACCCTTATCAGTTCGTCCGCCTTTTCAAAAAGATAATGCCATTTGGCCAGCCTGTACATGAAAACATTGAAAATTATTTCCGCCTGGCCTTCAAGCGCGACCGGATTAAGCGTCACTATCTGGTCTATGAGAGCGGGGCTTATCACAATATCGCCATAGATGCCGCCGGTTTCCCTAGCCTTGGCGAAAAGATATTCCAGGACTGTGTCATATTCTTCGAGCTGGTTTTTCCACCATTTAACCTTTGCTTCCCTCTTGTGCTCTTCCGCCTCCTTTTTTTGTCTTGCCTTTTCTTCTTTGGCCATGCGGTCGAGTGGCTTCTCAAGTTCTGTGTCAGCCATAATAATTAATTGTGGAAGAAAGAGATAAAAGTATTACTAGCGTGTCACGGACTGAATAACAGGAAACCGCCTGCTATTATGAGGACAAGGCCTATCACTATGCCAGCCACGCCGAAATTCGTCTGGGGGTAAGCGGAAGCGCCTGCCTCCTGCTGTGCAGATATGCTTGGAAAAAAGAACACCAGGAAACCGCCCGCAGCTATCATTACGAGGGCGATTATTTTTGAAACAAGCCACCAGAGCATAAAAACATCCTCAAGCACATACCATAGCAATTTATAATTTCGTTTTTGAATATAAATAATTAAGAAGGTGTTGTCATGCCCCAGTTTGCGCGAACGAAGCTGCTGATACAGGAAGATTGCTACAGGGAAAGACCGGAAAGGGTCACTATAAATTACGTGGGCCCGAATCCCATGAAGCTTTATTACAAGGTTTACGACCTCATGAAGGCGGTCTTCAGAGCCGCCGATTCCGACATACAGGAAGAAAAATACAGCTGGGGTAAGGGAGAAAAGGAGAAGTTCAAGGTAAGATGGTATGTTCACAAGGACATTGACCCATACACCTATGTTTTCATAAGGGTTGACATTTCCGGGTACGGAGACGAGAAAACCGGCAACGCCGAGATCAGGGTAAAGCCAGTCATGAGGACCGAATACCCGCAGGACACGATATGGCAGCGTTCCCTGTTTTATGAGATGCTCCGCGTCTTCTGGCACAGGTCGTTCTATTTCCGCAAGAGAGAAGAGTATGCGGAAGACTGCAGAAACATGGTCACTATTTTCAACAGGAACGTTCACGAGTTCTTGAGACAGCTGAGGGACGAGAGCGGGTAGTCCCGGGGTGGGCCATGGGCAAGTTCGTAGTTGAAGACGATTGTTTTGCTCCGCGCAGGAACAGATGGATAGATTATGCAGGGCCCGATCCGCTTGCTTGGACGAGGGAGGGGACGTCGATTCTCCGTTCCGTTTTCGAGGTCACTACCACCGGAACAGGCGAGCCGCGCTGGATGTGGGACTGGGGCGGAGACCCGATACAGATGTATTACTGGCGCATAGCCAAGCACAACAGGACGACTGGCAGGTTCTCCCAAATACTCGTCGGCATAAAGATGGTGGGCTTCAAGGGCAAGGCGAAAAACGAGGGAACTTTCAAGATGGAGATAGAACCTGTGGTCAGGCACACTTTTGAAGGGAACAAGCTTGTCATGTTCTTCTGGTGGATATACTGGCACATTTTCTACAATACCGTCAGGCAGGCCATGATAGAGAGATGCAAGGCCATGTCGGAAAAATTCATAGCCGTCATCAAGGAAATTTACAGCATGGGATCGATTGAGGTCGAATAAACTACCCAATTATGTTAAGCATAACATTTTTAAGTGAGTTCTGACAATATCTTTGCATGAAGTGCGAGATGTTCGATGTGCTCGTTGAGCTGGCTAAAAAAAAGACCAGGGTCACCACGCTGGATATGGCCAAGAGGCTCGGTTCATCGCAGCAGACCATGTCGCGCAAGATACGCGAGCTGGAGAGCCTTGATTTGATAGAGCGCGAAACAGCCGCCAAAGGCCAGTTCGTATCGCTTACGGACGAAGGCGCGAAGTTCATAAGAAAAAAATATCTGGAACTTAGGGAAATTGTCGAGCGGCCTAAAACCGAATCCATCGCATTCGGAGGCGTGCTCGTTTCGGGATCCGGCGAAGGCAGATATTACGTGGGCCAGGACGAATACTTTTTGCAGTTCCATGAAAAATTGGGTTTTCGTCCGTTTCTCGGCACGCTTAACGTACGCCTGAAAACGGTACAGGACGTTAAGGCAAAAGACGAGATGGAAAACATGCGACCCATAACCATACGCGGCTTCAAAAAAGACAACAGAGCGTTCGGCGACATCCGCTCTTATCCGTGCATGATAAACCGCAAGGCCAGGGGCGCGGTCATAATTCCCGAAAGGACACACCATGCCACAGACATCGTTGAAATAATAGCATCGGAAGACCTCAGGAAATCGCTTTGCCTGAAAGAGGACGATTACGTCCATGTCGAAATAAGGATATAATTAACTGGGGATATGATTTTTGTGTTTTCATTTGACAAAAAATCCATGCCTATAATCGGCGCGGTTGCTATAGCGTTTGCCGCAGCGCTCTGGGGGATCGATGGCGTCCTGCTGCGGCCGTCGCTTTATCATCTCGACGTCGCAGTCGTCGTTTTCATTGAGCATGCGATAGCATTTTGCTACATGGCAGTGTTTTTGTTTATCGAGCGCAAAGAGCTGAAAAAACTTAATTTCAAGGACTGGGGTTCGTTCGCGTGGGTCGGCCTCTTCGGCGGCGCGATAGGCACAATGGCCATAACATCCGCACTGTTCTTCGTTGGTTTCATCCAGCTTTCAGTCGTGATTCTATTGCAAAAGCTACAACCGGTTTTTGCCATTCTCCTCGCGGCGCTCGTGCTCAGAGAAAAGCCGCATAAGAACTTTTTCATATGGGCCATCGTCGCTCTGGTTGGCAGCTATCTGCTGGCATTCGGCTTTGAGCAGCCTGTGCTGAGCCTCGAAAACAAGACGTTAATCGCCGCAGGACTCTCGTTGCTAGCGGCGTTTGCGTTTGGCTCGTCGACAACATTCAGCAAGAGGGCGATACACAAAGTGAACTTTCGTGTTGGAACGTACCTCAGGTTCGGCATAACCACGCTCATCATGTTACTGATTATAACGGCGACGAATCGCTTTGATAAATTCGCGGCCGTCGCTCCGGCGAACATCGCGACTTTACTGCTCATAGCTTTCACCACGGGCGGCGTGGCGATTTTCATATATTATTACGGCCTTAAGCATGTGCCTGCGTCAAAATCGACCATATACGAACTGGCATTCCCCATTACCGCGATAATACTCGAGTTCGCGATTTACGGCAAAACTCTTTCGCCGGGCCAGTGGCTCGGGACGGCGCTCATGTTTCTCTCCATATACAAAATAGTTTCAGTTAAAGTCGAAAGCCAGCCAACCCAGTTTGAGTGACCTCAGCCTGAATAATAATACTGGTTGTTTTCCTTCTGCTCCCTATCCTTCTGCGATTCCGGCTTGTTCGCGCGGGCGCGACCGGTCTGCGGGTCGCGGCGGAAAGTTATGTCCAGCGTCTTAAGAAAACGGTTCATGCCGTCGTTCAGCGAGCACGGCTTTTTTCCAAGGCCGCTCACGCCGCGCTCCCCTTCGAAGACCATAATCCTGTCCGCAACGGAATCGATGAGCTGCAGGTCGTGGTCGACTACGAAAGCCGACGTCTCGCGTCCCTCGACGTGAGACCTTATTATCTTTGCCACTCTCAGACGCTGCTCTACATCAAGAAAAGCGGAAGGCTCGTCGAGCAGCAGTATGTCGTGCTCTTTGCCCAGGGTGCACGCTATGAATACTGCCTGCAGCTCTCCGCCGGAAAGGTTTTTCATTTTTTTATCCATGTTGCGCTCTATGTTCAGCGCAGAAAGCATCCGCTTGTATTCCGCGTCCTCAATCTTGTCACCGATGGCTTTCCTTATGTATTCCCCCACATCGAGGTCCTCGCCTTCGAAAATTAGTCTCTGTGGTTTGTAAGATAGCAGCATCTCGACAGGCTTGCCTTTGTCGGCTTCCAGTTCACCCACGAGCATGCGGATGAATGTAGTCTTGCCTATGCTGTTGGGCCCCAGAATACCGATCACCTCGCCCTTGTAAATCTCGCCAGGTTCAGTTCTTATGTCGAACTGGCCAAATTTCTTTTCGAATCCGGTGAACTCCGTAAGAAGCCGGTCCTTGGATGCCGGCCTCGCGGTCTTTGAAAAGAGAATGGGTTTGTCACGGAAGCGGACATTCTCCTCATTTATGAAGCCCTCCAGATATGTGTTTATGCCTACGCGTACCCCGTATGGGTTGGATACCACACCGAAGGCGCCGGGCTGGCCATAAAGTATATGCACGTGGTCGCTCAGGTAGTCGAGTATCGCCAGGTCGTGCTCCACTACCATTACCTCATGCTTCTTGGCCAGCTCCCGTATTTCTCTGGCGACAGTCAAGCGCTGTCGTACATCGAGGTAACTCGAAGGCTCGTCAAAAAAATAAAAATCATATTCCTTTGAAAGCACAGCGGCCACGGCGAGAAGCTGCAGCTCTCCGCCGGAAAGCGTCTTTATCTCCTTTTCAAACATTTCACCTATGCCAAGCCGTTCAGCCACTTTTTCATAGCCGCCATGCTTCTTGAGTAGGTCTATCACTTTGCCTTTCCACATTTTTGGAATAAAATCGACATGCTGCGGCTTGTAACCTACACTCACTCCGCTGGTCGCAAGCTTCTCTAGGTAGTCTTGCAGCTCCGTTCCCTTGAACTTCTCGATTATGGTTTGCCATTCTACTTTACCCTTGAAAATTCCCATGTTCGGTTTGAGATTCCCTGATAGTATGTTAAGCACGGTGGTCTTACCCACGCCGTTAGGACCTATAAGACCCATGACCATGTTTTTCTTAGGAATGGGCAGGCGGTAAAGAGCGAACTGATTTTTACCGTATCTGTGAATGGGATCCTCTTCAAGCTCTTTCGGAAGGTTGACGACAGTTATGGCGCTGAAACCGGCTTTATCGCATGCCTTGGCGCAGAGGCCGCAGCCGATGCAGAGTTCTTCATTGAACATCGGATAGTTTCTATCCTCTTTCACTATGCATTCTTCGCCGGAACGGTTGACAGGGCATGATTTTATGCAGCGATAGCCGCACTTCTCGAACCTGCATAATTCCCTGTCACAAACGACTATTCTTTTTCTACCCATGAATATCACTTCACGCTTTTGCGACGACTGCATTCCTGCCAAAAACCATTTTGATGATTTCTCTGAATGACAACTCGGACATCGGCAAATTCCTATTGCGCGGGATTATAACTTTCAGGTTTTCCCCGTCCGTACTGTAAACTACGTTAATCCCTTCTAACGGGACCGGATGTATGATATTTTTTATGAATTCCTTCATGTCTTCTGTCTCCTCTATGACCCTTACGGTTTTTCCCATCATTTTTGAAAGTCTGTTTATCACGACGCCTTCCCTTCCCACCAACTTCGGCCTGTCACCCCTGCAGCACAGCATTACAATGATGGTACTGCCTTCCAGGACTTTTTTTATGGTTATGTTGTCCAGAACTTTGAAAGTGGATGCTAGCGTCTTGACTGCCCTGGCCAGACGAACGTCGGCCTCACTTATGCTACCATCATCAAGCTTTTTCTGACATGCCATGCAGAGCATGTCCGAATTCATGCAAATACCGCATATTGGAGTTTTCATGTCATCACTAACATCAATATAATCAGATTCGGTTTTGACTTTAAAAAAGGTTTCTGGCTTTAACGGCCGCAGCTGCGCCGCAAAGCGAGCCAAGCGAGTCTATTGCCCAGTCAAGCGGGTCGGCCACGCGCGTGGGGACGAAAAGCTGCAGTGTTTCGCATAGCGCTCCGATTGCGGAACCTATCGCTAGCGACAGCAGAATAGTCATTGCGACACCGGGTCTTTTTTTATAAGTGAGGAAAAAAGCAGACCACATGAAGCCATACACAACATAAGCCACTAAATGTTCCAGGTCACCGGACCGCAGAAAGCCGGCGCTGGGGACGAAGGCTGCTGATGGCTGTAGCGAGAACCAGACCAGAACGAGAGTCTCGGCTATCGCCAGCGAAAGAAAAATGAAAGCCTTTGTTTTATCTTTCATAAACTTTCCTGTGTCTTGTCCCAGACATAAATAATGATGGCAGCCACCACCATCAGCACAATCCCTATAATTACAAGAGAGAAGACGGTTTCTTTCATGGGTTCATTCAGCTCAAAAACATTTTCTGTTTTATCTGTTTCATTCCCGGATGAAATATTTTCTTTACTCTCATCCGCTGGTACTGTATTATTTTTTTTGATGTCATCGCGTTTTAACTGTCCCCCTGTTGTAAGTATCATAGCCTGTCCGGGAAGGCTACCAGCACCAACCTGCCACGGAGGGACATATCCGGAGTCAAGAGGGCAGTTTGTGCCGTTTGCATCGATGAAATCCAGTATTTTTGATTCCGTGTTTTGATAGATATTATCAATATCGAGAAGATAGTTGTTGCTGCCGAAAAGCACGAGCGGCACGCTGTCGGGAAGGTTGTAAGTTCTCCTGTAAGCCTGAAAAACGTTCGCGTTGCCCTGGACATCAGTATAGTATACGATCGCTGTCAGGTTTCCGGTGTATTCGCTCATGAGGCCATCCATGAAAGTGTCGGTCAAACTGCAGTCGTCGCCGCAAGCATAACTGGTAAAGTATACGAGACATACCTCTGTACCTCCTTCCTGCGCGGCAGCAGCGTGTGAAATTAAAATTGCTAAAATGGTGTAAGTCACCAGCACAATTGAAAGTGTGGCCAGTCTTTTCATATTTATCCCCATATTTTTACCTCCATTATAGCGGGCCCCCACATGGATGATATTTGTGATATGAAATCCGAATTGAAATTCACGTCTTCGGTTATTTCCAGGTCGACAGGATTGCCGAATGAGCCGTCGCCGGTTCCGCTTGGCCCTGATGTCGTGTAGTTTAAATCGACTACGCCTGAATTAACATCGCTCATGAAATTCATCCTGTCCATGAGTTTCATGAAGCCGTTGTCTATCGAGTCGTTCATGGGGTCGAAATTATCACCTGGTTCCGGTCCGACCTCCACGACGGCAGAGCTGTCCGCGATGTTATCGCCGTTCGCATCGTAATATATAGTGACAGTCGAACCTTTGGCCTTGGCAAAAACGTCGCTGTATTGCGTGAGGCTTATGCCTTTTATACCCAGCGTGTAAATTATCCTGTCGTCCGGCGAGGCGCCTTTGCCCCCGGACAGCGGAGTCGGACGAAGTCCAGTGCCTATTTTAAATGAGTTGTTGCCATTTGCTGTAAGAAGGTTGGGCGGTATCTGCACGATATATGGGTCTCCCAGCTTTTCGTAATCGCTCGAATAGTTTGCGAGCCAGTATACACGCGTCCAGTTCTGATTAGGCGTGCTGGACGAGTTGACCCAAAGCCTGTCCGTCCAGTAGTACGATGAGTATGATGTTATTTTTGAATCAAGCACTTCCGTCGAGACTTCAGTATCGCCTGGTATGAAGAACCAGCCTTCCTTGGTCCCGGTTTCGTTGTCAGTCGTCATGTTGTTGCCTGTGGATGCGCTCAGGCGCGGAGATTCGAAATTAAGGGTTATCTCCCCGTATTCCGGCGTCCTGACAACTGGCGTGTAATCGAAATATATGTAAGAGTCCGTGTATAAAATGTTGTTCAGGGACACATTGCCGGTGAAGTTGAAGAGCTGGCCGGCATAGCTGGCGTTGGCTATGTCTCTTGCTATGTCCCTATAAATTTTTTCAAGCTCATCGGCATTGGTGCTGTTGTAATACCTGCTGCATCCGGAAATCCAATTGTTTGCTGAGCAGTTCCAGCACGCTATTTTGCTTAAAGTAGTCATGTTTGCACCTGAGCCGAATCCCACAGCATAGACGTTTATGCTGAAGTTATCTCTCGCTTCGCATGCCTTCATTATTGCTTGGTTGCTTGCGTTATAATTGGAACAAGTCGCTCCACTAGGTAAACACTCGTTTGCCAACCCGTCGCTCATGACCAGCATTGCCTTGTATCTTTTCGATGTCACGTTAAGTGAAAGATCGAAACCCGCATTCACACTGTCATCATTGCGCAGCTTTACCGCTATCACATTATCTCCATTTTTGAAATACGAGTTGTTTACCAGTATCACTCCCCTTTTTATTTCAAGATCATCAATGTAAAACCTTTCATCATCATCACTCGACCTTAAGCCAAATCTTATCGTGAAGTTGTCGACCATATTATATCCGGAAAGATTTATTTCACCTCTAAGCGCAGGACCATAAAATTGGCTGCCGTTGTACATTCTGGCAGTTTTCCAGCTGCCATCCCATATTTGCACGTTCGCATATTCGCCACTTTCAATCGAATTCGGTCCCATTCTCCACCAATATGAGAGCATAAGATTTTCCTCACCGGTGAGATTTATTTTTTTTTCGGCATAACCATATGAGTCCATATCCCTAAAAACAAGTACGTCATTTCCGCTACTTGCCGGATACATTGAAACATCGGCCATTATGAAAACTTCCTTATCGGCCGATGGGGTACCATTAACAATCCAATATCCGGGCGTCGTGTTTATTTCGTTAGAGTACAGCCTGTTCTGGCCGGTAGAATAATAGTTTTCGAAGTTGTCAGAAAAAATTATTTGTTCACCCCTATTCCAGTATTGTCCATTGTGCTGCTGGGTATCGTTATCTATGATATGGCCGTTAAGATAAATTTCCGCATTATCATCCGAGAGAACATATAATTCACCCGATTCTATGGTATCGACGTTGCTGATGTTGAAGTGTTTTCTGAAATAATAATCACCTCCGTTATTTCCTATATCAGTGTCCACTGAACCAAAACCGAGTATGGCCTGACCTTCGTCCCATCCCGTATCTGTGTAATTATGTTCATTCCATGAAGTCCCGTTTATTATTGGTGGGGTTTCATTCGGAAAACTCGTATTATACAACCACGTCGCTTTTTCTGTAATTAATCTATTGTAAGCTTTTGTGTTGTTCTGAAGCATGCTTGTCGCATCGGCTATACCACATGAAATGCAGGTGTTATCTATATCCGTATACTTATCTATTTGAGTGCTTAGAGACACGCTGTTGTTGCTAAGATAATGCGTCCTTTCTGTGGACGTTGTATAGCTCACCAATCCCAGTCTGTTGCCTGTGTAATTCAAAACCATAGAGACGAAGTTTTTGTCAACATCCTTTGCTACGTCTATCCTGTAGTTCTGGCAACCGCTTGCGGTGTTACAGTCAGTGTGAAGGCATGACGAAGTTTCGACATCACAAGAGTCGCCCATGCTGCCTGACACGTCTGTTATAAGAACTGAATCGCTCGTCCCTTCGCCGCTTGTAAAGGCGAACGTGTCCGTGCCGAAGCGTATGGGTATGGTCGCGTTGCTGAGTTTGTCTGTAAGATTTGTTTTGCCACCGAAAGCGTCGGATATGTTTTTCTCCGGGATTTCAATTACCTGTTCGCCAGTTGCGTTGCTCCTGTATATCTCCTTTGAGCCGATAACAAAATAGACCGGCACGCCCTGGCCGTTGAGACTGAGGTTGTTGTTGTAATGCAGCCTGGCGCTTATGTTTTTCAGCGTGCCCGGCACGTAGAAAGACGAATAAAGGTTGATAATGCCTCGTATGCCGGGAAAATCGTAGTAATCGCTGGCATTGTCGCTGGTTGTGTATTCCGTAAGCTCGGAAGTTTTGTAAGTGACCTTGAGATAGCCACCACCTATGTAGGTGCTCTGATTCGTGGTGAAATTCAGCTGTATTATGTTCTGGCCGGCCGCAAAGTATGAACAGTATGTTGGATTCGCCTTCGAGCATATGGTCCAGTTATCCGCCGAGAAATTGGCAGCACTCTTGGAATATGCCCCCGCAGGCTGGTCGTTGATGTAAAGCATGAAATTGTTGCCGACGTTCATTTCAAGGTAAGCCCCGGTCACGTTCACGTCAACGGGGAGTGTGATGATCTTGGTTATGTTGCCGTCTCCCTCGTAGCCACCGAAATATATGAACTCCGAATTGGTTTTCGAGACTTTTGTGACATAAACCTTCGCAAGATAACCATTGACGGGCTTCGTTTTTTCATAACCTGAAACGATTGTAGACAGCCTGGCAACAAAATCCGAATATGAGTCGTTGCTGGCGTATATCGTTTCGTCGTTGAAAGAAACCTCGTAGTTGAGACCAGTGTTTCCTAAAACCTCACTGAAAATGTCCCTTGTCAGATTACTGGCCGCGCTCATGTTGCCGCTGGCCCAGAAAGAACCTATCACGTCAAGTATTGTCCTGTTCATCTCCTCCTGGGTGAGGTTGTATTTGGTCAGGTTGACGACGCCGGAGACGGAACTCATTTTGGCCTCCTGAAAAAGCGTGGCGACGTCCTTGCCGGCATAGTAATAGCGTTGATAGCGCAGTTCGGGTGTCGAATACGTGAACGAAATTCCGGCCAAAAAAAGCGACACCGATAGCAACAAAGTTATCGCCACAATTGCGTCGAGCGATAGCAGAAAACCTTTCATACCTTTATATTTAAGACAGTCAAAATAAATATCAAGGTGAGAGCGATGGATTTCAAGAAATTCATCAAATCGAGATTCGGCAAGGACATTTTTTCCATAAAAGACAACGATTTGCTCAAGGAACGCCTCAAAATAGAAAAGGAAATTGAGAGGATTTCTGACGACCTCAGGGGCATTGCCGAAAAAATCCAGAAGCTCATGCTCGAATCCAAAGGGCAGCCCAACACGCTCAAGATGCTGAACGTGCAGAAGATCAAGGCATTGAGCCTCGAGTCGCGCACGAAGCAGATTGAAGCGTCTCATTTTCTCCGCGAACTGCAGCTCATACTGCTTGTCCAGGCCATGAAACAGCGCGAGAAGAGTGAACAGATTTCATCCATCGCGAAGGAAATTCTTGACACGGACATGGACAGGCTGAGTGAAGTGCTTACCGATACCGACGTCAGGGAAGCGTTGGAAGAAGGCCGCCTGGACAAGGTAAAGGAAAAGCTGGAACGGGTCTTCGGCAAACAGCAGATGCTTGTCGATGAGGAATCGCAGGAGCTCATGCACGCCATAAACGATTTGGAAAAGGTAGACGAAGAAACGGCAATGCGCATGGCCGGCGAGAAAGCGAAGTCAATAACAGAGGAAAAGAAGGAAGAGGACACAGAGTGATTTTTCTTCTGGTGGTCTGATGGGCGAACTGAGAGAGTCGCTTTTGAAACAGCAGCTCCAGCACGAACTGGATACTGCAAGGAAGCTTGAAGCGGACGGCAAATCAAAGCAGGCGACAACGCATTACAAGGTTGCCGCATCTATTTACAGGCGTCTGGCTTACATATCTCCCAGAAACGAGGCAGAGTCGCTGTTCCATTCGGCAGACCAGTTCGAAGGCGTTAGCGGCGCTGGAAAGGCGAAGTCCGAGCAGCCAATAGACAAGATGATAGTTTACGAAAAGCCCACGACGAAGTGGGAGGACATAGGCGGCCTCAAGGAAGCGAAGCGCGAGGTCAGGGAATCTATAATCCTCCCCATGATCGTCGGCAAACCGGCGTTTGTGGAGGTGCCGCGCACGATACTGCTTTACGGTCCTCCGGGAACCGGAAAAACGCTGCTAGCCAAGGCGGCCAGCAACACGCTAAAAGCGAATTTTTTCGAGGCGAAGACATCGACTCTCCTCTCCAAATATTATGGCGAATCCGAGAAGATCATAGGCGCGCTTTTCGACAAGGCAAGAAAAAACCAGCCCTCGCTTATTTTCATGGACGAGTTCGACTCAATAATGATCACGAGGGAAGCTGGCGTTCACGAGGCGACGAGAAGGGTCATATCCCAGCTGCTCGTAGAGATAGACGGCTTCTCGACCAAGAAGGACGAGAAGGTCATAATAATGGCCGCCACGAACAGGCCATGGGATCTCGATGACGCTATGATATCGAGGTTCCAGAGGAAGATATACGTGCCGTTGCCTGATGTTGATTCGAGAAGGAAGATATTCGAAATACACGTGAAAGGCTCGTCGCTCTCCGGCATCACCGCGGATGGTCTGGCAGAAATAAGCGAGGGCTATTCCGGAAGGGATATAGCCAGCATATGTCGCGAGGCCATAATGTTCATGATACGCGAGCAGAACCCGAATCTCGAAGATATGACAGCGACACAGGTAGAGAAATACGCCATTAAATACAGGCCGTTGACGAAAGACGATTTTACATACGCGCTTTCAAAAATAAAGAAGACCGTGAGCCAGAAACTGATAAAGAGATACGATGACTGGAAGGAAAACCTCAGCGTCTGAGACGCTGACATTATAAAGTTTAGCGTTCAATTTTTCTTATGGACAAACAACAGTCCCCCGCCAATGCGAAGGAAATAAAAAAGACTGCCAAAGAAATGGAAAACCTGGCCAAAAAAGCGGAAAAAATGGCCAAGTCAGGCAAGTGCGCTGAAGCGGCTGAAATTTATCAGGAGGCCGCCAGACTGGCTGAATCGATAAACGACAAAAGGGCGGTAGATTTCTGTCTTGAAGAGGTGCAGTGCAACCTCAAGCTGGGCAAGGATTTCAACGTGGGCTGGGCATACAAGTCCGCTGCTTTTTACTCGTTCTCTTTCAGCGACTTAAACAATACCATAAGCTTCGCAAACAAGGCGATAGACTATTTCACTCACGCCGGCTCCCTTTATGCGATCCAGTGGTGCTACAACCTGATGGGGCAGGCGGCCGAGAAGATGGGAGATTACAATCTGGCAATCAAAAACTACAAAAAATCCCTCGATATCGAGTACAGCGAGGAGATAGAAAAAAGGATACATGACATCGCCAGAATCGCCCCGCATCTCAGCATAAGCCATACCTGCGAAAGCAACGTGGTAAAGGAAGGCGAAAAAGTAAAAATGACACTCACGCTGAGAAACGACACGAAAGAGACACTCAGTGATATAAGGATACTCGGCGTAAAGGCGAACGTCCTCGAGAACGTGGCCTCCATGAAGCCCGGCGAGTCCAGAGCGCTCAGCTACATGATCACACCTTCCGAAAACGCGAAGCCGCTTTACGCCAAAGTTGAATGGAAAAACGCCAGGGGCGAACGCATGGAAAGCGAGATAGAGCCGCCGAGAATGTGCGTCATTCCGAACATCGATGTGAGGCCGTATCTCAGGGAAAAGCTGGAAGTCGGCAAGAAATCATATTTCGTGGTTTCCGTCTCCAATAATTCCAGGCAACCCATAGGTGATGTAAACCTGGTCATGAATTTTCCGGTTGAAATCAAGGTCGACCCGGTGAGCGGTTACGAAATAGACAAGATAAATCCCGGAGAGGAGAAGGGCTTCGTTTTCAAAATACTGCCGACGGTCACGGGCAAAACGGTGCTCAAACCCACGGTAAGCTTCCACGACCTGTGCGGCAGAAATTTCATCAAGGATATGGAGCCATTCGTCCTCGAAGAGTCGCTGAAGCAGGCGACTACGATAGCCGATAGCGACGGCCAGGCCAGTAAAGAGAACATGGACAAGCTCAATTATACCCAGAAATTCAGGAGGTTCCTGCAGAACTTCATGCATCCGAAAGAAATAAGCGAGCACGAGTATGTGAAAATGAAGGCAGGCTTCCGCTCGGCGATAAAAGGATACACGCTAAAAGGCACCAACATAAAGACGGTTTCGAGCCACGTCCTGGAGGAATGCAGGGATTTCGCGCCGGTCGCAGGTCACGAGTTCGACAATGAAAGGCTGTATCTTTTTTCCGGCGAGTCCAGCGACGGCGACACTTACCTTCTTACCTGCGTGCTCAGAGAAGAAGACGGTCTTGTTCACGTCGCCTTCAAGCTATACTCATCTAAGGACGAAGAGCTTGAAAATCTGGCAGAAAAGATTGCCGACATAGTCAAATACACGGTCATAGCCATGTCGCTGGCGACTGAAATACAGAAAATCGAGGTCAGCGAGACCATAAACATAATAGATTCTATAGTTCAACGTTCAAAAATAGGGGAAAAAATCAGGAAAAAAGACAAGAATGTAGATATAAAGGATTCCATTGTTCAGAGAACCGATTTGTAGCTTATTTCTTCTTGCGCTTCTTCTCTTCCTTTACTTCCTCAATCGGCTCCTGGAATTCCTTGGCGGTCTTCATTTCATCGGCTTCCAGCCACACTATGAACAGGCCGATGAGTATCAGGAATATCGGTATGACGCCCGTGAGCACGATTACGAAGTTGCTAAGCCAGTCTATCCCGAACGTTCCCTTTACGCCCATTATGGGGTAAACCGAGTCAACGAAAAGCCCAAGACCAACCAGCACAAGCACAAGTCCCAATATTATTTTCACTACTGCGTGCATATTTACACCTCTGAAATAGAATTGGCCGTATAAGTTTTTATAGCTTTCATGCCAAAATATGTTTAAATATCTAATCATTCTAAATCATTCCTACAGTGGTCGGTATGATCAGAAACATGAAGCAGTTATGGAAGAAACCGAGGCAGAATCTGGGCAGCCTGTGGAAGGAAAGGATTATTGCCTGGAGGAACGAGAATGTAGTCATCAAACTGGACGGGCCGACCAGGATCGACAGGGCCAGGACGCTTGGTTACAAGGCCAAGCAGGGCTTCGTCGTAGCCAGAGTGCGCGTCATGAAGGGCAAACGAAAGCGTCCCAAATTCACGGGCGGCCGCGGACCCAGCAAGAGAGGACGCTTCTTCTCGTCCGGCAAGTCCAACCAGATAATGGGCGAGGAGCGCGCTGCAAGGAAGTTCCCCAACATGGAGATACTTAATTCTTATTTTGTCGGAGAAGACGGCCAGTTCGAGTGGTTTGAAGTCATACTGGTCGATCCTGAAAGCCCGGTCATAGCGAGCGACAGCGAAAGAAATTGGATTACCGAGAAGCAGCATGCCGGCAGAGTTTACAAAGGCCTTACATCGTCCGGCAAGAAAATGCGCGGCCTCAGAAAGGCGTAAATCGCTCCCACCTGATTTTGAAAAATAAATATCAGGAAACCATATTATTACCGAGGTGTTGGTATGCGCATAGTTTTCAAAATAGGCGGCTCGATAATATGTCCGAGGGGCGTGCCGGACATTAATTATGTCAAAAAGCTTTCAAAATTCCTGCTGGAAATTAAAAGAAAAAACGACATAATCATCGTAGTCGGCGGCGGCAAGATGACCAAGGACTACATACGATCTACTAGGACGCTCAACCCTTCCGAGAGTCTGCTCGACAGCATGGGCATTCTGGGCGCGCGCATGAACGCCATGGTCGTGATGGCATCGCTAGGGAAGCACGCATATCCGAAAATCGTCAAAAACAAGGAAGAGCTGGAGCACGGCATTTTCACACGCAAGGTCGTGGTCATGGGCGGCACCGTGCCGGGCCAGACGACTAACGCCGTCGCAGTGGCCGCGGCCCAGTTCTTCCGAGCGAATTTGATAATAATAGGCACCGATGTCAAGGGTGTATACGACAAAGACCCGAGGAAATACAAAAGCGCCAAGATGATAAAGAATATAAAAACTCAGGATCTTTACCGCATGGTGAAGGTCAAGAAGCATGTTGCCGGCCCCCTGATCGTCATGGACCAGGTTGCCGCACGACTGCTTGAAAAAACCAAAATAAGGGCCATACTGCTGGACGGGAGGAATCTGGAGAACATGAAAAAAGCCATAAGTTGCAAGGGTTTCACCGGCACATCCATAGAATGAAGGTTGCTGTATGTATATTGTTGTGCTGATAACGTGTCCGGGCGGGGAAGAAGGCGAAAGGGTAGCGGACATGCTTCTCAGGGAGCGCCTGGCCGCGTGCGTGAACATAATTCCCGGCCTCAAGTCCAAGTTCTGGTGGACAGGCAAAATACACATGGCAGACGAAGCGCTACTAGTCGTGAAGACAAAGAAAACCGTCCTTCGCGAACTGATAAAAAAAGTCAAATCTGTGCACCAGTACACCAACCCGGAGATCATAGCGCTTCCGATTATCGGAGGCTCGAAAGAGTTCACCAAGTGGATAGAAGATGAAACAAAATAAAGAGCTAGTTTTCGCCAAGGAGGCCGCCAGGAAGGCTGGAAAACTCATCGTGAGCCAGGCCGACAGCAGGAGAATTCTCGCGTTCAAATCAGAGAATGATTTTGTCACAAACGTCGACAAAAACTCCGAGAAGTTGATAACATCGCTGATAAGGAAGCGTTTTCCAGGCCACGGCATAATGGCTGAAGAGGGGAGCAGCATAAAAAACAACGAAAACATGTGGATAATCGACCCCCTCGACGGGACAACCAATTTCACCCACGGTTACCCTTTCTTCTGCGTTTCCATAGCCCTCGTAAGGAATGGAGTACAGTCGCTGGGCGTGGTTTATGACCCGCTAAGGGACGAGATGTTCCACGCCGTTGCTGGTCACGGAGCGTATCTCAACGGCAAAAGGATAAGCGTTTCGAAAGCGACGGAACTCAAAGACTCGCTTCTGGTCACTGGCTTCTATTATGAGCGCGGGAAAATCATGCGCAAAACGCTGGAAAAAATGGGTGACTTCCTGACAAGAAATGTTCACGGCGTGCGCAGGGATGGCGCTGCCGCTCTCGATATGTGCTACGTAGCATGCGGCCGCGTGGACGGCTACTGGGAATACGTCCTCAGCCCTTGGGATTTCGCGGCGTCCTCGCTTATCGCCAAGGAAGCCGGAGCTAAAGTCACGTCGCCTTCCGGCGCGCCTTTGGAAATGGTGAGGATGGGCGTCCTAGCGGCGAACCCGGAACTTCACAAAAAAATGCTCGATATCGTTCGCTTCTGATTCAGAAATCGAACAGCCTTTTTCTGCCGGTGTATTTTCTGTGCATTTCCTCAACTGTTTTCTTGTTGACAAAAGGCCTGTGATGGCGGAAGCCGCCACCAAACGACTCTGGTATGTGCATCAGCTCGTGTATTATTGTCTTGGTCTGGTCGTCGTATGGTAGCCGGTCGAATTTTTCCGTTATTACTTCTATGACATACTGTGTAGGAATGCCGAGCGCCTTCTGCATTATGCGAGGGAGGACGTGTATCCGCGCTAACGTATACCGACTCTGCGAGCCGCGCGAGCGCATGAACCACACGCGCGACAGGTCGATGTGCTCCATGCCGAGCTTCGCTATTATTTCACGCGCACGCTTGTCTATGTCCGGAGCACGCTCGTAATTTATCATAATCACACCTTTAGATTCCCGGACAATATTTCTATCGCTTTTGTCACGTTCGCGTCCTTGAAAACCAGCAACGTGTCCCTGTAGCAGGAAACGAACTCGACGACGTTTATGTTCTCGGCCGCGAGCGACGACAGAAAATAGGCTATCACGCCGGGCGTGTCCTCTAGTGACTCCTGACTGATGATGGTTATCATGCTCAGGCCAGTCTGAACTTTAAGCAGATTTCTGTTTTTGACGTTATCCGCATCGCGCTCATCTATTATATAGGTATAACCGCTTGCGCTTTTAGCGGAAGCTATGGCAGGTACGTCCAGCCTGCCACCCGAGATGATTACGGCTATCCTGTCCCGCATTTCAAGCCTGCTAGACCTGACGACTTTCAGCATCCTCTGCTCGGCATTCCTTCTTTCATTTGCGAATCTCCTGCCAAGCCTCATGAGAGCCGCCTTTACGGCGTCGAATTTTTTACCGCCCATTTCCCCTTCTATTACTCTCGCGAGCGCTGAATAGTTCACTATGTTTCTTTCAAGCGCTTCCTGCAGGTACGGCTTTCCCTTGATATAGAGCCGCACCTTTTCAGATACTGAAATGGAGCCGAAAGCTTTGGATTTCATATGTTGTCACAAATGGAACAAAAATGTTCCATAATGTCATAAATGAGCCGGAAGCTATAAAAACGTTGTCGGACATAGACAGCGGAATGACAGAAAAAAATTCGAATTCGCAGGATTGGCCCAAACCGTGGTTCTGGGGACTACCGGCATACAAAGATACCGTGCCGGATGGACCATACGCCCAAAAAATGGACGCGATATCAGGCTACCTTCAGAACGGATCCGGACTACCGCCCACAGATGCGCGCATGGATTTTTGCGGCTGTAACCTGGCATTGTCTTTGAAGAAGGTAAAAACCTGAAACATGCACGATTTGTTTTTACATTTATTTTTTTCAGCAATCGGAATAGGGTATAATTTATAATCGTCGTGCCGTTAATAGATTATTATGAGCAGTTTTGACGAATTCAGGAAAGAGGTCGTGGCTTCGCTGACGAAAGAGACAGGCCTGAAAAGCGAAGAGATAACGCTGGAAAAGCCTCCGGAAGACATGGGCGACCTGGCTTTCCCGTGTTTCATGCTTTCGAAAAAATTCAGGAAAGCTCCCGATGCGATAGCGATGGAAATGTCGGATAAGATGAAGCCGCACGGCCTCATAACGCGGGCCGAGCAGAAGGGCGGTTATGTCAATTTCTTCGCGAACTGGGACAAGATAGGTCAATCAACAGTCGAGACCGTGCTGAAGGACGAGGAGAATTTCGGACGCGGCCAAGCGAAAGGGAACGTGATGGTGGAATACTGCCACTTCAACACGCACAAGGCCGTCCATATCGGCCACATAAGGACGGCGTGCCTTGGCGAGTCGCTTTCAAGAATACTGGCATTTTCCGGATACAAGGTCATACGCGTCAATTACCAGGGAGACATAGGGCCGCATGTCGCGAGATGCGTCTGGGGACTCACCAAACTCCATGGCGGCAAAGGCCCTGAAGGCGAGAGGGGAAAATGGCTCGGAACCGTATATGCTGAAGCCAGCAAAAAAATAAAGGACGACGCTGGTTTGGAAGAAGAAGTGAACGAAATAAACAGGAAAATTTACGCGGGCGACCACGAGCTTGCAAAAATATGGAAAGAAACGAGGCAGTGGAGCCTTGATTATTTTGACACAATTTACAGGAGTTTTGGCATAAAATTCGACCGCTTCTATTTCGAGAGCGAGACCGAGAAGCCCGGGACGGAGATAGCCAAAAAGCTGCTGAAAAAAGGCGTGGCCAAGGAGAGTGAGGGTGCGATACTCATCGACTTGGAAAAATACGGCCTCGGTATCTACCTTTTGCTTAAATCCGACGGCACCCCCCTTTATTCGTCCAAGGACCTCGGGCTTTCCGAACTCAAGGCGAAAGAATACAAGATAGACAAATCCATACACGTGGTCGGCTCAGAGCAGAAGATGTATTTTCAGCAGCTGTTCAAGACATTTGAGCTGATGGGCTCGCCGCTCGCAGGCAAGAGCCACCACCTGTGTTATGAACTGGTCAACCTTCCCACGGGCAAGATGGCGTCTAGGGAGGGCGTGGTCATACTTTACGAAGACGTGCTGAGCGAGCTGGAGAAGCACGCGCACGAGGAAACCGAGAAGAGAAACAAGGAAATGAAAAGCAGCGAGCTCAGCGAAGCCTCGAGAACGATAGCCCTCGCCTCGCTCAAATACGACATGATCAAGACGTCTCCAAGCAAGACCATAATCTTCGACTGGAAGAGCGCCCTCGATTTCGAGGGCAATGCAGCACCATACCTGCTTTACACATATGCGCGCGCTCGCTCCATACTTAAAAACGCAGGAAAAAGGCCAAGCGCTTTCGATATGTCGCTCCTGAAGGAACCGCATGAAAGGCATCTTTTCAGGATACTATCGGAATTCCCTGAAACAGTCGCCAAAGCAGCCGAGGATATGAGGCCGCATTACATAGCGAATTTCTGCTACGACATCTGCACCAGGTTCAACGAGTTCTACCAGTTCGTGCCGGTCCTCAAGGCGGAAGAAAACATGAAACACGCCAGACTGGCGCTAGTCGAAGCGGTGGCTTTAGTTCTTAAATCAGGCATGAATCTTCTCGGCATAAGCACACTCGATAGGATGTGAAGTCTTTTATTGGGGAAACCTCATAATTTAATTATGAAATATATTTTTGCCTTTTTACTGGTTTCCGTTATACTGGTAGCCGGGTGCATAGCCATAGAAGAGCAGGGCGCGCAGCAGTGCACCGAGCCTGAAAAACTAGTGAAAGGTTCGTGCTGTTTTGACAACGACGATAACGGCGTCTGCGACATAAACGAGCGGTCGTGCCCTGCATCCTGTGACGATGCGAACAAATGCACGAGCGACGATTGTTCAGTCCAGACGAATTTCGAGTGCGCCCACAAAAACATAACACCATGCTGCGGCAATGACGTGTGCGAGAGTGCGGAAGACAACGCCAACGAATGCCCAGAGGACTGCACCGTCATAAAGATGACGGATTTCATGCAATCATACACAGGCCCGGATTACATGGAAAACGACACTTACGTGTTCATACACACGGGCAGCAACGAGACCGACAAGAAGCCGGATTTCTACCTTAACATAACCGCCGACAAGGTAAAACTCCGCAACATACGCGCCACTTACAACTGCACCGACTCGGCGACGGGTCACAAGATAGACAGCATAGTCGTGGACAGAGTCGAAGCCGTGGAAGACTACACTGAATTCGGCTTTGAAAACAGGTTTGACAGCGCAGACTACTCGATTTATACTTCATTCTATTCCAAAGAACTCAGGTGGAGAATAGACGTCAGCGAGCTTAACATAAGCAAGGCCGTCGAATTCAGGATGAGAATAATCAATAAAAATTACAAGGTGAGGAGCAAGCTGACGTGTGATTTCGACTTCTATATCCGCGAGCCGCAGAAACACGTAAAGAAGAAACTGAAAATATCATACATTTAGCGGAAAAAAATCAAATCCGCATTATTTTTATGCCATTGTCGCCTATGACGAATGGGTGTATGTCGCTCGAGTGATTTGTAACCCTCATTTTTCTTATGGCAAGCGATCTCTTGTATTTGGCTATGCCCATGAACTGCAGGATCACGATGCTGTCGACCATGAACTCGATGACGCCGGTTCTTGAAAGGTTTTTACTCTCTTCTGGTATTTCAGCGACGACGAGCACGGTCTTCCCCATGTCCCTCAGCTTTTGCAGGACTGCGAAAAGGTTTTTCCTTATTTTGTAAGGCTCCTGGACGTAAAGCTCGAACATACTGATAGAGTCTATGACTATCCTCTTTGCTTGGGTCATCTCCTTGCTTATGGACACGTTTTCAAGCAGTTTCTCTATGTCGTAAGGTTCGACCTCTACTATCTTCACTGAACCGCTTTTCTCAAGGGCTTCCATATCCCATCCGATCTTGGTGGCCTGCTTCCTTATGTTTTTTGCAGTGTCTCCGGCGGTTATGTAAAGACCTTTTTCATTGTATTTTTTGGCACCCATGTAGATGAACTGTGAGGAGAAAATGGATTTGCCGGTGCCCGTCTTGCCGGTCACGAGATTTATGCTGCTTTCATCGAAGCCGCCTTCCATCAGGTCGTCAAGGCCTGTTATGCCTGTCGGAATTCTCATACTATTCTTTTGTTATGCTGTTTAATAAATTTTAAACCGGAAAACAATTAGGAAACATGGTGCGCAAGCCGGTTGTCGCGGGCACGTTTTATCCTAGTGGACAAAATGATTTAAGAAACGCTCTGACGGCTCTTTTTCGTGGAGCAGGGAAAGAAACGTTTTCAGCCGTGGTTTCACCGCATGCCGGCTATCAGTATTCCGGCAGAACGGCCGCACTCGCCATAAGTTCACTGAAACCGGCAAAGAGCTTCATTATTCTCGGCCCCAATCACAATCTCATCGGACCGGAATTCTCCATAATGAGTTCCGAGTCCTGGCACACGCCGTTAGGAACGGTGGAAATCGATACTTCGCTAGCGCAACAGCTTAAAAAATGTCCGATTCTCGAAGAAGACAGCCTAGCGCATGCGCATGAACACTCCATAGAGGTCCAACTCCCGTTTCTGCAGCATAAGTTCAAAAATTTCAGGTTCGTTCCGATAAGCATTTCAGGCACGGATTACTCCGAAGAATTTCTGGAAAAATGCGTCTCGCTAGGTAAACACATCGCAACGGTTGCGAAAGGCGATATTGGCATCATAGCATCGTCTGATTTTTCACACTACCTGCCAGTCAGCGTCGCTGACAATAAAGACACAAAGGCTTTCGCCATGATAGAAAAACTGGATGTGAACGGATTTTTCAACGCACTGGAAAAAACAGGAGCCTCCGTCTGCGGCTACGCGCCCATCGCTGTCGTGATGAGCGCGGCGAAAGCGAGCGGCTTGAAGAAAGCAATCCTGATAAACAAGACCAATTCAGGCGACGCAACGGGGGATTATTCATCGGTGGTCGCCTATTATGCAATTGGCTTCAAGTGAATTCAGTCCTTTCTAAGGGGCGTTTGCGGCGACTCGTCACATAAAAACAGCTTCTTCAGGTTCGGGTGATTCCTGATTTCGACACCCAGCATCTCGTGCAGCTCGCGCTCGAAAAGATTCGCACCATGATAGATGCCTGTGATGCTTTCTATCTCGCTTTTTTTCTTGTCAAGAGAAACGCGTATGTTAATCGTTTTCTTTTTGTGGATGAAGTGGTAAATCACGTCTATTTTATTGCCGGTATCATTGCCCGTAATAGCTGATATGCGCTCCAGGCCAATCGCTTTCAGGTGTTTCAGAAGCGGTATGAGCTTTTCCGCGCTCGTCTCGATCCAGTAGTTGCCGTTTTCCATTTTAGGGTTGAGCTTTTCTATATAGCTTTCGACATGCATATGACAATCACATCCTTTCCATGACCTTGACTATTGCGTTTATCAGGGCTTCAGGCCTCGGCGGGCAGCCCGGCACGTAAACGTCGACCGGCAGGATTTTGTCCAATGGCCCGACCACGTTGTAGCTGTCGTAAAACACGCCTTTGGATATAGGACACGCTCCATAAGCGATGACGTACTTGGGGTTGGGCATCTGCTGGTATATCGCTAGCAAACGCTCCTTCATTTTGGCATTGACGGGCCCTTCCACGACCAGTATGTCGGCATGCCTTGGTGAACCCTTTGCGAGTATGCCGAAGCGCTCCACGTCGTATTTTGGCGAAAGCGCAGCGACGATTTCGATGGAACATCCATTGCAACCGCTGGCGCCGATGTGCAGCAGCCATGCGGACTTCCTCCTGAAAAAGCCGTGCAGGCCGCCTTTTTTCCATTTACCGGAATGTTTTTCTTTAGTTTCATATATTTTGAGCATTTCCTCGTTCATAAAAATATCACCATGATTAGTATGGCGGTCACTCCCACAACCATCCATAAAAGGTAGTCTGTCAGCCTGCCGGAATGGAGCTTGCGTATTTCATCTATGCGCAGGTTCTGCCTTATCGCCGCGTAAAAATTCTCCGCGCCGACATCCGTCCTTGGAAAAGGTTCGCCGCACGTGTAAGGCTCGTTCTTCCAGCCTTCAGTTTTTTTGCTTCTGTTGCCCAATAGGTATATTATCAGGCCAATGCAGATGAAGCCAAGGAAAGCCAGAATGAAATGCGACCAGTTTTCGAACATCATCCACCTCCCAGCACGGCAGTTATATATTGGCTCTGGTCTAATAAAGCGCCTGTCGCTCGTTCAATGACGCCAATCGCCAACTGCGGGAAAACGCCTAAAAACACGCATACAGCGGCCAGTATGATGACGGGCAGTAGCATCGCTAAAGGCGTCTTTTCCTTTATCTCACATTTGCTGTGACCCAGGAAAACACATGAGAATGCCTTCATGTAGTAAATCAACGTCATGGCGGAAACTATCACAGCTATCGCAGTCAGGACAGGGCTTATTTCCCATGTGGCCGAGTAAATCATCCATTTTGACACGAAACCGTTGAGGGGCGGAAGGCCTGTTATGCTCAGCGCTCCTATGCCAAAGCATATCATGACCAGCGGGAGCTGCTTTCCAAGGCCGCCGAGGTCGCGCATGTCTTTCTTACCCGTGTGCCATATGATTATGCCCGCTGCCAGGAAAAGCAACGATTTGATTACGATGTTGTTGACAAGGTGGAATATCGCGGCCGAGACGCCGAGATGCGTGCCTAGGCCAAACGCCAGGAAAATGTAGCCGCTCTGGCTGACGGTCGAATATGCTATCATGCGTTTAACATTCGTCTGGACTATGGCTATTATGCCTCCGATAATCATAGTCAAAACCCCGAATGCCACGAACATCCACATGATGCCCGAAAAGCCGAATATTGTGAATATTATCCTCATGACAGTGTACACGCCGGTTCCCACCACCACACCGGAAAGCATCGCGGATATGGGGCTAGGCGCGACCGGGTGCACGTCCGGCAGCCAGAAGTGGAACGGCACTATTGCTGACTTGAGGGCAAAGCCCCCTATCAGGAACCCGAACGCTACGTTGAACGCGATGTCAGGCCCGACCTTCAGGGCTATGTCCGCCATGTTCAGCGTCCCGGTCAGGCCGTAGAGCATGGCTATTCCCAGAAGGATGAAAGAGGAAGCCAGCGGCCCGAGCACTATATATTTAAGCGCGCCCTCTATCGCTTCCTTGTCCGTGTTGAAGGCGACCAGACCGTAGCAGGCTATGGACAGTATCTCGAAGAAAACATACATGTTGAACACGTCGCCGGTGAGCGTCACGCCGAGAAGGCCGGCCGTCATGAGACACAACAGCGTGAAGAAACGGCTCTTGCGTTCCCGTACGTATTTAGTGGAATAGATGGCAACCAGCATGGCCATGCCGGTCACTAGCAATCCCATGAGAGCGTTGAAGCTATCGACTACCCACACGATGCCGAATGGCGGGCTCCACCCGCTGAACTTCATTATCACTGTCTGGCCCTGCATAAAAACTGAGGCCATGACAAGAAATGAGAATAATATAGCAGCCAGCGGAACGAAGCTTCGCTTGAAGACTGGCGTAAGGAAAGCGCCTACAAGCAAAACGACTATGGCGTATTCAATCATTTAACCACTGAGTTCATTCATCTTATCTGTGTCGAGCGTTTTGAAATGACGGTATGCGAGTATCGTGACGCTCAGCGCGAGCGCTGTGACGCTGAGCTGGACTACTATAGACGTGAGGACTAACGCCTGCGGAATCGGGTCGACCGCGCGCACGGGGAACGACAACAGGTTTTCAGGAGTGATTATGGGCGCTATGCCGCCCTCCAGGTAGCCCATGGAAATGAACATGAGATGTATGAAATTGGTGAATATGCCCAGGCCTATCAGCTTCTTGAGCAGATTTTTTTTGACAACCACGCAATATGCACCTATCACTGCAAGCAATGCCGCGGTTATCAGCGTTATTATCATCGACTCACTCCCTTAACAGCAAGATGACGACGAGAGTCAGCGCTCCCATGACCATGAAACCTCCGGCCACGTTAAGCGTCACTATCTCGACTGAACTCCACAGGCCGAAAAGCCCGAAGAGACCGGAGTAACTGCGCACAAAAGTTTCGAATATTATGACATACGCTACTACCAGGACTGCCAGGCCTTCGAGTATATGTATCGCCCTTTCGCTTATCTTACCCTCGGCCTCGTCAGCGCTGAAGGCGACGGCTATGAGGGCGAATCCCGACGCGACCATCGCTCCCCCGGGGAAAGAGCCGCCTGGTGTCAGGTGCCCGTGAAACATTATGGCCACGCCCAGCAGGATTACGAATGGAGCGATGCCCTTTATGACGGTTCGTATTATGACGTCCATTATTTCTTCCTCCTGACGAAGTTGAGCCCGGTTATGGCTAGGACGCCGGCCGCGGCCGCGAACAGGACCGTCTCTTCGCCCATCGTGTCGAAACCCCTGAAATCCCAGACTATCGCCGACACTATGTTGGACGAACCTGTTTCTTCCAGACCGTTCTCGTTGTAGTATCTGGCAACCTTTTTGTTCTCCCATTTCATGAAAATAGGCGAAGAGAAAACGCCTGTTATGACTACGAAAATGGCTATCAGGCATGCGACCAGCAGCAGCTTTTCGGGCGCTTTCATTCATGCCTCCCCGTCTTGCGTATGGCTATTACGTAAATAAGCGTCGAAAGGCCTGCATTGACAGCCGCTTCGGTTATGGCTATGTCAGGCGCCTGGAGCGCAAGGAAAGTCGCTGCCAGGCACATCGAAGCGACTGCTAAGAATATGACCGCGTGCAGAAGGTCTTTGGTTCGGACTGCCAGCAGACTGAATAGCACTATAGGTATCGAGAGCAGTGCAAGTATCATATAATATTATTGCCGTGCCCATGTAAATAAATTAAGAATCAGCGCTGCGCTTTTTGGGCCAGGTCTTGTATTTCGGTGGCGAGCGTGTTCATCTGGCCGACTATGTTTTTCATCTGCTCTTCTATTTCCATGCCGGCTTTCTCCACTTCTTTGAAGCGCTCGTCCATCAGCTTCTTCGCGGTCGCCATGTCATTGTCCAAGAATATGCCGGCCCCGACGTTAACTATGACTTTCCTGTTGTCCGATATTTTACCGCGACTGAAGCACCCGCCGCCTATGGGGACGAGGATTTCGTTGTCGTCCTTCAGCTTTTCAAGGTCCTCCATGGAAAGCATGGTAGACCTGAGCTCTATCAGCTGCTGCTCGACAATCTGTATCTGCTGCTTAAGCGCTTCGAGATTCTGCGCCAGGATCTGGTAGATCACGTATTTCTCGTTGAGCTTCTCGTTCGCCATAAAATCACGTAATAAAATAATCCGGGGCGTATTTATAAATGGCTTTACAAGGCACCCTATGGCGGCGCTGGTTTAAGAGAATTACGCCACGGGCTGTTCAGGCAAAATTTTGCCTCCGCAATCGGTTGGCTTGGCGGGGTTGCATTGATTAGTTCCTGGTCCCGGCACAGCTTCACACAGGTATAGGTCGTCCAGTGAGCATTCGTAATGGAAATCCGTGCAGTCGCTTAATGTCGTGCACTCATCAGTTCCCTTTGAATTTACAACATCACAGGACAAAGTATTGTAGTTGCATACTGTGTGCGTGCAGTCAGACCATACTGAGCATTCATCTGCTGCGCCCACCAATGCGCCACCCGTTGCCTTCTTGACACATGCGTTCTGCGTGTAATCGCAGGCGTTGTAGTAGCAGTCGGCGTCGCTGGTGCACTGGTCAGTGCCTGCCCCATCAACTGCGACACACTGCATGTTGTAACTGCATTCTGCGTGCTTTATTATGATTGGGTTGTCCTCGCATTTGCCCGCGCATGCGACAGCAGGCACGTAGCCTGTCTGGTAGCAGCCGTTCATGATGTCTATCTGGAACGTTCCCTCGCAGCTGCCGGAGCCTGTCCAGAACTTCTTGCCGCTGTCAGCAGGGAATGTAGCTCCGTATACTCTGAGCCAGCAATCGCCGCATTCCAGACTATGTGTTGGGTTCGTGCCGCCGTAGTTTGCCGCGTCCGCGCTGCAAAGCCTGTCATATTTCGCAGACCAGTCGCTCTTAGTTGCTTCTATCGCGCTCTGCAGAGGCGTCTGTGCCGGACAAGAACACCATAAATAATATATGTCGTAAGTCAGCCAGTTGCATGCCCCATTGCTTATATCGGTTGCCTTCAACCATATGTCGTCAGTTGCCGTGTAAGGATAGCTCCATTGCGGATTCATGTCATGGCCTGTCGTTACCTGGACTACGCAGCTACCCGTGCATCTTGAATCACATTTGGAAATCGTTGGTGTGCACTCTTGGCACGTGCAGTCGCTTTTGCATGTCGAATAGCTTGGATAATCGTAATAGTCGATGCCAACACATCCGTCCTTCTGGCCGCAAGTACAATCGGTGTTCACGCTGCAACCGGCACCGCACACACCCTTTACGCAATAAGTGTTGGTCGCCGGCGGGTTGCATGTAGCAGTGTTTTTAGTGCAAAGGCACGACTCGTATATGCACGTGTTCTGTGCGGAACCTGTAACAGTAGTCGAATCCTTCACCTTGTCGCTGTCGTATTCCACGAGCTTCGTGCCGCTGCAGTAATCGTTGTACGTCTGCGAGCATGTCGAGGTTGCGCAGCCATGCTTGCTGTCGCATTCTGCCTGGCATTTATCGACGTTGCATGTATGTGTTAGTGTTTGGGTGCCAGTTGTACAGGAATCCGTGGCTTCGTTGCATATGCTAAAGAAAGCAGCGGCATAATCCCATGTGAAGTGTATGCTGTCCGGGACGTTATCACAAGTCGCTATTTCAGCGAGGTTTTTTCCACTACAATCGACAGTCGTTCCGCCAACACAGCCAAGCTCGACGTTGCATGTTTCCTGACCGTTGCAATAAAGGCCGTCGTTGCATTTCGTGTTGTTAGTAATATGCTTGCATACATCATTGACCTCGTCGCATGAGTCGATGGTGCAGCTTATAACATCAGAACAGTTTTTCGTGGTTCCACCGCAAATACCTGTAGTGCACACATCACTGTCCGTGCACCAAAGGCCGTCGTTGCAGATGGTTCCGTCAGCCTTGTTTCTCGTCTGGCCGGTATCAACCCATTTCGTTTCCGTCACGCCGTAATAACAATCAATCGCAGGCGATGTGCCGCAGTTGTAATCCCTGTATTCCTGTTTCAATTGTTCCTTTTCTTTGCATATACCATTGTCTATCCAATGCTTTTCAGTCGTGTTGGACCAGCCGTCTAGCGAGTTGCAGTTGAACGTCGTGCCTGCGCCGCAAGCGCAGGTCGATGACGCATCGCACGTTCTTGACGTGTGTTTCACACTGCCGTCACAATAATCAGCACAGTCTCCATTAACAGCGCACGTAGCATTGCAAACTCCCTTCACGCAATACGTGTTCTTCGGGGGTTGATTGCAGCTTACTGAATTGTTCGTGCACGAGCACGAACCCAGGCACGTGTTCGCAGTAGAATTGCTGACAGTGGTCGAATCCTTCACCTTGTCGCTGTCGTATTCCACGAGCTTCGTGGCATTGCAATAATCGTTGTAAGTCTGCGAGCAGTTCGATGCAGCACAGTCGCCGTTCACAGCGCACGTAGCTCCGCACGAACCTTTCACGCACGCATAACTGAACGGATCATATGCGCAG
>JAPLVC010000002.1 GCA_026397315.1 Candidatus Aenigmatarchaeota archaeon | reverse complement strand
GTCCACGGCTTTGGTGGCAGTCTCTCCTATAGAAAGGTTGTTGTCGAGATTCATTTTGAGGAATACGTCTGAGTTCTGACAATCATCGCAGGTAGTATTGCTGCACGGATCAGGTCTGTATATCGGGGCGAGCACTTTGTTCAGGGTTTCATTCTCCGCGAGTGCGGACCGGAATGAAGAAGTATTTGGGGTCGGTTGCTCGTTGCTGAATGTGTCCCATGTCCAGAGCATCCATCCGCTAAAGCCTTTGCTGCATGTGACTGTCTGCATCTCAACAGCTGCAGCAGTCGCCTCAGTCGAGGTCGGATACGTTTGATAAGTCACCCCGAACTCACCTGCTATGATAGGCCTCGACTTGTCTCTCTTCTCTATCTCTGCAGCTGCAAGAAAACGATTCAATCTTTCAAGTGAAGTGCTACCATCACCACCATCACCAGGATATAGGTGGATATCAAGATAATCAACTTTTGATTTATCAACTGCTAGCAAGCGCGCGAATTGGGTACCTGGGCAACATACGCCAACGGTAATGAGTGTTTGGGGATCGACTGGTCTGATTGCATCGTAAATTTGGTTTGCGAAATACGCTATGCTGTTATCTTCCATCGCAGTCATTTGCTGCGCATCTGATATGTCATATGTTCCGCCTTCTGCGACAGTTATTGTGCCGCTGCCCAATGAAAATGGCGGGAGATTATGATTGAAGAGTGGCTCGCTCCAAATCTCATACGCGAATACCGCATCAAGAAGTGCCGGGTCTGTCCCTTTGATATTGTTTATCAAATCTCTCCAGAACTGTTTATATGCAATAATCGTCCCCTGATGTAAGAACTGTATGTTCGGGTTCCCGAGAACATAAGGCATGTTAGAAGGATACGGTACTTGATCCGCGATGGGTTTGTAATTCCTTGGGCGGGATGCTGTTATGATCACTTTCATATTGTTATTTTTTGCCAGCCCTAAGAAATCTTTGAAATTATTCATGTAAGTCGCATCGAGCCCGGGCTGAGTCTGGTTTTGCTGTAATCCGGTATAGCTCAAAAGAACACGGACTGTATTGTATCCATCATTCCTCATCTTTATCAAGGCTTCCTATTACACTTTCATAGAATTCCGGAACGCCATTAACAGTCCTTATCATTATCTTCCCTGGTATAGGCGGAGCGGCGTTCACCTTTATATCCATGTTCGGAGTTAGGTTTCCGAAGTATTCTACGCCTTCTTTCACCATCCTCCATTGGAAGTTATAATTGCCTGGCGAAACCGGCGCAGTCGCATTAAAGGAAAATGTTTTTGTCGCTCCTGGCAGGACCTGTTCGTTGTCTGCCAGCATTATTCTACTGATTTCAGGCCATTTAGGGCTATAATAAATCGTATTTCCCCTCGGAACAGACTGCGAAACGAACTGAGCGTTATTGTCCGAGGCACTTGCATGTAAAGGCAACAATAACACAAAGACCAGAAAAATAGCGGCCAGAAATAACCTTTTCATATTTTTCATATTATAGTATTTGCGTTTTTAATATTAATTATATCAAACTTAGATATCAGACTTCGGCCATTCTCGTCACGCCGTCGCTTTCCTTGTCCCTCGTTAGATGATATGTCGAGCCTGTTATGTAATCGGACAGGCGCTCCTCGTGTGTGATGAGGAAGACCTGGTCTATGATGTTCTCCATCCTGTCCTTAAGGACGGAACCGAAATGCTCTATCGCGCTCCTGTCGAGGTTGTGCGTCGGCTCGTCGAGGATGAGCCAGCGGAGGTTGGGAGTGAACGCGAGCGCGAAGGCTATGCGCAATGCGAGGCACGCCAGCGACCGCTCGCCGCCTGAAACAATATCTGCGTTCATCCATTCTTTCCTGCTCTTGAGCTGCAAAACATAATCCTTGTCGACTAGCAAACGAACCTCGCTGAAATCGTCGTATGGGTAAAGCTCGCCCCATATCTGGCTCATTATGAAGTTGACCGTCTTGAGGAACTCGTCCCTTAGCTGGTCCTGCGTGCTGCGCAGGACGTTGACAAATACATCCATCGACTCCGATATGCTGGCGTAGTTCTCGATGTCCTTCTTGTATTTAGCGAGCGTGCTCGCCTGCTCTTCTATCTCTTTGGCGCCGGCCTTCTTTTCCTGCACTCTCTGCGAGATGCCGGTCAGTTTCGCCTCGATGCCTCTCGACCTAGCGATTGTTTCCTGGAGCTCGCTTCTCATTACTTTTATGTCCTTGCCTGAGAGCTTTTTCTCGAGCGCTTTCTTCTGCTTCGCCGCCTCGTCCAGATGTCTCTCAGCCGACTCCATCTCTTTCAGCAGCGTTTCGAGCGAACCGCGCTCCTTGAGAACGTCTTCCGAGCGCTCTTTCGCCAGCTTAAGCTTATCGAGCGCCTTTCTCGAAGCTTTCTCCTTGCGCTCTTGCGCGCGTATCTGTGACACGACCGTCTTTATCTCGCTGTCCAGAAGCTTTCGTTTGGAGGTGCCGTCCCTCATCCTGGTTGTAAGGAAATCGAAATCCTTGAGGTCGCGTTTGAGTTCCGCATGCTCAAGGACGTTTTTCCTGAACTCCTCGCTCTTGGCGCTTTCGCCGGTCAGCTTCTCCTTGGTCTCGCGTATCCTGAGGTCTACGTCGACGATATGCTGCATGCGATGACCCATGAGATCCTTCTTCTTCTCGTCTTCGAGATGTGAGTCGCAGACCGGGCATTTGTCCCCGGCGCGCTTCAGGTCGGACAGGCTCTTTTCCATCTCAGTCTTCTCGGCCATGAGCGCATAAAGCGTCTTCTTGATTGCCTCCACGCCTTCGAGCATGATAGTCATCTTCTTTTCCGGGTCGCTTCCAAGCGTCTTGCCCAGTATTTTGAGCCGCCTGTCCTTGCCTTTCACACCGGCGAGCTTCGCTTTCGTATCCTTCATCTGGTCGCGCAGGAAGAGCATCTTGCCGTTCATGAGCGAAAGCGTCTCCCTGAGAATGCGGACTTCTCTCACGTCGTCGGCGAGCGCAGTCTCGAGTTTCGTTATCTCGGACGCCATGGCCTTCAGCGACTCGGGGTCGGCTTTGGCCGCGCCGAGTTTTTTCCTCTTCATGTTCGCCTGTCGCTTCATTTCGTCCAGGCGCGACGAAAGCGATTCGCTCTTTCTTACCGCTTCGTTAAGCATGTCGTGCGACGCTTCGTATTGGACGACGTTCTCGGACAGTTTCTTCCTTTCCTTTTCAAGAGAGCCGAGAGTCTTGTCGAGGTCTCGCTTCTCCTCGTCCAGCTTCTTTATTTCGTTCTCTAGCGCGACCAACTTCTCGTCGAGCTTGCGCGTCTTCAGGTCCTCGACCACACGCACCATTTCCTTGCGCCTTGCCAGTATGTTGTTCTTTATCGAAACTGCTGACTCCCTCGCCTTCTCGTAGCGGTCGAGCTTGAGCATTTCGTCGATCTGCTGCATGCGCTTGCCCTTTGGGATTTGGAGGAAGTAATCGAGTGCGTTTTGCTCAGAATAGATAGCGCGCTGGAACAGGTCGTAGTCCATCTGGAGGACGCGTTCGACTTCGCGCGTCACGCCCTGCGGGCTGACTTCGAGCAGCTTGCCGTCCTCGCGTATCTCGGCGGCGACAGTCCCTTTCTCCCGCTCTATCGTCCTGCGCACCATGTATTTATTGCCACCGTCGCCTACAGTGAACTCTACTTCCACCATCGCGTGCTGCTTCTTGTGCGGCTTTGACATGACGAGGTCGTCGAGCGCCAGCTTCTTCGAGCCGAGCGCGGAAAACGTGCCGAAAAGCCCGAAAGCGATTGCCTGCATGACGCTCGTCTTGCCGGAGCCCATTATGCCTATCAGCGCGTTGACGCCTTTAGAGAACTTGAGTTCCGAATCGAGATGCGACTTCCAGTTGACCATCTTGACCCGCGTAATCATGTAGAAAATTAGTTTTCCTGTCTTTTAAGATTTATTTAAATTGAATTTAGAATTAACCAAATATGGTTCATTTTAACATACCGCAAAGGTTTCGGGAGCGATACGCAGCGATAGTAGACGACCCGGAAGCGTTTTTCGCCTCGCTTAGCAGGCCGCTGCCCAAGGCGTTTCGAGTGAACACGCTGAAAGCCGACGTCGATAAAGTCCTGGAGCGGCTGCAAGGCTATGGCATCGAGGCGATGAATGTCGCGTGGAGCGACGACGCCTTCGTCACGCCAAGCGACAAGACGGGAGCGACGCTGGAACACTTCATGGGTCACATTTACATACAGGAGCTGGTCTCCATGCTCCCGCCGCTCATGCTGAAAGAAGAGATTAAGGCAAACCCTGACATGACGGTCCTCGACGCATGCGCTGCGCCGGGCTCGAAAACAACGCAGCTGTCCGCGCTCATGAAAAACCGCGGCCTTATCGTGGCTAACGATGCCGCGTTCAACCGACTGAAAATAATCAAGCACAACCTCGAAAAGCTGGGCTGCATGAACGTCGCGGTCGTCAACCACGACATCCGCTTCTTCAAGACGGACATGCAGTTCGACTGCATCCTGCTGGACGCGCCCTGCTCGTCCGAAGGGACGATACGCAAAAACCGCGAAGTCCTTTCAAGGTGGAACGAAAAAGAGATAATATCGACCTCCGGGCTGCAGAAACATATGATTACCAGATGCTACGAAATGCTCAGGCCCGGCGGGCTCATGGTTTACTCGACGTGCACCTTCGCTCCAGAAGAGAACGAAGGCGTGGTGGATTACTTGTTATCAAAAAGCGATTGCAAACTCGAAAGGATTGAAGTCAAGGGTTTGAAATTGTCCGGAACCGTGAAGGCGTGGAAAGACAGAACGTTCGCTAGCGACGTGGCGAAAGCCGCTAGAGTCTGGCCGCATCACAGCGACACGGGCGGCTTCTTCGTGGCAAAGATAAGGAAACCGAAGGAGGGAATGTCATGAAACTCGCACCAATACGGCCAAAGGAAGCTGAAGCAATGCTCGAGTTTATGGAGAACAGGTTCGGCATTCCAAGAAACGCGTTCGAAGGCCTCGAGTTCATGGACAACGGCAAGGGCAAGATATTCGCGATGAACGAGCGCAACGCCGTCTTCTGCAACCGCAACAACATAATGTCCGCAAGCCTGCCATTCATGCGCTTCGATGGCGCGACGAAGCCGACGTCGATGATGATACAGATGTTCGGCGCCCGCGCGACGAAAGGCATAGTGCACGTCGATAGAAACAAGGCGAAAGATTACATGGCGGGATTCGACATCATGGCCAAGGAAAACGCATGCTCAGACGGCTATGTTATAATCAAATATAACGGCTTCCCGCTGGGATGCGGGCTGCTGCGCAACGGCGACATAAAGAACCAGCTGCCCAAGGCGAAACGCATGCCGGTGGAGCTCATTTAGGTTTTCTCGAATGTTCACGTCCATCTTTTTTTATTTCTCCTAAGACATCGCCATAAAGCGAATAACTAAATATGGATATGATGTAATCTTTTATCGAAGAAATCACCAAGATGCCGATTGCAGGGAGTAGTAAGGATACGGTGTTCCAAGTCGTTGTATTTTTCACATCTCCAAATATGGCAAAGTTTATGGCTAAAAATAGAATTACAGCGGCATAGGTTATCAGCAGTGTGATTGACCGTACAACGATGTATTTTTTTGTCAAAACATTTTCAAATATTGTTCGCAATTCAAAAGCATTTTTAATATCATCCTCGACAGTCCATCTCATTAAAGCTACGGGAATAATATATGATGTAATCAGTGAAAATAGCCATGCAATCACAATTGCATAACCATATGTGTTAATGAAGTAAAATGGGTTAATTGTGTTGTATAGCACGTTAAACGGATCCGAGACAACATCATTTAATATAGTCGGTAAAAAGAAAAATAAAATAATTAATGATGGCAATGAATAAATCAAAGCAATCAATCCTGACAAGAAGCCTCTAATCCACAATTGTATTACGTCTTTCCATGATGGCAATTCGTATTTTTTTTCGTATGCCGTCCTGCCGCATCTCAACACGTATCCCTGCACGATGGTATTGGAAACTAATTTTACAAGTGGTATAGGTAAGTTAAGAATGATTCCGACAATAAATTTATCCAAGTCGCTAAATGGTCTCTTAAGTGCCTTAAGATAATCGACCATATTTTTAAATTGAATTAAGCATTTAAAAATCGCTTTTATAAACCAAGACGCATATATTCATCATATTCGATGGTGGTTCTGATAGCTGAAAAAACTGAAAAGCACGAGAAGGCAGGCAAGCCGGAAAAAAGCGAAAGTCACGGGAAGGCGGAAAAAGCCGACCCGCGATTGATACCTGATTTTAACATAGGCATAGTCGGCCACGTGGACCACGGCAAGACGACTCTCACCGAAGCGCTCACCGGGAAATGGACGGACACGCATTCTGAAGAGATAAAACGAGGCATCTCGATCCGTCTCGGCTACGCTGACATCACGCTTTACAAATGCCCGAAGTGCAAAGATGCAAAGGCATACTCCACAAATAAAAAATGCATAAACTGCTTCTCGGCGGGCGAGCCCGTGCGCACGATTTCATTTGTCGACGCGCCCGGCCACGAGACGCTGATGGCCACGGTTTTGTCAGGCGCGTCCCTGATGGACGGCGCGCTGCTGGTCATAGCTGCCAACGAGGAATGCCCTCAACCACAAACGTACGAGCATCTCGTGGCGCTCAACATAACGGGCATAAGCAAGGTAATCATAGTCCAGACGAAGATCGACCTGGTGACAAAGGAGCAGGCGCTCGCCAATTACCAGCAGATAAAGAACTTCATCAAGGGGACGATTGCTGAAAACGCCCCGATAATTCCCATTTCTTCAAGGCAGAGGGTCAACCTCGACGCGCTTCTGGAAACGATAGACCACGTCATGAAGCCGGCTGAGCGAGACCCGAATAAAACGCCGAAATTCCTCATAGCACGCTCATTCGACGTCAACAAACCCGGCACTTTGATAGAGAAGCTGCAGGGCGGCGTCATAGGCGGTTCCCTTATTCAAGGCAAGCTCAAAATAGGCGACGAGTTAGAGATAAAGCCGGGCGTCAAGGTGAAGGACAAATACGAACCCGTCAAGACCAAGATAACGAGCATGCAGAAGGCCGGCAAGAACCTGGACGAGATAGGCCCTGGCGGCCTTGCAGGCGTTTCGACGACACTGGATCCATACTTGACCAAATCCGATTCCCTTTCCGGAAGCGTGGCAAGCGTTCCGGGAAAGCTGCCGCCGGTCGTGAGCAAACTGAAGATGAAAACGACTCTTCTGAAAAGGGTCGTGGGCGTCCAGACAGACGCTGGTGGCATAAAGACCGGCGACGTGCTGCTGGTCACGCTGGCTACGATGAGAACGACAGGTTCCGTCGTCTCCGGCAGGCCGGGAGAGATAGACGTCGTCCTGAAGAGTCCGCTGTGCGCGGACAAGGGAGAGAAGGTCGCGATATCCAAGCTTTTCTCGGCTCGATGGCGTCTCGTCGGCTACGGGGAAATCGCATAATTTCGGACGTAAAAAGCATTTAAATATCAACGCGGATAATCAATTAAGCTTTTTAGAAAAAAGCTTAAGCAAAAAACGACTTGATATCATTTTCAATTTGGAGGTAAAATATGACAATAGTTGGCTTGAGTCTGAATTCAGTCGAAGCGAGGAGGGACAGGGAACAGATGTCCGGCGCTGAGATAAAGGTCAATTCTGTGCCAAGGATAAACGACATGAGAGAAGTTTCGGTGCCTTCGCTTGGAAGCAAGAAGGTCCTGTCGATGGACTTCGAGTTCGTCACGAGTTACGACCCGAAAGTCGGCGAAATCAAAATCGGCGGGGACATTCTTTACCTCACGGATGACAACAAGGCTATGCTCAAGCAGTGGGAGAAGGAAAAGAAAATCCCGGAAAAGCCGTCGCTCGAAATCCTTAACTACCTGTTCAGGAGATGCCTGATAAAGGTTTCGGTGATAGCGGAAGATTTGCAACTTCCTCCGCCGCTGCCGATGCCTACTGTCAAGCCGAAGGCAGACAAGTAAACCTTTTTTATTTACCCTTTCATCATTTTTATTATATTACAATTTAGATACGGTTAGGGTGGATTCTATGGGCAGGGAGATAGAGATAAAGTTCCCGGTGGATAACGAGGAGAAACTCGTTAGTCGTCTGCTCGCGCTTGGCGCGCAGAAGATGTCCGAGGGACTGGAGCATAACATTGTTTTTGACAACGGAGACATCCGCAAGCGCGGCATTCTCCTGCGACTGCGCAAAACGCCCAGCGGGAAAAACGTCCTCACCATAAAGACCACCATACGCAAGAAAGAGTTCAAGGAAGCAAACGAGATCGAGATAGAAGTCAGCGACTTCGCCAAGGCAAAGGAAATCCTCACGGGCCTCGGCTACGAGATATGGTGGATTTACGAAAAGGAGAAGACCAAGTACGTCCTGGGTGGAACAGCGATAGACATAGACCGCCTGCCCTTCGGCAAGTTCATGGAAATCGAGGGTTCCGAAGCAGGCATACGAAGCGCGATAGCCAAACTCGGCCTCGATACGAAAAAGGGAATAAAGGAAACGTATCTCGAGCTCTACCAGAAATACTGCAAGGACAAGGGCATAGACGAAATGGAAAACCTCGTCTTCTGGAAGAAAGCTAAAAGGACTTTCTGAATATCATTTCTTAAGACTTTTGAATAATTCGTCTGCCATCTTCTCCAGTTGTTTTTCTATGTCAGGATTGAGGCCGTTCTCAAAAATGTCGTTGTAGTTTCCCTTGAGTTCGCTCTTTGAACGGAAGCTCTTTTTGGCGACAACCGGGATGCCAAGGGTTTTGCAGAAATTGTCCGTGACATTTCTCAGGCAAACGTCTATTTCCCTTTCTACGTCCGCGCCAACTGTGATGACTATCGCTCTCTTGCCGGACATGTTGGTCTGCGCCGTGTAGAAAATGCTGCACCTGTCTATGAAGTCCTTGAAAATGCCGGTAGGCATCTTGAAGTAATTGGGAGTTATGAAAACATAGCCATCCGCGCTTCTTATTTTCTCGAAAATTTTCACCATGTCGTCCTTTTTGTGACAGTCGAGATTTTTGTTGCAGTATTCGACGCAGCCCGTGCATCTCTCTATCTTTTTCTCCCTGAGAAGAATTATCTCGTTTTCGGCTCCTTTTTTTTCGAGCAGTTGCTTCAATCTCAAAAGAACGGCTTCCGAGTTTCCTTTTCTCGGACTTCCGCAGACGCTCAGTATTTTCATATTATCATCTATGTGTTTTTGGTTTTAATGCGTTCACTGCCTCTTCACGAGACGTATGTCTTCTCCTGTGACCGTCTTTCTTCCCGCATGCTTGGCGAACTTGACCGCGTCCTGCGCGATGCCGTCGGACATTCCTTCAATGACTATCGCGAACTCCTTCATCGCGGACTTAGAGACGCGCTTCGCCCCCGCGTCCTTTAGTATGCGCTCGAACGGAGCTAGCGGCAATCGCTGTTTCTTTTCGGACATTTTGATTCCTCCTTGAAAATGACGAAAGGGATTCTCTTTCTTTTATTTTTGTAAATAATCGTTTATAAACGTTTTTCGGCGCAAAAGGGAACGGAAAAAACTTTTTTTAGCGGTTTGCGCATGCGCGCACGCACAAAGAAACTAAAAAGGAGAAACGGGAGACTTTATTTTTTTCTAAAGTTTATAAGCCTGCGTCGCCATTAATCAATATTCGAAACGGTTGGAGGTAAAACATGTCACAGGCTTATTGCGTGAAATGCAGGAAAAAAGTAGACATAAAAGACGAGCAGAGCGTAAAACTCAAGAACGGAAAACCAGCCAAGAAAGGCATCTGCCCGGACTGCGGCACTAAAGTTTTCAAGATTGGCGGTTAAATTCTGATTGTTGCATTGTTCGGACTGTTCATATTTCTTTTTCTTTTGGTTTTTGTTTCATGTCCAGATACCAGTTTATCATTTTCTTCAACTCAGTGTTAAATTCGACTTTCGGCCTGTAGCCGAGCTGCTTCTTTGCGCTGGAGATGTCGTAATTCCTGTTTATCGTGAGAACGTCGAGGTACGCCTTCATGCCCTTGGCGCGCGCGCCGAGGCCGACCAGCCACCCCGGCATCAGCTTCGGGCGGCCGCCCAGCAGCGTGACCAGCTCGCTGGCGAACTCGGTGAAAGCGACCGGCTTCTCGTCGGCGATATTGTATATGCCTTCTGCCCTGGGTTTGAGAGCCAGCGCGAACGCCTGCGCCACGTTTGATATGTGAGCGACGTGCGTCAGGTTCCTGGTTTTCGGGATAGGGAATCCCTTTTCGAGAAGCGAGAGGTTCCTGAACCATTGCGGCGACCCTGCGCCGTAAACGGGCGCTATTCTGAGCACGACGTATTTCATGCCGGAATCGGCGATAAGCCTTTCCGCTTCGAGCTTCGACCAGCCGTAGAGGTTCGCTGGTCGTGTCGGGTAGTTCTCGCTGGCCGGGCCTTTGGAAGCGGGTATCTCTCCATATACGGAAACGCTGGACGCGAAAATGATTTTCTTCGACGCATCGCATGCTTCGAGCATGTTTTTCGTGCCTTCAACGTTGATTTCGAAAAGCTCGTCCTTGGGCTTCGTGTAGGAGACTATGCCCGCCAGGTGGATTATGGTATCGACGTTCTTGCCTATGCCCTTCAGCGACTGCGGCCTGGTGATGTCGCCTTTGACTACATCGAACTGCGGATACATCGTTTTGGCGGCTTCGTAGTCGTAGCTGAGTATGCGCACATCCCTCCGTCCGCTGGCAATCGCCCGCATGACGCTGGAGCCCAGAAAACCCGTTGCACCCGTGACCAACAACATATGAATTTGTTTGGTGAAGCTATATAAAATCCTTTATTACGTTCTATTAGTAAAAATCTGGACAGAAATTGGTCTTTATTCCGCTATTGACATATGGTTCGAATGCCTTAGCACCCAATTCATCTAATAGTTTATCTGAAATCATCTCATATTTTTTATTTGGATGCTCGTGCATCCTTCTATTTAATTCGCGTAATACAAAATGTCCTCTAAACAGATTCACTGGCTTGAAAATATTTCCAATTCCCATTTTAAACGGCCTGTAAATGATTTTTTCTTCCCACAATCTATGTTCATTATTGTATTCATCTGCCATTTTCTGGGCTTCTTTGTCTCTATAGCTTTCAAAAACCACTCTACCAACCGGGCATCCCCTGTTTTTTCCCCCGAAAGTTTTCACACCGTAACATTTTACAGTGAGCTTGTAACCGCCCCGAATTTCAGTGTTAATACTGGTTTCTTCCGGCAAACCTTTACGCAAGTATGGTAACATCTCATCACTCTATAAGTAAATTATCTTGTGTATTTATAAGCTTTTTGTTACTTTAAAGTGGTCTATTTTTAAACTACATTAAAATCGAATCATATGCGTCAAATGAAGATAATCGCGAATTGACCAAAAGCATATTTATATCTACAGTCGCCAATTTAAAACTATGAAAATTGGCAAAGTCGAGACGTATCTGCACGAGGTCATCGAGAAGGACGGATCGGTCTTCTTCGGCCTCATAGACCCGATGGATGACAAGAGAGAAAATCCATTCAAATTCGCCAAGGTTTTCGATGAAGCGGGCGCTGACATCATACTTATAGGCGGCTCAATAGGAGCGGAAGGCGACCTCCTCAACAACGTCGTCAAGAGGATAAAGGAAACCACGAACAAGCCGGTCGTCCTGTTCCCCGGCAACATCGGAGGCGTGACCAAATACGCGGACGCGCTTTACTTCATGAGCCTGCTGAATTCGAACAATCCCTACTGGATAACCGGCGCGCAGGCGCTCGCTGCTCCCATGATAACCATGAACAAGATGGAAGCGATTCCCACTTCTTTGCTAATAGTCGAACCGGGCGAGACGGTCGGCTGGATAGGAGAGGCTAAGCCCATCCCATATCATAAACCGGACATCGCTGTGGCGTATGCGCTGGCCGGCAAGCTGCTCGGGCAGAGAGTCACGATTCTGGAACGCGGTTCTGGCGCACCCGGTCCTTCATCGCCGGAGATGTTCCGCGCGGTCAAGCAGGCGGTCGGCCACCCGGTCATATGCGCTGGTTCGAGTAAGACGCTGGACGACATAAAGACGACGCTCATGGCCGGTGCTGACGGCATTCACGTCGCTTCGATGGTCCAGCACGCGCAGGACCCGCTGGGCATGGCGAAGAAACTGGTTCAGTTCACCAAGGACGTGGGCAGGGAAAAGCTGAAGAAATAAGTAGTTTTTGGTTCTAATCATCGTCTTTTGTATCTTTTATAAGTAGCCGAGAATCTGGAAGGGGTTGTTGACGAACGCGTCCGGGCCGAATTTTTCCAGGCGCTCGCGCGGATGGTAGCCATACGTTGCTGCTATGAGTTTCGCCACCTTAGCCGCCTTGCCGGCGAGCATGTCGACCTCCATGTCACCGATGAAGACGCATTCAGTGTGTTTCACACCCAGCTTCTCCATTACCAGCAGTATCTGCGCTGGGTCGGGCTTGAGCTTGTTTATGTCCTTGCCGCCTACGACGGCGTCAACGTGGCTCTCGAAGCCGAACTGCGCCAGCAATCGCCTGATTATGAACTCGTGCGTGTTCGAGGAGATGCCTATTTTGTAGCCCCTTTTCCTCAGCTCGGAAAGCACTTCGGACACGCCATGGAACGGGCGTATGTCCTTTTCCAGCTGCATATAATGCCTTTTGTAAATCTCGTTCGCCTTCTCTATCTCGTTCTCTTCGACTCCCATGGAAGCATAGAAGTTCCTGTAGTTGCCGTCGAGCACGTCCGTGAACTCCTCGATTGTCAACGGGAATTTCTTTTTCATCTCGGCCAGCACGACCCTGTAAATCGCGTATATCGTGCTCTTCGAGTCCGCTATCACGCCGTCGAAGTCGAATATGACTGCCTTTATTCCATTTTTTTCGGGCATATGTAGGTAAATGGGCGAGCGCTTTTAAATTTTAGCGGTAATTAAAAATTGAATGGTTTCGCGCGTAAAAAGGCGGATTCTGATAGGCGGCATAGACGTTGGCCACCACACTTCGGTCGCGCTTCTTGATTTGGCCGGTAATGTACTCTATCTCGACACTTTCGTGCACCCGCAGAACTCGGACGTGCTCGAATGCATCACCGAGCTGGGCAACGTTCTCGTGCTTTCGACGGACCGGGCGAAGCCGCCGTCGCAGGTCAGGAAAATCGCAGCTTCCATCGCGGCGAAAATGGTCCTGCCTGCGAAGAATATGACAAAGAAAAAGAAGCGCATTCTCATCGAGGACCACATCAAGGAAAGGGAGGTCGTGTTTGGAAGCCGGCTGAATGACCATGAGAAGTCGGCGCTTGCCTCCGCGATATTCGCTTACAGGCGGTTTCGCCCCGGCTTCAAGAAGCTCGAAGACAGGCTGGCGAAAGAAAAGAGCGCGGAAAAGCTGGAGTCCTACAGGCAGGAGTTATTTCTCAGGATGACGAGGGACATCTGACTTGGATAAATAAGATTTTATAAAACTATCTGGGATATCATAAAAATGACGAATGATACGGATGTTGCTTGCTGGGCCGACAGAGAATTCGCACCCGACGTATTGAAAAAGATTTCATTAGAACTAGGGGTTGAACTAGAATATCGTTTCCATTGTCCAGACGGTCATATTTACAACGCACCGGGAATAGGAAAATTTACACCAGCGCAGGTAGCAATAATGGCAAAATACGGTTTGCATGACACGTTTTTTCCGTGATTCATTTTCTTTCTAATCGAATTAGCCCGTTTCGTTGACTAAAGCATGCCTTTCCGGGTCGAAATAAGCCGCTCCCTCGCAATACTCGTTGCCGCCGTTCTTGTCCAGAAGCCACATGCAGCGGCTGTGCAAGGCGCATTCTTTCTCGTCGTAATCCATGCAGAACTGCTCCATGCAGTAGAAGTCGTTCGAGTGGAAATTCGTCCACGTGCAGTCCGGGTAGCTTTTGCATCCGACTTCGCCGGTGATTCTGGCGCATATGCAGCTCCAGTCGCCGTTATCGCACGAGGGCATAGCTGGTTGGCCTGTGCATCCGGAAGCAATAACTACGGCCAACAAAATGCACATAAAGGCCAAAACAGACATGGCATTTATTTCCATATCTTAAGTTTATGGAAAGGTTAATTAAAGTTTTTGGCGTTGTCTTTATCAAGACAACAAGCAGCGCCCATCCTGATGTATGGCTTATTGCAAGTCAATCCCAGTTGGCACTCCTTATTAAGAGTATTTAAATATAATAATCTCTTTCTAAAATGAAGGTGATATTATGAAACTGGCTATAATTTTAGCAATTCTCCTGATACTTATCGGAGGATGCTTTATCGTAGGATACTCAATAATGCAAGATGGAAAGACAACCCATACAATATCAGGAACCCAGGAGCTGGTGCTTAACGCGCAAGACCTTCAGCAGCTCGGGATGACCGAAAATGATTGTCAAACGGATGAAAATTATGGAAATGTCGTAGATTCATCGCTGGGACAATACAGCTTCTGCAACTACACCATTAGCAGCTTGAATGATACTGAAGTGGTGGTTGAATTGCAGAAATTTGCAAATCTCGAAGCCCTAAATGGCTCATACCAATATAGCTCCCTGCACCTGTTCAGTGTTGAGGGCCTCATAAGCGAGAATGTTTATGGGGACCAGAGCAGATTCCGTGTCAACAATGTGAATGATTACGGGGGCCAGTTCAATGAGCCGGGCGTCTACTATTACCATCTCTGGATTTGCAAAGATATGTACCTCATCCACATTATTTCTGGTGGAAGGAACCAGGAAGCTGGAGAGCATGTTACAAGAATAGGGCAGCAGATCCTGTCAAAATTCGGGTAAATGCTGGAAGGCTATTGGAAGGCAATTTATTTTTCCAGCACCAGCATGCTCTCCCTGAGCTCGCCTACCTTTTCGACACGATTGCGCGTGCACCAGCGCCTGTTCAGGACGAGGATGCTGTTCACCTTGAACCCGGCCTGCTCGGCTAGCTCGGCGAGAAGAACGTCGCTGTCCACCACGCGGTCCGGGAAGCAGCCGTTACCAACCACGATCGCCAGTTTCGCTCTGGGCTTGCAGACACGATAAAGCTCGCGCATCACGCGGTTCATGTCGGAGAAGTACGCGTTAGCTGAAGCGGGAATGTCGGGGAACAGAATGTCTGTATCGGCTTTAGAGCCGATGAACGAGCGGACGCCCCTGTCCTTCCCTTCGCGCCCGCCGAAGAACAGGAATTCCTCTATCCTGTAGATTTTCGTGTATTCAATCTTGTTCAGGTAAGGAGGCGAAGTTATGACGCAGCCGATAGAGCTGTCCTCCAGGCGTATCGCCCTTGCATCGCCTTCCTCGATGATGGTCTTGCATTTCTTCCCGCCCGCCTTGAATTTCTTGGCGTCGTGTATCATGTGCTTCATGTGGGCGAAGTAGAACTTGCGGAACGGCGGGACGTGATGTTTCTGCATCTTGACCACACTGCCGTCCTTGAACATGTATGAGCAGCGCGTCGCGGAGTTTATCAGGCCGAGGCGGAAGAAATCGCGGGTCTCCTCGTCCTGGATTCTGGCGACGGTTTTGCCGAAGAATATGACGTCATCCAGCGTGTGGGGGTTGAAATAGTGTGCGACGTCGCCAGGGACCCATGAGCGGTCCTGCGGCTCGAAATGCGCCTCGCGAAGCGAGACCAGCGCCTCAGCCAGCTTTTTTGCATTGTATGTCCTGCACTTGACCCTTGCGGCCAGCAGCGCTAGCGGGGAAAGGTCGAAGCCGACGGAGTTTATCCCTGCTTCCTTGCACGCTAGGTTCGTCGTCCCGGAACCGCAGAATGGGTCGAGCACGAAATCTTTGGAAGCCGGGCTGAACTTGAGCATCTCCAGCGTCTTGAGGACCAGGTCGCGGGAATAGCCCTCCTTGTAATAGAACCAGTTGTAGACCGGAAAGCGCTTGTTGGGGACGAACGTCGCGTCGAGACCCCACTCCAGCTTGTCGCTGAACCTGAACTTATGATTTTTCGATGACATAATTTTATTTAGGGGATGATAATATATTATATGGCCGCTACCCACGACATGAATGAAAAGCCTGCATTTTACACCATAAAAAAAGCTGATTTCGGCAAATTCTTCGAATCTTTGACAAGAAAGTATAAAGTTTTCGCGCCCGTCGAAGCTGGTGACGAGCACAATTTCAGGCAGGTCAAAACCGTCAGCGAGATGAAACTTGGCAATTATGTGAATGTCGAGTTTCCTCCCAAGAAATTCCTGCACCCTAACGGCCTACTCATGATGGAATTCGCCGGCTCGAGGGTCAGGCAGCGCGCCAAGACGGGGAAGATTGCGCTGTTCGGCGTGAGGCCGTGCGACACGCACGCGCTTGACGTCTTGGACAGGGTCATGACAGACGGTTACGTAGACGCTTATTACAAGAAAGCGAGAGGCTCGACACTTATTTTGGCGCTCAATTGCAAGAGCGCTGGTGACGAATGCTTCTGCGGTTCCATGGGCACGGACAAGGCGATTGGGTTCGACCTGCTTTTCACCGAAACGGGAAATGGATTTCATGTTGAAGTAGGCAGCGAAAAGGGACATTCGCTCGTTAACAACAAGCTTTTCAGAAAAACAGGAAGCCCAGCAGCGAAAGCGAAGCTTGTGTTCAGAAAGCAGATAAACACCGAGAATCTCGAAGAGGTCATGCGCTCGTCTTTCTCGAGCGAATTCTGGGACGAGACTGCGAAGCGCTGCCTGTCCTGCGCGTCCTGCACGAGCGTCTGCCCGACCTGCTATTGTTTCGACGTGCACCACGACGCTGAACCGTCTGAAAAGGGGATTGAAAAAGTAAATATATCGCGCACGTGGAATTACTGCATGCTCCAGCCGTTCACACGCGTCGCAGGAGGCGAGGTGACGCGCGAATCGAGAACAGAACGAGTAAAGCAGTTCTTCTACCACAAGCTTTTGTATGGAAAGGAAAACCAGGGCAAGCTGCACTGCGTCGGCTGCGGCCGTTGCATAAGGGAATGCATGACTAAGATAGACATAACTGAAGAGGCCGCGAAAGCGAGGAGCGAGTATGAGAGCAAAAAATGATTTCGAGCCGAAGATAGCGGAGATAACCGCGGTGAAGAAGGAATGCAGCGACATCTACACTTTCAGCTGCAGACTCAGGAACAAGAAAGACAAAATCGAGTTCCAGCCCGGGCAGTTCGTGGAAGTGGCGGTATTCGGCGTGGGCGAGGTCCCGATATCCATTTCATCGTCGCCGCTGGAGAAGCATAATTTCGACGTAACGGTCAAGAAGGCAGGCAGCGTGACTGAAGCGTTGTTCAAAATGAAAAAAGGCGGCCTTATAGGCATTCGAGGTCCGTACGGCAACTGGTATCCCATGGACAGCTTCAAGGGCAGGAACATCGTCGTCGTTGCCGGCGGCGTCGGAATCGCTCCTTTATCGCCCGTGGTAGAGCACATAATCGCGCACAGGCAGGAATACGGCAAGGTGTGGCTGCTCTACGGGACGCATTGCCCAGAGAATGCCATATTCAACGCGAGGATGAACAGGTGGAGCAAGAACGGCATCGAGTCTATCGCAACCGTTACGAAAACGTGTGACATGAAATGGAACGGAGAAGTCGGCCACGTGGAGCCGATGTTCGAGAAACACGGCATAAAGGCCGACGTGGCGATATGCTGCGGCCCGCCGAGGATGCTGAAAGACATCTACGTTGAATTCAACAAGATGGGCATAAAAGACGGCGATATTTATTTTTCACTGGAGCGCATGATGCAGTGCGGCATAGGCAAGTGCGGCCATTGCAACATAGGCAGGAAATACGTGTGCATGGACGGCCCCGTCTTCAGGAAAGACGAGCTCAACGAACTCACCGAAAAAATATGGAAATGAAAAGTGAAATCATGAAAACCAAAGCCAAAGTCGCGTTCATCGGCATGACTTCGTGCAAAGGGTGCTTTTTCGAGTTCCTGTTGCTGAACAGAAGGATTACCGCAGTTTTCGACAACGTGCAGATAACGAATTTCTGGATGCTCAAGGAATTCAACGACAAACGAGGCAAATACGATGTCGTATTCATGGACGGCGCGGTCTCGACTGACCGCGAGCTCGAGGAGCTGAAAAGCGTGCGGGAGCGCACGAAGTTCCTAATAGCATACGGCACGTGCGCGTGCTGGGGAGGCGTGCCGGCGCTAAGGAACTCGGCTGTTAACTACAGAAGCCTTGTTTATCCGCAGGAGCCTAAATTCACATCGAGAGCCACGGTAGACCCGATAGACAGGCACGTGAAAGTCGACTATTACATGCGCGGCTGCCCGGTCAACGAGGACGAGGCTTTCGAAGTGATAGTGAACCTGCTCACGGGTAAAAAACCCAGCGAGAAGGAATACTGCGTCTGCGTCGAATGCAAGAAGCGCGAGACCAAATGTTTGTTCAAGGAAGGGAAAGTCTGCATGGGCCCGGTCACATACGCCGGCTGCAACGCCCCGTGCCCGGAAAGCAGGACGCCATGCGACGGCTGTCGAGGCCCGTTACCGGATAGGAACATCGGTGCGGAAGTCCAGCTGCTCAAAGACCACGGCATAACCGAAGACGATCTTAAGCTGATTTTCAGCAAATACAATAACGTTGCTGAAAAATTTGAAAAGGTAAAGGATGAGGTTGCAAGATGAGCCATCAGGGATTCACTCTGGAGGAACTTACGAAGCTCGAGGGCCACGCGAAGCTCAGCGTGGAGATGGAAGGCAACGTAGTCAAAAACACTAAGCTAGAAGTATACGAAGCGTCCAGATATTTCGAGTCGCTGTTGCTGGGCCGCGACTACAGGGAAGCGCCGGCCATAACGCAGAAGATATGCGGCATATGCTCGGTCGTCCACACGCTCGCATCCATAAAGGCAGTCGAGGATGCGCTCGAGTTCACCCCGTCGGAACAGACTGTCGACCTGCGCAAGCTCCTGCTTTATGCCAGCAACATACACAGCCACACGGCGCACCTTTTCTTCTTCGCGCTGCCGGACTACCTGGGCTTCGGCGACGTAATAGAGCTATCGAAAGCGAAGCATGCATACATACATCTCGCTCTCGACCTCCAGCAGATGTCGAGCGACATGGTGAAAATAATCGGAGGCCGCGCGCTCCATCCCGTGACGCCGATGATAGGCGGCTTCCACTCCGTCCCGGATGAGAAAAAAATCGCCGCGTTACTAAAAAGGCTTGAAGGCGTCAAGAGGCTTTCGTTAAGGACTGCCCGCCTGTTCTCCGGTTTGGAAGTACCGGAGCTGGAAGCGAGAAGCAGGCACGTTTGCATGAAAAACAAAAACGAATACGCGCTTTATGACGGCATGATAACCTCTAACGACGGCATCATCTTCAGGCCGCGCGACTACAAAAAGAACATTATCGAGGGCGTCATGGAGTATTCGAATTCGAAACACGCGAAACTGCGCGGCATGAGCTACATGACGGGCGCGCTGCCTAGGCTGAACGCCAACTACGCGAAACTTTCGGACGACGCGAAGGCGCTGGTGAAAAAATCGCGTCTCAAGCTCCCTTCTAATAACCCGTTCCACAATAACATGGCGCAGGCGATAGAGATGGTCCACTTCGCTGACGAAGCGAAGAGCATACTCGAGAAATACAGGAACGGGATGAAACAGGAAAAATACGCTGTCACTCCCAGGGAAGGCGAAGGCGTGGGATGCTGCGAAGCGCCGAGAGGGCTGCTGTTCCACCATTACGGCATCGGCAGCGACGGCAGGATAAAATACGCGAACGTCATAACACCGACTTCCCAGAACGCGGCGAGAATGGAAGATGACATCTCCATTTTCCTGCCTACCATGCACGGCAAGCCTGCAAGTAAAGTGAAACTCTCGTTAGAGATGCTGATAAGGGCTTATGATCCTTGTTTCTCATGCTCCGCGCATTTCCTGGAGCTCAACCTAAAGAAGAAATGATTTTCTCGACTTCCAGCGCAGCTTTCGTCTTTTCATGGCCGAAAGGCACGCCGATTATCCTGTATTTCCTTCCGGCCGCGGCCTCGAATATCTTGAGCATGGTGCCTGCATCGAGGTCGTGTGCAGTCGCGCTGTGAGTTTTGGCAAAGGCGTCTGCTCCGTCGAAAAGCTGTGTTTTCTTCAGGCCTTTGACAACGTCGATTATGACGACTTCGATATTCTTCCTCAGGTAACCTGCCATCTCCGTCGAATCACGGCAGTCGCAGAAGCGGTGATTCTTAAGCCTGCTTTCGAGGATGTCCTTTATTTCGAATGCCAGCGAGTCGCCTTCACTTTCGCTTCCCGCGCACAGAAACAGCTTTTTTACTTTTATCATTTTTCTTTTTCCCGGTTTTTATGCCCCGCTTCCTGCTTCTCCACAGTATGTAAAAGCCGGAGAAGACTATGACTAGGTATGCGGTTATTATGGTTGGCGAAAACTTGTAAAAGAAGAACAGCAATGCTGTTATGAGTATCACTCCGAAAACCCACGTCACAAGTGGAAGCCACAATGCCCTTTTCCGCTCGCTTTCTTCGTCCATAATTTACCTTGTATATTATTTCGCTTATCGGATATTTATCTTAATCGACGTCAATCTGCGCCTTCTGCAGGTGGCCGGAGTAGTCGATGAAGACCGTCTTTATTTCCGTGAACTCTTTTATGGCCTCCGTGCCCGCTTCCCTGCCGCCGTTGCCAGTGCCTTTAACGCCGCCGAACGGCAGGTGCACTTCTGCTCCGATGGTCGGAGCGTTTATGTAAACTATACCCGACTCCGCGAGGCGCATGGCCTTCATGGCCCTGTTGATGTCCTTCGTGTAGATTGACCACGACAAGCCGTATTCGACGTCGTTCGCTATCTTAACCGCGTGCTCGAAATCATTCGCTTCTATTATGCATACCACGGGGCCGAATATCTCCTCTTTCGCGATGGTCATGTCCGGCATGACGTGGGTGAAAATGGTCGGCGCGATAAAGAAGCCGCGGCTGTGTTCGGCGTCGCTCAGCCTGTGACCGCCGTAAAGCAGCTTCGCTCCCTCTTTGCGCCCCTTGTCTATGTAGCCTAGAATCTTGGTCATCTGGGCCGCGTTTATTATCGGTCCCATGACCACGCCTTTCTTGAGGCCGTTGCCAACGCGCAGCTTTTTCACGCGCTTCAGCAGGCGCTCAGTGAACTCTTTAGCGACTGGTTTTTCAACTATTATTCTCGAAGTCGCGGTGCATCTCTGTCCCGACGTGCCGAAAGCGCCCCACAGCGCGCCGTCCACCGCCAGTTCGAGATCAGCGTCCGCCAGAACGATCTGCGGGTTCTTGCCGCCCATCTCCAGCTCGACCGAATCCAGCTTTTTTGCTCCCTCGGTGTAAATGTGAGTTCCTGTTTCCGTCGAACCTGTGAATGAGAGGTGGTCCACGCCTTTGTGCTTGGCTATGACGTCACCAACCGCTGCTCCAGAACCCGTGACCATGTTAAGCACGCCTGGAGGGACTCCAGCCTCTTCAAGAATCTTAACCAGCTCTATGCCGCACGCGGGCGCGTCGCTGGACGGCTTGAAAACGACCGTGTTGCCGCATATCAGCGCGGCGGGAATCTTCCATGCGGGTATCGCAATCGGGAAATTCCAGGGCGTTATTATGCCGCAGACGCCTTTCGGCTCGCGTATGAACATGGCGAACTTGTGCGGCAGTTCTGACGTCGTAGTCTCTCCGAGAAGACGTCGGCCTTCGGCCGCGACGTATTTGGTTATGTCTATCGCTTCCTGAACTTCGCCTCTCGCCTCCTCGATGTTCTTGCCGTTCTCTTTCGTCAGCAACGGCGCTAGCTCCTCTTTGCGCTGCTCGAGTATGTGCGCGGCCTTGTATAATATCTCGCCCTTATGCGGCGGCGGCAGAAGCTTCCAGTCAGCGAAAGCGTCTTGCGCCGCGCGCACGGCCTGCTCCACGTCGCGCTCGCTGCCTGCCTGGCATTCGAATATCGTCTCGCCGGTCGCCGGATTTATTTTTTTGAACGTCTTTCCTGACGACGCTTTCATCCATTTGCCGTTTATGTAATTAAGATAAGTCCTGAACATACCCCACACCCCACGCATCTCGATAGGAATAGTTTGGTTTGGTAAAATAAAAAGTTAGAAAAAGTCAGAAAAGGAAAAATGCCGGAAATGTCATTCCGGCCCGCCCGCTCAGTACATCTGGATGCCGAGGTCCTTGCTGAACAACTTGTCGACTTTCTTCGTCTCCTCGGTCTTGCTGCCCAGGATGTACGGGGAACTGACGCCCGTTATTATCGTTATGACCTGCAGCTTCCCTTTGAATTCAGGCAGGACACGCGCGCCCCACATGACTGTCGCATCCGGATTCATCTTTTTCGAAACGGTCTCGCCGATAAGGCTTACTTCTTCGAGTGTGAGGTCGTCTCCGCCGATTATCTGTATAAGCGCGCCTGTTGCTCCCTCGTAGTCGACGTCGAGCAGCGGGTGGTTCAAAGCGTTATCAATCGCTTCCTGCGCCCTGTGCTTCGTGTCGGATATTCCCACGCCTATCGTCGCGACGCCTCCAGAGTGCATTATCGCTTTAACGTCTGCATAGTCGAGATTGACAAGCGATGGCTGGGAAATCGTTTCCGTCACGCCCTTTATCATCGTCGCTATGAGGTTGTCCGCGACCGCGAAAGCGTCGCCGAGCGGCTTGTTGCCAGCCAGCTCGAGAAGCTTCTGGTTCTCGATGACTATGACAGTGTCGCAGGCATCGCGTAGCTTCATGAGGCCGTCCTCGGCCTTGCGTATCCTCGCACCTTCCATCTTGAAAGGCAGCGTGACTGGAGCGATGACTATCGCGCCAAGTTCTTTCGCCATCTTTGCTATGGCAGGAGCGGCTCCGGTTCCAGTTCCTCCGCCAAGGCCGCACGAAATGAACAGGAGGTCACATCCCATGAGCGCGGCTTTTATGGCTTCCTTCGATTCCTCCGCGGCTTTCCTTCCCACGTCAGGGAAGCCTCCCGCGCCCATTCCTTTGGTCAGCTCCTTCCCTATCAGAATCTTCTTGTGGGCCTTCGTGACTGCGAGATGCTTCGCGTCCGTGTTGACCGCAACCGTCGTCGCGCCCTGAATGTTCATGTCTGTGAGCCTGGTAATCGTGTTGCTTCCTCCGCCGCCGCAACCAAAAACCATTATCTTTGCCTGATAGGCATCAAAAACTTCACTCGCATCTGGACACATACACACACCCCCGACAAACGCAAAACACGCCCATTGAGCGCATTTTGATGAACTTAATATATTATATTTAACTATTTGTATATCTACATATTTAAAAATTTAAGCAGACCAGGCAGAAAACTTTAAAAAGCATGAAAGTATTTATTTACCATGTCTTCAGAGGAACTAAGACAGGAAAAAGTGGAAAAACCGGAGACCATAACGACTACCATAGAGGTTGACAAAGACCTGTTTCTGAAATTCAAGGCGTTCTGCGTTCTCAACGAGACCACGATATCCGGCGAGATAGAGAAACTGCTGAGGAAGCGAGTCGAGCAGATGGCCAACAAGAGCGAGTCGACCATCGTCACGAAGGAATCCAAAGAGTAGACATTTCTGTCCGACAGGTTCAAATCAATTTATTTAAACCATTCTCCCTAGAAGATATATGCGGGCCGGTAGATCAGCGGTAGATCGCCACCTTGGCAATAAGCCTTTTACTCAAAAGGCTTAATCGAAAACCAGGAGCTTACGCTTCCTGGCTTACGAATTCCAAATTGGTGGAGGCCTCGGGTTCAAATCCCGACCGGTCCATTTCTTCTTCTCATCATCCGCCATTGAATAATTTTGTGCTCAGGTATTTTTCCCCCCTGTCCGGAAATATCACCACTATCGTGCCTCCGCTTATTTTCTTCGCGACTTCGACTGCCGCGTACATCGCGGCCCCGCTGCTCATGCCCACGAATATGCCTTCTTCTTTCACGATTCGCCGGGCCCACTCGAAGGCGACTTCGCTGTCGACCGTTATGTTCTCGTCGATTTCGGACGGCCTGTATATTGACGGCACCATCGCTTCCTCCATGTTTTTCAGTCCCTGTATGTAATGCCCTTTGTGCGGATAGGCGCAGATGATTTTTATGTTTTTGTTCTTCTCTTTCAGGCCCATGCCTACGCCCATGATCGTTCCTGACGTGCCGATGGCCGAAACCATGTAATCGATTTTGCCACCAGCGTCGCGCCATATCTCTTCCGCAGTCGTTTTATAATGGGCAATCCTGTTGTATTCGTTCGAGAACTGGTCGGGCATGAAATATTTTTCAGGGTTCGCGCCCACAAGCTCCCTCGCTTTCCTTATGGCGCCGTCCGTGCCGTGCTTGGCTTCAGTCAAAGTTATTTTTGCGCCGAACGCCTGTATCATTTTCTGGCGCTCTATAGAAACCGCCTCGCTCATCACTATCTCGACTTCGTACCCCTTGACCGCGCCTATCATCGCCAGGCCGATGCCCGTGTTGCCCGACGTGGGCTCTATTATCGTTTTTTCTGGAACCAGCACACCTTCGCTCTCCGCCTGCTCTATCATTTTCAAGGCGATGCGGTCCTTTATGCTGCCCGTGGGGTTGGTGCCCTCGAATTTCGCGTATATGGTCACGTTCTTGTTAGGATTCAGCCTGTTTATTCTCACAAGCGGCGTGTTGCCTATCGTGTCCAGTATATTGTCGTATGTCCTTTTCGCTCCGTCTTCAGCAGAGTCGTTCACCCTTTTTCATGTTATGACCTCCAAAATTTTTTAAATTTCCAAAAAACCGGTGTAAAAAGCCAGTGCTCAAAATTAACAACGACAACAGCAAGAACTAAAATTTCTGGCCAGCGTTCTCTTCTCGGTAATGCCGTTTACTGTCGTCATAAGCATACTTGGGAGCAAGCTTTAAAAGTGGAACTACCTCTAGGAACTAAAAAAACTAAGAATAAACCGGTGGCCCGGTTGCGCTAGGAACTTAACAGCACGAGCAACCGGATTCTTTCTTCTTTGCGCTTTTCTTTTTGACCATGAAAATTTATTCAGTTTCCGCCTTAAATACCATGCGGTTCAGAAACTAAACTTTTCACTGCACGGCCTTGTTAAAAAGTGAAAATAGAGGCGCTATCATTTCATTTAGCAACGCTAGCAGCTGCTCGAAGAAGTTCTTCTCGCGGAATTCGATGGTCGCAGGCGTAACGTATCGATTGCCGGCGACGTCGTAGCAGTTGATCTCCATCTGGTATTGACCGGGCGCGAGCGCGAATTCGACTGACGTTTTGCCGAACGCCTCGACCAGCTTCTTCTCCTGCCCTGCTATCGTTATCGAAATATTTTTGGCCTTTGAATTGCGCACGTCGAGCTTCAGGATCGCCTTGCCGTCGCTGTAGTCAGTGTCGTAAACTATGACCGGCTCTTCGTAAACCTCTATGACATGCGCCTCCGATATGTTCATTCCCGCCACCGACGCCTCAAAGAGAATGGTCTTGGCGCCTTTCTCGCTGAATGACACTGGGAGCGATACGAAATATTTAGTCTTTAACATGAAGCTCGCGAAGTTGTCCGTGCCGTCGATGTTGATGTTCATGTGCACGCTTTCCTCGCTTGAGCCGTGGTTGACTATGAAGGCGGAAACGTTTTTCTTCTCGCCGACTTTAAGGTACGCAGGCACGGTCACGTCGTCGAGTGTGACCTGCATCTGGCTGGTGACCGTGTATTTGAGTGAGACGAGCTCGCCTTCCGAAAGGTAAACCACCACTTCCTTCTCGCCCAGTTCTTTTGGCTTGAACGTGAAGAAAGTCTGGAAATCGCCGTCGATGCTCCATTCCTCTTGCGCGTCGCCCGCTATAACGCCGACTTTCGCGTCTTTCGCCAGGTCCTTGACCGTTATGTAGACTTTCTGCTCGTCGCCCAGCTCGACCATGCTGGAAGCGACATGCGCCGAAAGGCTGCGCGTCCCGCGCGACGGGTATTGGGTGTTCACGAACGCGTCCGTCGTGCGCAGAGCTAGCGATCTTGAATTGAGAGTGAGCGGACAGGTAAACAAAAGGTTATTGGGCAGGTCTTCGCTGATTTTAATCTTCCAGTAGACCTGCTCCCTGACGCCTGGCCTGAGGATGACGTTCTGCTGTTTGTCTATCACGTCGACGACGCTGTAATCGCCAGCGCACGGCTCCAGTACGATGCTGCCCACTATGAATTCCGTCGGCACCAGCGTGAGCGAGACGACGCCCTCGTCGCCGCGCCTGAAGTTCTGGCCGGATATTGTGAGGTTGTACGCGTCCTCCCTAGCGACGGGAGAATAAGTTATGGTGGATAAGACCACGTCGTCATCGGCCCAGTTTATGCTGTTGACGTTGTAGCCGGTGATTTCGACGTTGTTCTTGACAACGCTGTCGAGATGGCTGCCGAACTTTATGTGCGTCGCATCCATGTATCCGATTTCGAGCCATAACGCATCAACTGGCACCCATTTGCCGAGATAAACTTCCGAATACGCATGGCGCTCCCATCCCCGCTCGCCGTATGAATAGCCGGACACGAATTTCGCGGGTATGCCCATCGAGCGCGCGAAGGCAATGAACAACGTCGTATATTCCGAACATACGCCGCGCCTGCCTGCAAGGACTGACAAAGCATCGAGATTCCTGCCCGAATATGAAAGGTCATAATCGAGATGGTCGTGCACCCACATGGCCAGCTTCGCGACGCGCTCGAAATCGTCCTTTGAGTCTTTGGTGATTTCCAGGGCGAGGCTCTTTATGCTGGCGTCGCCGGACTGGATGTTTTTCGTGGGCTGCATGTAGGCCTTGACGTCGTTCGGTATCGAATACGACGCTGGCAACGAAGTGAGATGGCTCGCCCTCGACTTGACGACGCCTTCGATGCTGTAAGAGAACCTGTTTCCCGGGCTTGCCTGCTCTATAATACCTAAGTCTGTCCCCAGTTCGTCCCTAATGCGCGTGACGTCCATGGAGACGTCCTGCCTGTCGTCGTCCTGCGGGATGTTCATGCTGACGGTTATCTTGGTCGGCTGGCCGTCGGTTATGATGGTGCCGGACTGCGTGATGTTTACCACGAGTTCGTTAACGTTAGCAGGGTTCTTGAGGACGTTGTCCTCTATGCCTGCAGCCAAGGCGCTCTGGAAAAGCGAGACTGAAATAATCGCAATCAGTGCAAAAAAAGCAATGGGCTTGAGGCCTTTCATCGCCTACCCCTTCTTAGCAAGCTTGTCGTTCCTCTTGCTTACCCATATTTCATCGAACATCTCTTCCTGGCGGGCAGCGACCCTCTTCTGCTGTTCGAGGTGGATGAGGGGCACGAAGCTGTTGACTACATTCTCCCGATCCCATTCGCCGACTATTTTCGAGAACTCGACCTCTTCGTTCCTGACGCGCGCCAGCAATGAATTGAGCTTAGCGTAAAGCATTTTTATCCTCTCGTTTATGTTTTTCTCATCGGAGACCTGCACGTCCCTGCGGAGCTTCTCCTCCCTGTAGACGCGCCTGTCGTGCGCATTGAGCACCTTTTTCAGGGCGTTCACCAGCTCTGTGATCACTATGCCTCGCACGGGCTCCCTGCGCGGCGGCATGCTGAGCGGGTCGAACACGAAAGCGTCGCTAGCGACCGCGTCCGGCTGCAGCGCTTCCTGCATCTGCTGTTCCGCTTCGCCTGTTACCTGCTCCTTGAACTGGCGGAGATAGTCTGACTTCATTTTAAGAAGAATCGCGGCGACCATGATGTATTTCGCTGGGAAACGGAAGTCCATTTCCTTCATTTTCCTAAGGTAAGTCATGAAGCCGCTCGACAGCTTGCAGACGTCGAGGTCCCACGGGTCGAGGCCTTCCCATGCTATGACCTCGTATATTATCTGCTCCCACGTGTAATCGGATTTGATAAAATCAAGAATTTTGTTTTCGTCCAGCATTGGCCATCAACATTCGGAGCGCCCTTAGCGCGCGCTCTTCATGTTTATTATTAATATAGTCGCAAGTTTATTAAGATTGGAATCGCTTCCGCGGACGACGCTAGCGAATGTTCGGAAAGCGAACCTTTCCGCAAATATAAAAAGTCGCGGCACAAAGATTTAAGATAACACGTTTTGGGGTGTTGTCATGAAGAAAGCTGCGGAAAAGGTTTCTAAGAGTCCTGCGGCAAAGAAAAACGCTTCCGCCATCACGAAAGAAAGCGTGCTTAAAGTCCTGAAAAACGTCATAGATCCCGAGATAGGGATGGACATAGTCGACCTGGGCTTCATCTACGGCGTCGACGTAAAGGGGAAAGACGTGCATGTGCGCATGACGCTCACGAATCCCGGCTGCCCGATGCATTCCATGTTCACTCACGAAGTCGAATCCGCGCTAAAGATGGCTTTCGGAGACGTGAAAGTCAACGTCGAATTAGTTTTCGATCCGCCGTGGACGCCCGAAAGGATGACGCAAGATGCGAGAAAAAAGCTTGGCATTAAGTAAAGAAGCCGAAAGGATAATACTCGACACGACAAAGGACAGGCTTGTAGACATCGCTCTCAGGGTGGACAACGCAGACGACTACGCCAGAGTCGCTAGCGAGAAGCTCAGCCATTTCTACGAAAACCTCGTATTTTCCTCGCTGGACCTCGGAGTCAGGAGCGGGAAAGCGCTTGACTTGGGCACGCAGTTCGGCCTGTGTGCGATTTCGCTGGCGAAACAGGATTTTGATTTTGACATAACCTGCTTCCAGGACAGCCGCAGGTTCATGAACACGGGCAAGAAATTCGCAGAGAAAGACATGGTCGAGGAAAAAATAAGATGGGCGCTCGGTAAGCAGGAATCGCTGCCCTTCGCAGATCACTCGTTCGACCTGGTAGTGAGCGGCTTCGACATGCACCACTGGGAGAACCCTGTGCAGGTACTGAACGAAATTGAGCGCGTGACGAAAGCGAACGGCGTCATTCTCATCGGCGATTTGAGACGCGACGCCTTCGGAGCCATGATTCCCTTTGTAAAGACGATAACCCATCTGCTGAAAAAGGACATGGTTTACAGCGAACTGAAGCATTCATTCATGGCGTCGTATAAAAAGAGTGAAGCAGAAGCGCTGGTCAAATGCGCCGGCCTGCAGGACTGCGGCGTGACCAGCGATTTGCAGTTCATTTACATAAAGAGGGCCAGGCCTGAAAAGAAACACATAAAAGTCGAGATATCACAATAAAGACTATCCATCCCGCTTCGGCGGCGATGACGGGTATGCGTCATGGCGCAAAGCTTAAAAATCTTCATACGATATATTACATCATCATACCTTTTAGGAACGGTGCTTTTGCATGGAAATCCCATCGATAAGGGACCTGGACGTTGAAGGCAAGACTGTAATCATGAGGGTCGATTACAACCTGCCGCTCGACGAGAATGGCAGGGTGACGGACCACACGCGCATAAGCACGACGCTCAAGACGATATATTATATTCTCAATAATGGCGGTAAGATCGTTCTCATTTCTCATCTCGGAAGACCCAAGAGCAGGGAAGAACATTTGAAAATGGACGTCGTAGCCGAGCGTTTGTCCGACATAATCGGCGTGCCTGTCAAAAAGTTGGACTACTGCTCGGGCGACGACGTCGAGATGTGCGTCAAGAAGATGAAGCCCGGGGACATCGTGCTGCTGGAAAACATAAGGTTCTACGGCGAGGAAACCGAGAAGAACGAAGCGACACGCGACGAATTCGCCAAAAAGCTCGCGAGGCTCGGCGACATATACGTCAACGAGGCGTTCGCGGCGTCGCACAGAAGCCACGCATCCATAACCGGCATCCCGAAATACATGCCCAGCTGCTGCGGCCTGAGCTTTCTGAGGGAAGTCAACATGATAAACAGCATCGTGAAAAACCCGGACAGGCCTTACGTCGCCATAATAGGCGGCGCCAAGGAGGACAAGATGCTCTGCATCGAGAGCCTGCTGCCGAAGGTCGACCGCATACTCATGGGCGGCATCATAGGCAACACGTTTCTCAAGGCTGCCGGATATGAGATAGGCGATTCCAAATGCGACGAGGCGCTCGTAACGCGAGCGGAAGGCATACTCAAGAGCTGCGGCGACAAGATAATGCTCCCGCAGGACGTGATGGTCGAGATACGCGGCGAGCCCGAGAACCTGCCGATATCCGAGGTCAGGAAAGGCATGAAAATCCTCGACATCGGACCAGAGACGATAGTGCACTACAAGAATGTGCTCAGGCCGGCGAAAACGGTCGTCTGGACCGGGCCGCTCGGCTTCTTCGAGAAGAAACCGTACGAGAAAGGCACGCTTTACATCGCTAGCTTCATGGCAGGGCTTGACGCTAAAACGTTAGTCGGCGGCGGCGACAGCATATCGGCTATGAAGCGATTGAACATGGTGGAGAAGATGACACATCTTTCAACGGGCGGCGGCGCTTTCGCGGACTTCATAACGAAAGACTCGTTCCCCGGTATCGAGGCGCTGAAGCACTCGTACGAGATACACAGTCATGCTATTAAAAAGAAGGTTGAGTGAGGGGTGGGTTATGGCAATCAAAGTCGCGGTTAACGGTCCGGGCAGAATTGGCAGGAATTTCATATGGTCCTGGGCCGACAGGAAGAAACACGGTAAAACGGATATTGAAATAGTCGCCATAAACGGCGTGCGAGGAGTCGAAGAAGACAAGAACGTCGAATTCTTCACTGAACTTTTGAAATTCGACTCGACGCACGGCCATCATTTCGAAAGCGTGCCTTTCGGGAGAGAAACCGACGGCACCGCATGGGTCAATGTCCTGGGACAGAGGATTCATCTTTACAACAACCGCGGCGACCTTTCGACTTTACCATGGAAGAAGCACGCGGTAGACATAGTCATCGAATCCACCGGCGCGTTCAGGAAGCGCAAAGAAGTGGAAGGTCACATAAAGGCCGGCGCGCGCAAGGTCATAATCTCCGCGCCGGGCAAGGAAGACGTGACTACGTCGATAGTTATGGGGGTCAGGCAGGACATACCAGCAAACGAGACTGTAATCGACTGCGCCTCGTGCACGACGAACGCCATCGCGGCCGTGACCAAAATCGTGAACGACAACTGGGGCATAGAAAGGGGTTATGTCATAACCGTTCACGCCCCGACTGAGGACCAGAACATTCTCGACGGCAGCCACAAGGACATACGCAGGGCGCGCTCTCTCATCAATAACATAATACCCACTTCTACGGGCGCCGCGAAGGCCGTCGCCAAGATCATTCCCGAACTGAAGGGCAAGATTGATGCCGTCTCGATGCGCGTCCCCGGGGCGATGACCGGCTCGATAGTCGGGCTCATCGCGGACGTCAGGAAAACGACGACTCGCGACGAGGTGAACAAAATTATCGATAAAGAATGCAACTCGTCGCTGAAAGGCGTTCTGGCATGCACGGACAAGGAAATCGTTTCGTCCTACATAATCGGGCGCAGCGAATCCGGCATCATCGACAAGCCGCTGACCAACGTAATCGATGGGAAACAGATAGTCGTGTGGTCCTGGTATGACAACGAGCGCGGCTATTCGAATCGACTACTAGACGTCACCGAGATGTTCGGAAAAAAATAAGCGAGGGAGTGATAAGCATGGGCAAAAAAACAAATAAAAAACTTGACGCGAAGCGTCTGTCAAGGCGGACGAAATATCCGATGCAGCACAAAGGCGGCAAGGTGTGAAAGCTTGGAAGTCAGGAAGTAGTCTCGCGCCAAGATACTTTGCATTTTTCTATCATTTTTATTAATATGAAAAGCAAGAGATAGGCATGATTACAGTCGACGCCTCGATTCTGAATGAAGTTTTCAGGGAACGCGCCAAATGGAGCCATAAAGGCGACTTCGGAAAGCTGCTGGTCATCGGCGGCTCGAAAATATACACCGGTTCGCCCGCGCTCGCGGCATACGGAGCGATGGCCGCGCTGAGAACAGGCGTCGATCTCGTGACTGTCGCGGCTCCTGAGAGAGCGGCTGACATGGCTGCCAAATATTCCCCGAACCTTATAACAGTGCCTTTCGATGGCGATTTTTTCAGGCACGATCATCTGAAAAAAGCGCTCGAGCTGGCGAAGGGATTCGATGCGGTGGTCATAGGCACGGGCATGGGCCTTGAAAAAGAAACGCAAAAGTTCATCACCGGCTTTGTCGACAGGGTGAAGAAGCCCTGTGTAATCGACGCCGACGCCATAAAGGCGATAAAAGGCACGCTTGATGACAAGTTCCTTCTCACACCGCACGCCTACGAATTCTTTAGCATGACAGGCGACAAGCCCAAGTACGATGTGATGAGCCGCGCGGAACTGGTCAGGAAGCACGCCAGGAAGATAGGCGTCACCATCCTTCTGAAGGGAGCGATCGATATAATTTCAGATGGGCGCGAGACGGCGATGAACAAGACCGGCAACACGTTCATGACGGTCGGCGGAACCGGCGACGTCTTGACAGGCATATGCGGCGCGCTTATGGCGCAGAAAATTCCACCTTTCAAGGCAGGCTGCGCAGGTGCGTATCTCAGCGGATACGCGGGAGACCTTGCGGCAAAGGAGAAGCGCCCGTTGCTGGCGACGGACATAATAGAAAAGATACCGCAGGTTCTGATGGAATTCCTGCCAGAGCCGGAAAGCAATGACGTCAAGGCAGAACCCGCGGAAGCGACGGGAGTGAAAAAGGAAGCGGAAGACATCAAGGAAGCGGTTGCGGAAAAGGAGAAAACGGAAGATAAAAAAGAAGACAAGGAAGCACCTACAGTGAAAAAAGAAGCCGCTAAAAAGAAACGCAACCAAGCATCCGAATTTGCCAGGAGCGTCGCCAAGATTTCTGTCAAAAGTCTGAGGAAATACACAACTTCAGGCTCGAAGGTAAAAAAATAATTTTAATATCCGTTCCAAATGATTTCTATGAAAGTTCTGGGCCTTGTAGGTTCGCCTAGGGAACGCAACACCAAGACGCTAGTCACGCTAGCGCTGGCAGAATGCAAAAAGCTCGGCCTTGAGACGGAACTGGTTCACCTAGGCAAGATGGACATCGCACCATGCGTCGACTGCGAGCGCTGCAGAAAAGAGGGACGATGCGCCATAGACGACGATTTCCAGGCCGTCGCCGACAAACTGGAACAGGCGGACGGTGTCATAATCGGCTCGCCGGTCTATTTCGGCTGCGTTTCCGCCCAGATCAAGGCGTTCATGGACAGGACGCGTTATCTAAGACGTAACGAGCGACTGAAGGACAAGGTCGGCGGCGCACTAGCGACGGGCGGCTCGCGCAACGGCGGCCAGGAGCTGGTCATCCGCCAGATTCATAACTTCTTCCTGATACAGGGCATGCTCGTCGTGGGAGACGAGAAAACCATGCATTTCGGCGGCGCGAGCTATGGAGACGCGGCCAAGGACGCGGAAGGTCAGGAGACGTCGAGAAACCTCGGAAGGCACGTGGCGCAGGTCGTCCTGAAATTGGCCAAGTAACTAACGTTATTTTGATGCTAACCAAAGATCTTCAAAAAATTCTTTGTAATACTCGTAGTTTTTCCTTGATTTTATGACAAAAGCGGTCGGTTTTTCTTCCCAGATCACGGTCATGACATGATTTCTGAAAATGAAAACTCCGACGGGAAGTTTCTGATCCGAAAACCTTATTTTCATGCCTTGATATTTGTGCGATTTGTTTATGACCTCTTTGAAAATGTTTTGGGAAAGAAGCCTTACCTTGATTCCTTTTTCAATCCTTTTTGCGTGATAATTCCTGAAAAATCTTATCACCCGCTTCTCTTCCAATGCTTTTCCTAGCATGAAAGCCTGATATTCCTCTCCAGGATTCAGTGCATTCAAAATAAGATTAAACGCCGATTTCAGACCTTCGAAATATTCATAAACTGTCGCTTCCTGTTTTTCTTCGGTGAGCTTTCTCTTTTGTTCTATTTGCGGGATGATTTTATCTTCAAGCTCTTTCTTCTGCTCAAGAATTTCCCGTTCTTTGCCATCAAGGATTCTGAGAAGGTTTTTAGGGTCAGACGCCTGGAAATGTTTCACGTTGTTTTTTATGACGAAGCTCACCAGACCCTTTTCCTTCAGTTTTTCGAGGATTGCATATATCTTTGAATCAGGGACTTTTGCCTCACCAATGATAGGGCCTACCGTGCTTGTTTCCAGCTTGAGGAGGGCAAAATAGACCCTTATTTCCGAATCTGCCATGCCCAGCTGGTTCAGGATTTTCGTATCCATAAAAATATATCGCCAAGCGGGTTTTTAAATGTTATTTTTACCACTACCATGGTAGGTGGTTAAATTTTTATATCCCAATACGATACTATCATTAGGTGATAAAAAATTACAAATAAAAAATATTCAGAAATAGGGGTGATGTGATGAATCAATATCAAAAGGAATTCATGAATGGATATAGATCAACTGCGAGGAGACTGCAGAAAGATGGCCTAGGTAGCGGACAAGATCTTATCGATATCATTTGTCGTGCAGGAATGGGATACGACGTTCCAACAAAAACTCCTCTTTCAACAGGTAAAGTGGCTGCTGCCGGAGTGTATGCGTTGAGGGAGGTTTTGAAATTAGTTGTAGAAGAACCTGATTTTCTGCATTATCCAGGTCTAAAAAATTCATATCTAAAAACAGTTAGTGGTCTTTTCAACCAAACAGACACTCGCAAATTTCTTGATAGCAGCAAGGTTGTTCGGGGATTAACAAAAAAATTAAAAGAAGCTCTGGTAGAAAAGGGATATTACAATGATCCTGAATTTCGCGATGACATTAAAGTAACAGAGGAACTTTGGCCAGGGATATTAAGAGTATAAGTGAGGTGATGAAAATGACTGAGAAAAAAATTATGAGTAAAGAGGAAATGGATGCTGTAGTTGAACTTACCAAAAAGCATCTACTGGGAGTGAACGGAGATCAGCCTGATGAACATGTATTTTTAAATGAGGTTTACAATGCAACATCTGGTAGATATGGTGAACCGAGAAAGTTGCCAATTTTCATGCAAGGACTCGGACTAGGAATATCTGACGGGATACTAATGAGTTTACCTCAGAGATTTGGTTTTGGAAAACTATATAAAAACTTCCTGAATTTCGACCTGTTAGATGTGAAAAATGAATGGAAAGATGAGTTAAAGCAGAAAGAGGGTTATCGACCGGGATATATAACTGGAAGAATTATGACTCACGCGCTAGATTTGGGCGTAGCGATAGGAGCAGGGGAACAGATATACAAACTGCTGAGCAAGGTTATCTAATAGGCATGATATATTCCGAAAAGCCAATAATTTGAATTTGTTCGAAATGTGCTCAAATCCACATGCTCAGCCTGAAGCTGCCCGTGCCCTGCTCTATCTTCCACAGCTGCTTGCATTTGGGGCAGTGTAACGCCTTTTCTCTGCCGCTGCTGAAGTCGTATTCAAAAGTGTGGCCGCAGGAAACGCATCTGAAATCTTCTCTCATAGTTCACCTTGACTAACAATTATTCGGACTTTCTTAAATGTATTATGCATGCACAGTTTTTTTGATTTTGGTTTTACTGCGCATCTACGTGATATTTGCCCTCTGACAAAACGCCTCTCGTAACGAAGTAACCTGCCACGATGAACGCCAGCAAGATAATAAGGCCGATAACCGGGCTGGTGGCGCTTTCCACGTCGCTTATGATGTTGCCCGTCATGTTGGCCGTTATCGCTACCGCAAGGACGGCGAATATGACCAGAGCGGCGACAATGACGCCCGTTTTCTCCATTTCCATGATTTGTTCTTGGTAGTTAGATTTATTAGCGTTGTTTTCTCAAATTAATTAATATTGTTTATACAACTTTTAACAGGCGAAAAAATGGAAAGGTACGACCCGCGCAAAATACAGGAAGAAGTGATGCAGTTCTGGCTAGAGAACAGAATACCCGACCAGATAGTCAACTTCGACATGAAGACGCTCGACGTGAAGCGAACGAAGTACTACCTGCTGGACGGCCCGCCATATGTGAACGGCGTGCCGCACGTGGGCCACGTCAAGACGACGACGACGAAGGACATATGTTCCAAGTTCAAGACCATGCAGGGTCACCAGTGCTGGTGGCAGCCCGGTTTCGATTGTGGCGGCCTGCCGATCGAGCATGCCGTCGAGAAGAATCTGGGCGTGAAGTCGAAGAAGGACATAACCGAGCGCATAGGCATAGACAGGTTCATAGCCGAGTGCAAGGCCATGGCCGAAGGCAACAAAAGCGTGTGGCTGGACACCTACAAGCAGCTGGGCGCGTGGCGAGGATGGCTCGAGCCTTACATGACCTACAGGAATTATTATCTCGAAAGCGGATGGTGGACTGTCAAGAAGATGTGGGAGAAAGGCATGCTCGTCGAGGGCGAGAAGCCAGTGTTCTGGTGCCCGAGATGTGAGACGACGCTTTCAGGCTACGAGGTGACGGATTCCTACACTGACATAACGGACTTCTCGATTTACGTAAAGTTCCCGCTGGTTGACCAGGAGTTCACTTCGATAATCATATGGACCACGACGCCATGGACGTTGCCGGCGAACGTGGCGATAGCCGTCCATCCTGACGAGACGTATGTCAAAGTCAAGGTGAGAAGCGAGTATCTCATTCTCGCCGAAAAGCGCCTCAAGGACGTGATGAAGGACGCCGAGATAGAAAAATATGAAATCGTGGAGAAGATGAAAGGCTCGTCGCTTGCGGGCATGAAATACGAGCCCGCCATACAGATTCCGTTGCAGGACGAATTGAAGAAGAACGAGAACGCGCACCAGGTCATACTTTCAATCCCGCTTTTCAAGAAAGGCGTCTCAGGCAAGCTGCTCGCAAAGACGGCCATGAAAGCCGATGACGGCGAGAATGTCGAGGAATTCGTGACCATGGACACGGGCAGCGGATGTGTTCACACTGCACCGGGGCACGGAGAAACCGACTTTCGAGTCGGCGAACATTACAAGCTGCCAAAACCGTCGCCAGTTGATGATGAAGGCAAGCTGACCAGCGACACGGGCGAGTTCACTGGTTTGTTCGTAAAGGATGCTGACAAAAAAATAATAGAATATCTGGAAGAGCGTGGCCGGCTGCTTAAAACGCTGAAGGTCACGCACTCGTATCCGTTATGCTGGAGATGCAAGACGCCGCTTATTTACAGGCTCAGCAAGCAGTGGTTCCTGACTGTCGACGTGATAAAGGAGCGCATGCTCAAGGAAAACAAGAGCGTGAAATGGCTTCCCGAATTCGCGGGCGAGCGCTTCGAAAAATGGCTCGAGAACGCGAACGACTGGGCAGTTTCAGTCCAGCGATTCTGGGGTATACCGTTGCCCATCTGGATATGCGACGCGTGCGGCCATAAAGACGTGATCGGCTCGCGCAAGGAGCTGAGGGAGAAGGCGGTCGAAAAGGTCGATGAAGAAATCGACCTGCACAAGAACTCGGTCGACAAGATTCATCTCAAATGTTCGCAGTGCGGCAAGCACATGACGCGCGTGCCGGACACCATGAACGTCTGGTTCGACTCGGGCATTTCGCCTTGGGCTTCGCTGGGCTACCCGCTTAAGAACAAGCAAACGTTCGAAGCGTTGTGGCCGGTTGACATGATTTGCGAGTCGCAGGACCAGATAAGGGGATGGTTCTATTCCCTGATGTTCTGCGGCGTAGGCGCTTTCGACAAAAAGCCATACAACGCGGTCAGCATGACCGGATGGACGCTGGACGAGAAAGGGGAGAAAATGTCGAAATCGCTAGGGAACGTCGTTTACGCCGATGACGCGCTCAAGGCCGTCGAAGCCGACGTGCTGCGCCTTTACTACTGCTGGTCCGTCGCCCCGTGGGAGACGCAGTTATTCTCGCTGAAAATAGCAAAGGAGCTACGCCGCGTGCTCGACGTGCTATGGAACACGAGCGTGTTCGCCGAGAGCTACGCCGACACCAGGATAACCGGGGAAAAAATACATTTCAAGAACCTCGCTCTGGAGGACAAGTGGATAATCTCGCGCCTCAACTCGCTCATAAAATCCACTACGGACGACCTGGAAAACTTCAGGCTCCACTACGTGGGCAAGAACTTCGAGGATTTCATACTCAACGATTTCTCGCGCTGGTACATCAAGCTGATTCGAGACAGGCTTTCGCCGTGGTATGAAGGCGAAGACAAGCGCACGGCCCAGTTCACGGTGCTTTACGTGCTGGAGAATCTCGTCAGGCTAATGGCGCCCGTCACGCCGTTCGTGACTGAAAAGATTTACAGGAAGCTGTTCTACTCGAAAGGCAGGCCGCTTTCAGTCCACCTGTGCGCGTGGCCCAAAGCCGACGACGGGCTCGTCGAGAAGGATATCGAAGATTCCATGGTTCTCGCGAAGACGGCGATAGAGGCCGCGAATTCGCTGCGCCAGAAGACCGAGATAAAGCTGAAGTGGCCCGTGTCAGAGCTGATAATCGCGGCGAATGGCGAGGCGGCCGAGAGCGCGCTGAAAAACATGAGCCCGATTCTGCGCAACATGGCCAACGTCGAGAAGGTCGTATTCGTCAAGGGTCTTGAGCAGAAAGAGAAGCTGGCGTTCGAGCACGGAGAACTAGCGTTGGGCGACGTTCTGGAAGACAAGGCTTTCGCGCGCGAGCTCATGAGAACGATACAGATGGCGAGGAAGAAGGAAGGCCTGAACGTGAACGAAAGGATTGAGCTCTGGGTCGAAGCGGAAGGCAAGGCCGAGACGTTGTTAGAGCGCAGCAAAGAGATGGTTCTCAGGGAAGTGGGCGCGCAGAAGCTGCACAAGGGCCTGCCGCACAAGGTCGGAATAAAGGGCACGCTCGAGTTCGAAGGCAAGAAAGTCAAGGTCTATTTCGAGCGCGCCGGTTCGCGGTCATATACATAGTCGTGGGCTTCGTCGTGGGCATATTATTACTCGGCTCCGGCCGCGAGAGCATGAAGATGGGCATACCGATGCTCATCCTGGGCATAATACTTTTCCTGATAGTCTACTTTTTTCCGCACGTTTAAACTGATTGACTGAAGGGCAGAAAAACCTTTAAATATCATAAATTAGAACATGCTTTATGCGGGCAGATAAAATCATAGGCAAACCCGACATCGCCAGGATAAAGGCATGGATGGACGGTAGCGGACGCAAGATTCTCGTTTACCACAGGGACGCCGACGGCGTATGCTCTGCTTCGTTGTTTCTCAAGTTCTTCTCGGGCTTCGAGACCCTGCCGCGCGAAGGGCCGGTCATAGACAACGATTTTCTCAAGTCATTGATTGAAAAAAGGCCCGACGTTCTCGTCTTCCTGGACATACCCGTGGACCAGGAATGGAAGAAAATCCATAAACTTCAGGAGAACGTCGCTGGCATGAAGATGATGATACTCGACCACCACATTCCCGTAAAGGACATGAACTGCGAAACGCTGGTGCACATAAACCCCATGTTCCATGGCGACGCCTACATACCGGCGTCGTGCGTGATGTTCCAACTGCTCAAGAGCATGGGTTTCGAAGTCGACCGCTGGATGTGGATTGCCATCATCGGCCTGATAGGCGACTACGGCATGAAGGACTGCGCGTGGATGATGAAAGAGTATGATGAGAAGAAGATGGACCCGCCGTGCGAGTCGCTTTTCCGCGCGTCCGATATCATCTCATCTTCTATAACCCTCAAGGGAGCGGAAGGCGCGGGGAAGTCGCTGAATCTCATAGTCAGGAGCCAGAAATACGACGATCTTAGAAGTTCGGAAGAGCTCAAACGATGGAATGAAATAGTCCAGGGCGAGGTCAAGAAAATAGTGGACGATTTCGAGAAGAATAAGGAGACCGTACCCGACAAGAAAATCATATTCTACGAGATACGCAGCAAGATGAACATCACGTCGATAATAGCGACCATAACCGCGGAGAAGCACCCTGAAGCGATAATCATAATAAGAAAGAAATCCGGTGACTTTTGGAAGATATCCCTGCGCTGCCAGGAAGGCAAAGTGAACGTCGGCGATCTGGCGAAATTCGCTTCTGACGGCATAGGCTCGGGCGGCGGGCACGTGAAATCATCGGGCGCGCTGGTCAACAACTGGGAAACGTTCAAGGAGCGCGCGTTCCTTTACATCGAGAAGGCCTGAAAACATCCTGAAAGGCTTTAAAAATCCTCTTTCTATAAATTCTTACTATCAAGTGACAAATATACATATTGTGATATTATGTGGAAGCATGCCAAACCGGATCCGTGGAAAGCAGCCCTTGAAAAATACACGCCCGACATGTTGGACGCCAAAAAAGTCGTGAACTTGGAAATTGAAACCGGAGAGTCGCCAAAAAGAAAATCAGGTTTCATTCCCGCATTGATTCTTTTGGGCGTGCTTACATCTAACAGAGTGCAAATGGATCCGAAAGGCAGCGTCTGGGCAATCGATGAATTCAAGGGACCAGTCCCCGACGACGTCGCCACGGCCAACCCTGAAGTGCACGGCATTGAAGGCGTGACCGAAGACGTCGCGAGAAACATATACGCATGGATTAAGAAATACAACGGCGGCGAATACGTCAACAGTAATACAGGGGATGTCCGCATTCTTTACAAACTCCTGCTGAGCGACCCAAAGACCGCGCAGAAGCTCCTGCGCGAAACGAGGAAGAGCAAAACCCTCCTCAAGCCGGAGGACATGCAGTTTCTTGCGTTCGGCTCGGCCATAGACTGCGGCCACAGCGGCGACATTACACATCTTATAGAGCAAAGCGGCATAGACGACAGGACAAGGGAAAGGCCGCAGAGAATACTGGACAAATATTACCGTTCGCTGCCAGCTTATCTGCAAAACGTGAGAGACGTCGTTGCGGAGCATCTCATGAACGGCGACCACTCCCCCATTTATGCGGCTGAAGTCAGAAGAGTATTCGGCTACAGCGAAAGCGACGAACTGTTCGACGTGGACGTATACACGGTCAAGAACGAGATGAGAAAACTCAGATTTTACATCAAGGATAGCAAAGTGCGCGGCTGGTGGATGCTCTCGAACAACGGCAATTCCATTGCAACGGATTTCAATTTTTAGGCGAATACTCATACGTTTGTACTATTTCCAGTCACCCCTTTCAGACCCACCCCCCGTTCCTGAACATTAACCGTTTGTTATGGCGAGAAAAAAGCCGCTTAAAATTTTATATGAATATACTATTTGTTACATTGAACGTTATGCGAACTAGCGAACTATTCGCCCGTGTTTATGAACGTAGTAGTGTCGTAGCCATCGAAAGCGTCGCGGCTGCCGGGATAGTCGCCGGTCGTGCTGTCAATGACGATATAGAAAGAGTCGATGTTCTTGCCCATCTCGAGCGTCTTCTGGAGCGTCTCGCACTCCTTGCTGTTCTCGCCGAAAACAACGAAGTTGAACGGCTTCTCGCTGAAGTATGGCGTATACCTCTCCAGTATGTTCTTGTAGAACTTCAGGAACGAGTCCAGGTCCTGCTCCACCTTCAATATGATGAAAACGTGTCCCTTGTCCGGCCTGTAAACTTCGACGATGCTGGCGTCCATGCCTATCGCCTCATACATGCTGGTGAGCAGGATTGAATAGTCGTCGCAGTCGCCTCCCATCGCATCCCACGTCTCCATTGGAGTTGCAACATATTCGTCTTTCCTCGGGTCGGAGACATAATAGATCCTGTTGGAGACCTCGTTGTAGACGCCGAAGACTTTTGTCGCCGGCGCATTCGGAGCGGAATATTTGACCACTGACTTGACGGCTATGTTGCGTACCGCGCTCGTGTTGACCTTTGGCGAGAACTCATCGTCATTCTCGAATGTCACGTTCCAGAAGCATCTCCATTGATTGCGAAAGGTGATGGGCTCCTTGCAGTAACAGGTGTTCTCGGTCACGTAAGCGACTTCGCCTTTCTGCGAGCACATCTTGTTGCACTGCTCCTCGACGGAGAGTGTCGCCCCCACCAGCGCCTCCTCAATGTACTTGAGCTCGAAAGCCAGGCCTCCGAGCAGGACGACGACTATGAGAACGAGTATCGCCTTCTGCATGTCCATAATAAATATTTGAGCGGCCCTTATAAAAACGGTTTTATAAAACGTCAGTAAATATACTATAAGTGATTTTCATGAAAGCCTACGTTGCGCATAACATTGCAGGCGTGTTCGCGTTCGACGAGCACGGCAAGGTCATAGCCATGCGTCTCTTCCCGAAAGACGCGGAAGCGATAGCCGAGCGGCTTGACGCCTCGCGCGCGGGCGGCCTGATAGACGAGGAGCGCGCCGTCCTCGAGGAGCTGAGGAAGAAGGGATTCGTTGAGATAGTCATGGACAAGGTGGCGCGCATCGACGGGCTGAACATAATCGTGCAGCAGGACCATAAGGGCAAGAAGCTCGCTAGCGACGATTTCAGGAAACTCGCAGCCGAAGCGGAATGGATAGTCACGCCTGCCCAGATAAACGTGCTCATGAGCAAGGTAAACGTCATCCTCGCCGGCAGGAAGATAAAGTCCGTCAGCAAGGACAAGGTCATAATTCAGGTCATAGGAGTAGTCGATGAGCTCGAGAACGACCTCAACTCGCTTTACGAGCGCCTGCGCGAATGGTACGGCCTGCACTTCCCCGAGCTATCGAAGGAAATGAAGTCGCACGAGAGATTCGCAGAAATCGTGCAGAAATACGGCTCGCGAGACAAAATAAGCGACGAGCAGCTGGCTAACTTGGCTGCGAAATCGATAGGCATGAATTTTAACGAAGAAGACGCGCAAATCGCTTCCGTTTTTGCCAAGTCCGTTCTTGAGATGACGAAGACCAGGGAAAAACTGTCCAAGTATCTCGAGCTCGTTTGCGCCGAGACCATGCCCAACCTTTCGGTAATAGCCGGGCATTTGCTGGCTGCGAGACTGGTCGCCCAGGCGGGCGGCCTGGAAAAAATAGCCAAGATGCCCAGCTCGACCATACAACTACTGGGAGCTGAGAAAGCGCTGTTCCGCCATCTCAAGGGGCAGGGCAGGGCGCCCAAATACGGCGTGCTTTTCGGACACCCGCTCATACAGCAGGCGCCGAAGCATCTCAGGGGCAAGGTCGCGAGGCTCATCGCTTCAAAGCTTTCGCTGGCGGCCAAGATGGATTTCTATTCCAAGCGCGACGACAGCAGGCAGATGGGAGAAGACCTCGATAACAAGGTCAAAGCGCTCATCAAAGGTTCTGGCGGAGATGAAGGCCAATGAAAGCCGGAAGAAAAGACAAGCACGTTGATCTGGAAAAGAGGGTCTTCGATATTAAGAACGAGCGGATGCCCGGAGGGGCGTGGTGGTGGTGGTTCTGGCTCTTCTTCTTCGACAACCCGAAAGACCCGTCCAAGCCCCGCCAGCTGATGATACTGTGGTCCGCCAAGAACGTGAAGAAAATAAACTGCAACAATCTCGATATAAGCGTGAAACTGCCGCTTGACAAGGGGAACCTTGACGGAGCCGTTGCCACGTGGTATTTCGACGGCGAGCGGATGCACCACAACTTCCTTCTCGAACAGTGCAACATAAAGGTCAACGACAAAGGCCTGATATCCGAGTCCGGAACACCGACCTCATTCTCCATCAACGGGAAGAGAAGCGTAATCAGAATAGGTGATAAATTCGAATTCGTCGCTATCGAGAACGCCAGCCACGACTTCAGAAAGGCATGCTACCACAACAGGAATTTCATAGGTAACAAGGGATATTCGATAATGAAGGTCAATCACGCGGACCTGACGGGAAGCGTGAACGGCGAAAAGATAAACGGCTCCGCATATTTTCAGAGAGTCTTCGTCAACGCTCCGGCCATACCGTGGTACTGGGGCATATTCCATTTCGACCGCGGGGCCGTCATGACATACACGAACCACATGGTGCTCGGGAAGTCCATAAGAAAGGACATATCGCTTTTCGACGGGAAAGAGGTGCACAAGTTCGACAGGATAAAAGTGAAAAGGTCCGGAGAAGCGCTGCCGACTTTCAGGGTCACGGGAGAAAACGAGCAGGAAAGGATAAGCTTCTCCGTCGTTTCCTACGCCCACTCTTCATGGACTTTCCGCAAGAAGTCGCGCGGCGTCATACCTAACAAGCTCGTTTACAACGAGTATCCGGCCACCATAGCCGACATCGAGCTCGAAGACAAGGCGAGTGGAACGAAAATCACGTCAAAGGAGCTCGGCAAGGCCATCGGAAACGCGGAGCACGCTACGGGCATGCTTTTCTAAAAACTAAAAACGAAAACCTTCTTCTGAATAAAATGCAGACTACTTTCTTTTCATGACCAGGAACATGTGGTCTTTTTCAAACGGGTCCAGTCTGACTTTGCTCAGGATTTTGAAATGCTCCTCCAGCTTGGCGATTTCCTGCCTGTAGATTTCTTCCGGGTTTTTGATGACGTCAATCGACCTCGATTTTATGGCAATCATGGCGAAGCCGTCCGGCTTCAGGAAGCGCTCGCAATTGCGTATCATGATGGCGCTCTGGTCGTCGGAAGCGACGTCTTCGAAGACAACGTCGACTTTCTCAATCCAGCCATACTCCTCCGGCTTCCGCGCGTCTGCGACTATGGGCACGATGTTACCTCTTTTTTCAGCGACGGGATTCAGGTCACGCACGCAGCGCTCGGAAATCTCGACTCCGTAGATGATGCCTTCCGGACCGATTATGTCGGAAAAGAAAGTCGATGTCTGCCCGCTAGCGATGCCTAGATACAGGACTTTCGCCTTGTCCGCCAGCGGGAAGAATTTCAGCCCGTTCGCTATCGCGGCCGCCGGTTTCGAGCGGTTGGGGTTCCACTCCCTGAACTCGTGACCGTCTTCTTCAACGAACGTCCTGCAGTATGTCTTGTCGCCGGGCAGGAGGTTCTTGGTGAAAATGTGCTTGCCGTCCTTCCACACGCCCGGGAAAACCTGCTCCATCTTTTCCATGTGTTGTTATTTGAGAACGTGGCTTTTATCTTTTCTTTTCCGCGTGCTTGCCCAGAAAAAATATGTAGCTCAGCAGGACCTGCACAAGCTTCGCCGCCAGGAAATCCGGCGCCTTGTTGCGCTCGTCCGGGCAGAGCTCGACGACGTCGAAGCCGACTATGTTCTTCTTCTCGGCGACTGCTCGCAGCAGGCGGGTAACTTCGTACCAGCCGAGGCCGCCAGGTTCCGGCGTGCCCGTGGATGGCATCAGCCCTATCTCGAAAACGTCCAAGTCGATGGTTATGTAAACATTATTCGAGAGCGAATTGACTGCCTTGCTTATCCAGTCGTCCCTGCCGTGGATTTCATGTGCGTAGAATACCTTGTCTTCATCCAGGCTTTCCATCTCGGAGGAGTCGAAACTGCGTATGCCCACGGAGACGACGTTTTTGACATGTTCCTTTGCACGCGCGATTACGCAGCCGTGGTTGCATCTGCTGCCATGGTATTCGTCGCGCCTGTCGCCGTGCGCGTCCAGATGGAGGACGCTCATTCCGCCGAAGCGCTCGGCATGCGCGCGAATCGGGCCTATCGAGACCGAATGCTCGCCGCCGAGCGTGACTACGAACTTGCCATCCGCGAGCAGCGCTTTCACCCGCCCATACGCGTCTTTTACCATGCTTTCCGGTATTTTGGAAACGACGGGCTTGTCAGTGTAAATGCCCTTTTCACAAACCTCAGCCTTTGTCTCAGGCTCGCAGTACTCAAGATACCCAGAAGCTGAAATCAGGGCTTCAGGACCTTTGTCCGCCCCTTTCATCCATGTGCTTGTGCCGTCGAAAGGCACCGGAAGGATTACTATCTTTGATTTCTTACAGTCAGAAAACTCCGGAGGAAGGTTCATGAATTTGCCGGAAAAATCGCTTTTCATATTTCATCCTGCCAATAAAGCTTTTTATTGCCCAGAAACGACCGTTGCAGGCGGCACGAAAACTGCAGCGCATATCACGCTCGTCCACAGGCCGTCCTTGTGGCCTTCCGCGGACTGGCAGATGTGCGTCGTCTTGAATATGTGCCCGCTCGTTTTGTACTGCTGCCTTCTTTCGTCCCATGCCTTGTCCGCATCGAAGGGAACGCCCAGCGTCGTGGCAAGCATCGTGGCCGCGAGATCTTCCGCATACTCGCCGGCTTTCTCGCCCTTCTCGCCGAATCCGTGGTGCTCGGAAAGATAACCGTAATGACCCCTGTCTTTGGGCAGAGCAAGGCCTATGGCCACCGATATGAGCCTGTTGGGCTCGTTAGTGTCCGTTCTCGCCATCACGCAAAAAACCACTTCGCCCGGATTGAGGTACTTGAGTCCATGGTCCCTTGTGACCACTTCGCATTTTGGCGGCAGTATGCTTGAAACGTTCACGAGATTAAACGGCGCTATGCCTGCCTGCCTCAAGGCGGCTTCGAAAGAAGCAAGCTTGTCCTTGTGGACTCCTACGCCCTTTACGAAAAAAACTTTCGCAGGTATCATGATGAAATAAAATAAGTGCGCTCTGTATTTAAATATAAACCCCGGATGCGAAATCGGAGAAAAGGAAAGTGCAGCCCAAAAAATCAACCGTAAAGAGCCTGCGCCAGGAAATTGGGCAGCTTGAACGCCGCTTTGTGGTAGTCGGTGTTGTAGCACTTCAGGCCGGATATTTTCAGCGTTCTCGGCTTCTCCGGGTCGTGCTTCTTGGAGCCGATAATCAGCGGCCACGTCGTGCCATACGCTGGTATGTCGCACAGGTAAACCTTGGTTATGGGGAAGAACTGCGACACGGGAACGAAAGAATAGTTCTTTATCAGGTCGGACCTGAAAAACTTGCAGCCTCCCTGCATTGAGAACACGCCATCGGCTTTAAGCGCGCCAAAAAGGTTCTTGAAGAAAACCGGGGTGTAAAGGTTCTTGGCTTCGTCCATTATCGGGTCGGTCAGGTCGAGGATTATGACGTCGAACCTGTTCTTGCATTTTGCCATGTAGTCCGCGCCGTCGCCGACTATGACCTCCGCGCGCTTATCCTCGAAAGCGCCGTTGCTGAGGGAAGGGAGGAATTTTTTAGAGACGTCTATGACCTTGCCATCGAGCTCGACCATGACCACTTTCTTAACCGGATGCTTCAGCGTTTCCCTGAGAGCGCCGCCGTCTCCTGCTCCGACTATCAGCACTTCTTGGGGGTTGGGGTGGGTCGCCATGGGGACGTGGACCAGCATCTCGTGATAAAGGAATTCGTCGAACTCCGTGGTCTGGAAACCGTCATCGAGGATGAGCACGTTGCCGAACTCCGGGTTGCGTATTATCTTTATGTCCTGGAACTTGCTTTTTCCCTCGAAAAGCTTCTTGGAGACCTTGAGGCTCACGCTAATGGTGTCTTTTGAATCAATCTCCCTGAACCAGCCGTCGTTCGTCTCGGGCATCGCCTCTATTTCCTTATGATTTTTCTAGCGACCGATTTCTTCGCCTCGAAGAACTCCCTGGTGAAGTTTTCGACGTTCTTGTCGTTGAACGGCGCGCAGCTGAAAATGTCTATGTGGGCTGAAAGCCTCTCCTCCGACAAATGTCCGGTTATAGAACTGACTTCAATTAACTGTATGAACGAGTAACCCGTGAGGTGCTCCTTGCCATAGCGCTTCAGCACAGGCTTGCCCTCGCGTCTTACCTTTAGAACATCATCACACAATACACGTATAAATTCCAAAACAAACTTCCTGTTCCTTATCTTTTCGTATTTGCAACCGTATAGGTCTACGCACAAATCCCACCCAAATGGTTTATTGCTCATATGCTTTTGCCCACCTCCTAATAAAAAATTCCTTTTTCTTTAGAACTAATTACTCCTTTTTTGAACATATCTTCTGGGCTTTTTCAGAATTTATAATTTCTATAAACATATTGTCATAATATCTTTATAAAGTATTTAAATGCATCCCTTCCGGCGGCCATTTGCGACTAGAAACTGCCTCACAGGCCTTCGCAGAAAAGAACTTTAATTACTGGCCCGCACCAAAAGAATAGCATGGAAGAGATATTTTTGGTCATACTCCCCAGGCTCATCATAACATTCATCCTGTCCATGGCTTTCGGCTTCCACAGGCAGCGCGCCCACAAGCCGGTCGGCTTCGGCACCTTCACGTTCGTAGCGATAGGCTCCTGCGGTCTCGCGATAACCGCGCTGAACCTTTACCCCGAGAATCCACTTTCGCTGCTCGGAGCAGTAGTGAGCGGCATCGGCTTCCTCGGCGCGGGCGCGCTGATAAAGACGACGGACAAGATTTACGGCTTCACGAGTGCGGCGTCAGTCTGGCTTTTCGCGATATTCGGCCTGATCATCGGCGTGGGCGAATACCTGACGGGCATCCTAATCTACATAATGATATGGGCCGTAATAGCCGTCGACGGCAAGCTGAAGACGCACGGCGTCGGCTCCTACCAGCGCAAGCTAACGATAACGACCAACAGGATAATAGACGAGAAGGAAATAGAGAAGGAGCTGGGCTCGAACTTCAAGAAAGTCTTCGTCAAGGTCGACAAGAAGAACGGCAAGATAAGCGTGAGCTATCTTGTAGAGGGGACGAAGGACCAGGTCAGGGAAATTCCCGAGCGTTTGGCGAAGGACGAGTGGCTCGAGTATTTCGAGATTGAGTGATTCTGCTTTTGATTTTTCGCGGTTAAGCATTTATCCGGGCGGCCTCAAATAATAAATTATGATAATAATTGCGGTCATAATTTTCATCATCGCTCTCGCGGCGCTGATATTCGCCTCCAAGTGGGTCATAGACGCGGCGATAGCGATATCCGAGTATACCGGCATCTCGCAGCTGGCGATAGGCTTTATTCTGATTGCCTTCTCGGTCTCGATGCCCGATTTCATTGTTTCCGTCACGGCAACCGCGATACAGAAGGCGCCGATGGCGATCGGCGACGTGCTGGGTTCTAGCATAGCGAACATATGCCTGGTGCTCGGGGTCGTGACGCTGATGAGAAAGGTGCGTGTCGAGCGATTGCACACGATTGAAAGCGCGGAACTGCTGCTCCTAATAAGCATAGTGCCGGCAGTCATACTCTCGAAAGGCGTAGTTGGCCCGATAGAAGGCATGATACTGTTAATTGTGTTTTGCCTTTACTGCTTCTTCATCTTCAAGGACAAGTTCAGCCTTAACATAAGGGAAGGCGTCACGAAAAGGGAATGGAGAAGGTCGATAATGCTTTTCCTGTTTGGCATGATCATCGTCGTGGCAAGCTCCCAATATGTTGTCGGCTCAGCAGCGGAAATAGCGGCCTTCTTCGGCGTATCCGAAGCGGTCATAGGCCTGACGCTCATATCCTTCGGCACGACACTGCCTGAGCTCGCGCTCGATTTCACCGCCATAAGAAAGGGTCAGTGCGCGCTGGCGATAGGCGACATACTGGGCAGCACCGTCGTCAACCTGACGCTCATACTGGGAACCGTCCTGGTCATGTCGCCCATAGGCGGCATGGCGCTGATGAGCTACACCATCCCCCTCGCCTTCATAATCATCGCCAACACGTTCCTTTTCTACAGCATGGTAAAGCACGAAGGCATAGGCCACAAGCAGGGCATAGTGTTCATCCTGCTCTACGTAATCTTCATAATAACGATGCTGACGACAAGAATCGTGTAAATCGCCAAAGCAGAAACCCTGAAAAACACGGCTCACTTCTTCTTCGCCGAGGCGAAAACCCAGTTGGCGCAGTAGGATGGTATGAAGGACGACGAGAAATTGACGTCGATGAAATGCTTCTTCAGTATCCTCTTCATCATTCTGCAAGTCTCATAATCGAATTCCGGACCGCACTGGACCGTCACCATGCCGCCGCTGTTGAGGCTTTTCTTCATCCTCATGAAAAGTTTCGAGAGATACGCTTCCCTGTCTATTTTTATGAAGGCCTCCGGGTGTATGGTGAGGTCGTAGATGATTGCGTCGTATTTCCTGCTGCTGGCCACGACCCTGTAGGCGTCGCCTATGGTGACTTTGACTTTCGGGTTCTTGAAAACATTCCTGTTAATCTTCCTCAGATACTTCATCGAGACGGCTATGACTTCCTTGTCTATATCGACGACTGCAATCCTTTTCGCGCCGTTCTGCATGAGCTCCGCGGCTGCAGCGCCGTCGCCTCCGCCCAGTATCATGACTTTCTCGAGGCTGTTGCCGGACGCGACGAGCGGCATGACGAGGTTCTTGGTGTAGGCATTCGCGTCCTTCTCCGCTATCTGCACGTCCTTGTCGAGGAGCAGCATGCGACCGAAGTTGTCGTTTTCTATGATGTCTATCTGCTGGAACTTCGAGCGGCTGCTGTGGACGATTTTCTTGACGTGATAGCGCACCTCGAAGCCGACCGTCGAAAAACCCTCCATCCAGTCCGCGTACTTTATCTCCAGCGGGTTGCCGCGGCAGACGTGGCCGACGCGCAGCGTCTTGGGCCTGAGCTGCTTCTTGAGATAATTGAGAAGCGCGAACGGTTTTTCCGGGCCTGGCGAGCAGGTGAAAATGTCGACGGACGCGTGCCTCGCCTCCGGGTAAGTGTGTATCGCGATGTGCGACTCGCTTATTATGGCGAGGCATGTGATGCCTGCCGGGCTGAACTTGTGAGTATGTATGCTGACGACGGAGAGGCCTGCGCTTGCTATGCCGTCGCTCAGAATCTTTTCGATTTTTTCCTTGCTGTTGAGAACGTCTTTAGAACAATATATGAACTCGGCGATTATGTGGTGACCAGTTGGTCTCATAGCATAATAATGAAGAGTGTAGTATAAAAAATTTCTGCGTCCGTCACAGCGGCCGGAATGCTTATAGGCGGGTTTGACAAATTATAAAATGGTGATCTTCTGAAAAAAATAATCATACCTGGTCTGATTGCCGGAGCGGCGATGCTCGTGGTGGGCATGGGCTTCGGATTCGCGCTCGATGCGCTGTTCCCGTCTCTGGCCGCGGAATACAACAATCCTGCGCTTTTCCGTCCGTGGTCCGACCCGCTTATGTCGCTCTATTTCGTCGAGCCTTTCGTGCTGGGCGTCATAATGGCATGGTTCTGGAACATGGCGAAAGGACTGATAAAGGAGACGGATGCCATTAAAAAGGGCGTTTATTTCGGCCTTGGTTACTGGGTCATAACGATACCCGGGATGATAATGTCCTACAGCAGCTTCCCGATATCGCTGCTCATGACCGTGAGCTGGAGCCTGAGCATCTTCGTGCAGGTCATATGCGCTGGCATCCTGTTCGCAAAGCTGAACTCTTAGGGCACAAGAAAACCGGCAAAGGTGGACTTTTAATATATCTTTATATATTAATTAATATATAATATTAATTAACCAAGTGACTTTTAATTCAGCAACATCTTTAGACGGGTTTACAGGGCCCGAAAACACCTAAAAGTGAGCTATATGACCAGCCCAGAAAGCAGTTATAATGCGAAGGAAATAAAGGTGATGGAAGGCCTTTCCGCAGTCAGGAAAAGGCCCGGAATGTACATAGGCTCTACCGGGCTCCGCGGCCTCCACCATATGGTCCAGGAAGTCGTGGACAACGGCATCGACGAGGCGCTGGTCGGCTTCTGCAAGAACATTATCATTACGATTCACAAGGACAACAGCGTGAGCGTCATCGACGACGGACGCGGCATACCTGTCGATAACCACCCCAAATACCAGAACAAGTCCGCGCTGGAAATCGTCATGACAAAGCTTCATGCCGGCGGCAAGTTCGACAAGGAAAGCTACAAGATTTCAGGCGGCTTGCACGGCGTAGGTGTATCGGTCGTTAACGCGCTCTCCGAGAAGCTCATCGTCGACGTCAGGAGAGGCGGCCAGGTTTATTCCCAGGAATACGCTAGAGGCGAGCCCGTGAACGAAGTGCACATAAAAAAAGACGCTTCCTTCCCTTTCCAGACAGGCACGCTGGTCAGATTCTGGACGGACAAGGAGATTTTCGAGACCAATGATTACCACTACGACATGCTCGCCTCGCGCATGCGAGAGCTGGCTTTCCTGAACCCGGGCTTACTCATAGCCCTGCGCGACGAGAGGAACGACAAGGCCGAGGAGTTCAAGTTCGAGGGCGGCATTGTCTCATTCGTGAATTACCTCAACCAGAGCAAGCAGTGCATACTGGAGAAGCCCATATACTTTTGCGCGAAGAAAGGCACGACAGAAGTCGAGATAGCCATGCAGTATAACACGGGCTACGCAGAGCTCATCCTTTCATTCGTGAACAACATAAACACGGAGGAGGGCGGCCTCCACCTCGTGGGCTTCAAGAACGCCCTCACGCGCGTGCTCAACAAATATGCGCAGGAAAGCGCGAAGCCGAAGAACGGCGAGGAAAAGCTTTCCGGTTCCGACGTGCGCGAAGGCCTTACGGCCGTGATGAGCATAAAGATGATGGAGCCGCAGTTCGAGGGCCAGACCAAGACGAAGCTCGGCAACCCGGAGATAAAGAACATCGTCGATGCCGCGGTCTCCGAATGCCTGAAGACGTTCCTCGAGGAAAACCCGGGCAAGGCGAAGCTGATAATGGAGAAATCGATGAACGCAGCCAAGGCGAGAGAAGCCGCGCTAAAGGCCAGGGAACTGGTAAGGCGCAAAGGCTTGTTCGAATTCTCTTCGCTTCCCGGTAAGCTCGCCGACTGTTCGGAGCGCGACCCGACGAAGAGCGAAATCTACATAGTCGAAGGCGACTCAGCCGGCGGGAGCAGCCGCCAGGGCCGCGACCGGAAAACACAGGCCATCCTTCCATTACGCGGCAAGATCCTGAACGTTGAGAAAGCGAGGCTTGTGAACGTGCTCAAGAACAACGAGATCCAGACCATGATGACGGCGATAGGCACGGGCGCAGGCGACTTCTTCGACCTAACCAAGCTGCGTTATCATAAAATCATAATAATGAGCGATGCCGACGTCGACGGCGCGCACATACGAACGCTACTGCTGACGTTCTTCTACCGCTACATGAGGCCGCTGGTCGAGAAAGGCCACATTTTCATCGCGCAGCCGCCTTTGTACAGGATAAAAAAAGGCGGTGAGCTGCATTACGTTTACTCGGACAAGGAAAAGGACCATCACATCGAGCGTCTGGGCGAGAACGCGGAAATACAGCGTTTCAAGGGTCTTGGCGAGATGAACCCTGACCAGCTGTGGTCGACCACCATGGATCCGGAGAGGCGCATCCTGCTCCAGGTCACCCTAGAGGACGTGATAGAGGCCGACAGGACGTTCAGCATGCTAATGGGTGACGAGGTAGAGCCGAGAAGGGAGTTCATCGAGAAGAACGCGAAGTTCGTGAAAAATCTCGATATCTGAATCATCATAATCGACAGGTGAAAATAAACATGGCAGCGGGAAAGAGAGTCGAAGAGGAAGCAGCTAAGGCAAAGAAACCGGAAGAGAAAACTGCAGAGAAAAAGCCGGAAAACATAAAGCCGAGAATAATCGAGGAAGAGATGAAGGAGAGCTATCTAGATTATTCCATGTCAGTCATCGTCGGCAGAGCGCTTCCCGACGTGCGCGACGGTTTGAAACCCGTGCACAGGAGAATTCTTTACGCCATGCACGAGATGGGCATGCTCCATTCCAAGCCCTATAAAAAGTCTGCAAGAATCGTAGGAGAAGTCCTGGGTAAATACCACCCTCACGGCGATCAGTCAGTCTACGATGCACTGGTCCGCATGGTGCAGACGTTCTCGTTACGCTACCCGCTCATCGATGGACAAGGGAATTTCGGTTCGGTCGATGGTGACGGCGCGGCGGCAATGCGCTACACCGAGGCACGGATGGCAAGGACCGCACAGGAAGTCCTTGCGGACATAGAAAAAGAAACCATAAAGTTCGTCCCGAATTTTGACGGCTCGCTAAAGGAGCCGGCAGTGTTGCCGAGCAAGTTCCCTAATCTCCTTGTCAACGGCTCGTCCGGCATAGCGGTGGGCATGGCGACGAACATACCGCCGCACAACATCAACGAGGTCGCAGACGGCGTAATTGCAACCGTCGACAACCCGCAGATAACGCTTCCCGAGCTCATGAAAATAATACATGGCCCGGATTTCCCGACGGGCGGCTCGATACTGGGGACAGCCGGCCTTATACAGGCCTATACCACCGGCAGGGGCGGCATAACGTTGCGAGGGACGGCTCAAATCGAGAAAAGGGGGGCGGACAAGGAAAGGATCATAATCACCGAGATTCCATACCAAGTGAACAAGTCGAAGCTCATAGAGGACATGGCCCGCCTTGCGAGGGACAAGGTGATAAAGGGCGTTACCAACCTGCGCGACGAGTCTGACAAAGATGGCATGCGCATCATTGTCGACGTGTCGCAGAACGAGCAGGCTGACATCGTTCTCAATCATCTCTACAAGCACACGCAATTACAAACGACTTTCGGCATAAACATGCTTTCGCTGGTCGACGGCCAGCCACGCGTTCTCAGCCTGAAGGACATGATCGATGAATTCATAAAGCACAGAAAAGACGTCATCACGAAGCGCACGAAGTTCGACCTCAACGAGGCGAGCGACAAGGCGCATATTCTCGAAGGCCTTCTGGTCGCGCTCAACGACATCGACAACGTGATAAAAACCATCAGGGCGGCGGACACTGTCGAGACTGCGAAGAAGCATCTAATAGAGCGCTTCAAACTCAGCCCGAAACAGGCGCAGGCCATACTGGAAATGCGTTTGCAGCGCCTGGCTTCGATGGAGCGACAGAAAGTGAAAGACGAGCACGCGTCGCTGATCAAGCTCATCGCGGAGCTCAAGGAAATACTCGAGCACGAGGAAAAGATTTACGGCATAATCAAGAGCGAGATGCATGAACTGAAGAAAAAATACGGCGACGCGAGAAAAACGCAGATATCGTGCAACGGCGATTCCGTCGAGGACCTGGAGGACGACCGCCTCATAAAGAAGGAGGACGTGGTCATAACGTTCTCTGGCGACGACTACGCGAAGCGCATACCGCTCGAGGAATACAAGCAACAGAGGCGCGGAGGCAAGGGTGTAATCGGCGCGAAAAACAAGGAAGGCGACATCGTCAAGGAAATCTACGTCATGAACAGCCATGATTACCTGCTCTGCTTCACCAACAAGGGCAAGGTCCACTGGATGAAGGCTTATCGCATCCCGGAAGCCGGACGCTACGCGCGCGGCAAGCCCATCGTCAACCTGCTGAACCTCGAGGAAGGCGAGCGCCTGAGAGACATGATACCCGTGGACAAGTTCGAGGAAGGCAAATTCATATTTTTCATGACGAAGAAAGGTTTGGTCAAGAAAACAGCGCTGGTCGAATATTCGAATCCGAGAAGCTGCGGCATAATAGCGCTCAAGCTGAACGACGGCGACGATCTCATACAAGCGAGGCTGACGAACGGTAAAGAGGACATTCTCATAGCGACAAAGCACGGCTATGCCATACGCTTCGGTGAGAAGGACGTCAGGCCGACCGGCCGCGCTTCGCACGGTGTGCGCGGCATCCGCCTGCGCGGCAAGGACGAAGTCGTGGGAGACGCCAAATTCGAGCACGGCTCGCTTTTCACGGTCACTGAAAAGGGGTATGGAAAACGCACGAAATTCGAGCTTTACAGGCAGCAGAGGCGCGGAGGCAAGGGTGTCAAGAACCTCAAGGTCACCGCAAAGAACGGCAACGTCATAGGCATCGTGCCGCTGCACGACAACGACCAGATACTGTTCGTCTCCAAGGAAGGCCAGGTAATCCGCATATTCGCGAAGGACGTCCATGAGATTGGTCGAGCTACTCAGGGCGTGAGGGTCATGCGCCTCAACGACGGCGACACTCTGGTTTCCTATGCCAGAATAAGAGACGCGGAAAACGGACAGTGAATTCTTCTTTTTAAGCCGAAAACCAACCATTAAATTATGGGTAGGGTGGAATTCTGCCTTTTTGACGCTGATTACGTAATCGAGAACGGCGAGCCCGTCACGCGCCTGTGGGGCAAGACGAAGAGCGGCAAAACCGTCCTCGCGCTCGACCGCAAGTTCAGGCCTTATTTTTATCTAGAGCTCGACGAGAAGCACATCGAGAATTTCAACCTGAGCCTGTTCAGGGAGAAGCTCGCCGCCATAAAGGATTACGGCAGCGCCTTCATCAGAGCCGAGACTGTCGAAAGGAATCTGCTGGGCGAACCGAAAAAGTTCGTCAAGGTTACCGTCAAAGCGCCCGGCGACGTGAACGAGATCAGGCACGCGACCGAACACTGGCACGAGATAAAGAAGCCCTACGAATACGACATCCCGTTCTACAGGCGCTATGTGATTGATAAGGACCTCATTCCAACTGGCTGGGCTGTCGCGACGGGCGATGAGAAGAAGGAAGGCGAGCTGGACATACTGGAGCTCGAAAGCGTTCATAAAGCGGAGGGCAATGCGCACAAGCTTGCGACGCTCGCGATAGACATAGAGACGTACGGAGAAGAAATAATCATGATATCGCTTTACAACCATTCTTACAAAAAGGTCCTGACGCACGGCTGGTCAGGCGCTAGCGAGAACGTGGAAATCCTGGAAGATGAGAAGGCGATGCTGCAACGCCTGGCAACGGTGATTGCCGAGAAGGACCCGGACGTGATAGTCACGTACAACGGCGACCTTTTCGACTGGGTGAAGATAAAGGAGCGCGCGGAAAAGCTGAAGGTATCGCTGGCGCTCGGAAGAGACGGCAAGGCCATGGAATTCGTGAAGCGCGGCCGCATGTTCTCCGCTTCGATAAACGGGCGTTTACATCTCGACTTATACACGTTCATAGAGAACATACTGGCGGACTCGCTGCAATCGGAGACGTTCACGCTTGACATGGTTTCCAAGGAGCTGCTCGGCGAGGGCAAGGAAGCGCTCGAATGGAAGGACATGGAGAAGATGTGGGAAGAAAAGCGCGACATTAAGGTCGTCGCTGATTACTGCCTCAAGGATTCTGAATTGACGCTGCATCTCGCGGACAGGCTCATGCCCCAGATATTCGAGCTCTCGAAGCTGGTGGGGCAGACGCCATTCGACGTTTCCCGCATGACTTATTCGCAACTGGTCGAATGGCTATTCATACGGAAGGCGTTTGAGAAAAACGAGACTGCGCTCAATCGTCCGGAACAGTCCGAGATTGACAAGCGGAGGGAAGCTTCGCCGTACGTCGGTGGTTACGTCCTGCTGCCGGAACCGGGCATACACGAGGACATAGCGCTGTTCGACTTCGCGAGCCTGTATCCCACGACCGTCATCACGCACAACATCTCGCCCGAGACGCTCGACAAAGACGACGGAGCGAATAACAAAGTGCCGGACAGCGACCATTACTTCTCGACGAAGAAGAAGGGCTTCATACCGGAAATACTCGAAGACGTAGTAAAGAAGAGAGTGACGCTGAAAAAAGAGATGGAATTCCTCGACACGTCATCGAAAAGATACAAGGATCTTTACAGCATGCAATACGCCCTCAAGATAATAGCCAACGCCAGCTACGGCTATTACGCCTACGCAGGTTCGCGCTGGTATTCGAGGATTTGCGCCATGTCCATCGCATCTTTCGGCCGCTACTACATACAGAAGGTCATAAACTTCGCGAAGGAACAGGGTCTTAACGTCATTTACGGCGATACTGATTCGCTGTTCATTTCGAAGTGCACCGAGAAGCGGGCGGCCAAGTTCCTGAAAGACGTTAACGACACGTTACCGGGAGTCATGGAGCTCGATTTCGACGCCATGTATGTTTCAGGCATCTTCGTTCCTGCCAAGAGCGGCGTGACGGCGAAGAAGCGCTACGCATTGCTGGGGAAGGATGGCAACATAACGATACGTGGTTTCGAGAAAGTCCGCCGCGACTGGTGTAAAATTTCGAAAGACACGCAGGAGAAAATCCTGTTCGCGATTCTCAGGGACAAGGACGAGAATAAAGCCATTGCCATCGTCCGCGACGTCGTAGCCAAAATCAACAAGGGCGACATCGACACCAAGGACCTGGTCATATACACGCAGTTGTCGCGTCCTCTGGAAGCTTATGAGCAGATAGGCCCGCACGTCGCCGCGGCAAGGAAATATGCGGCCCGGGGTCACGCCGTCAAGGAGGGCTCTGTAATCGGCTACATAATCACGCGCGGAGACGGCTCGATATCAAGCCGTGCCGAGCCGTTCGAATACGCGCAGAACTACGACCCCGACTATTACATAAACAACCAGGTACTGCCGGCGGCCATGCGCATTCTATATGGACTTGGTTTCTCGGAAGAAGACGTTTTGGGCAGCGACGACGAAAGCCAGCGCTCGCTCAACATGTTCATGAAGAAGTCGATGAAGCGCAAGCTCAAGGAGAAGTTCGAGAAGTTCAAGAGCGACTGAAAACTACAGCATCTTCTCCATCTGGATTCTGGTGTCCTTGTATTTCAGCTTCTTGTAAAGCTTGTGGGCAGGGCAATTGGTACCGGTGACCAGTATCTCCATTTTCTTCGCCCCGCGCTTCGCCAGATATTTCTCAGCGTCTTTCACCAGCGTCTGCGCGAGGCCACGACCACGAAAATCTTGGTGGATGAAAAGCTGGTGCAGGAAGCCGTATTTGCCGAAGTCGCCTTCGCTCAAGCCCACCCAGATATAGCCAGCGATAGTGCCGTTGCTTTCTAGAACGCGTATCATGCCCGGGTCCTTTTTCACGCTTTCGGTGAGCCTCGCAGTGAACCTGTCCACTTTCAGCTTCTGGCCCCTGAAGCTCGTTTTGGCGCTCTGCTTCTTGAATTCGATTATCTGCGCCAAATCGCTTTCCCTGAATTCCCTGCGAATCATCTTTTGCGCCATATGACAACACTTATCCGTGAAAATAGTTATTTATTAAAGTATTAGAATTATATTTATTCAAAATGCCGATGTGGCTCAGTGGTTAGAGCACCGCGCTCATATCTTTTAAGTTATGAGATTCGAGGCACGCGACACATGCTATGCGCGCCAGTGAGAGGGAAACGCGGGGGTCGAGGGTTCAATTCCCTCCATCGGCATTCAGAATGTTGAGGGTGAAATTATGGCAAAAAAGTCTGTCAGGAAACATGAGGAAAAAGCTCACGATGAGCACAAGCATTACGAGTCGCTCAAGGACAAAATGCTAGAACCGCTCAAGAGCGAAAAGATAAACAAGGCTGCCCAGTTGACGGAGAAGAAAAGAATCGAGATAGTCAAGGACAATGAGAAAGGCATTCCCATGAAGTATGCCATCGCTATCGTCGCTGTAGTCGCTGTTCTGGGAGCTGTCATACTGCTCTCCCTTCCCGGCTTCATCAGAATCGGCGCAGGGCCCGTCAAAAGCGGCGATGTAGTGCAGATATTATATTCTCTTAAGATAGAAAACGGCTCGATATACGACGCCGGCAATTTCACGTTCAAGACCGGAGCTGGTGAAGCGATAAAGGGCATTGACGAAGCTGTCATAGGCATGCGCGTCGGCGATAAGAAGACTGTCGTCATAAAGCCTGCGGACGCGTACGGCTATTACGACGAGAGCAAGATTTTCGACATCCCCCTGGTCAACAGGATGAACAGGACGGAAAGCACATCAACCGATGTGTTCAACATGACATTCGGCGAGGAACCCGTGGTTGGAAAGACTTATCGCCTCGAAGACATGGTGTGGGATATGCGCGTGACGAGCATTGTAAACGGAACTGTAAAGATCGTGCATGAGCCGCAGAACGGCATGACATTCGACATGAAGGACGCCTTGGGCAACGTTTACGCCAAGGGCACCGTGAACCTCGAGGGTGATAGCCTGGTCATGACAACAAACCCGATAAGAGGCAGCACCATCGTGACGGTATACGGCAGCGGCAAGGTCGTGGACTTAAACGAAACGCACATGAAGCTCGACTTCAACCATCCGCTGGCCAGCGAGACTCTGACGTTCGACATAATGCTGTCCAACTACGTGCCATATGGCCAGTAAACCCAAACAGAGCCAGGCCTGTCAATAAGCCTGAAGCTAAACTGAAAATAAAATTAAAAGCCGATGACATTCCGGAGGCTTTATGCTTTACTTCTTGAACTGGCCGATCTTGTCAATCATGTCCACGTGCGTCATGAAAAGCGCGCGGCAGCAGTATCTGTCCAGCCCAAGCGAATCCAGAACACTCTTCGGCGAAGCGCCGCCCTCGACGGCCTTCTGGTATTTCTCCCAGAGGTGCCCGACTGGCTTGCCGCAAGTCATGCATCTTATCGGTATTATCATATCAAAAACCCCTAAACGCTGGTTTGTCTTTATTTATCGCGTAATTGCTTTAAAAGCTTAACTGGTGGCCCTCGTTGAGGAAGGCCTTGACTTTCTTTCTCGTGCTTTCGGGCATCCTTATTATTCTGCCCGTATTTTCCGTTTTCCTGATATCTATCATGTCCAGGTTTTTCATCATATCACTCGGTTTAAGTGCGATTTTTATATGAGACATTGTATTGCCACGAACCGCTTAAATACTTTTTACCGCTTTCCAGCGGGGCTTCTTTCTTTTCCGGTTGCCCGGCCTCTATAATTAATATATTCATGCCCTATAATAAGATACAATCCGTGGGGCCGTAGTGTAGCTTGGTCTAGTCATCCTCGAGCTTTTGAGCTTGACGCCATGATCATTCCAGCTTGGGGTGCTGGCGACCTGGGTTCAAATAAACCCTTTTCCGCCTCGCGCAAAAGCGTTTGCGGAAAATGGCTTTGAGAATCCCAGCGGCCCCATTGGTTTTTTTGCACGCTAAAATGATTGGCGAAGCTTTGGTCAAAAGGCTACGCTAGAGATAATAGTAAAATAAAAAGCATGGGCCGGGTTCAGATTTTTGCCAAGCCGGGTTTGATCGCAGCCATCTTCTTCTTCAGCTTCCACATCAGGAAATCGTTGTTGGCCGAGGCTCTCTTCACGAACTTCCACCTGTCGTTGTGGCTCTTGTCCCTGACCCATTCCATTATCTGGTTGAACTCGGCTTCCGAATTGTTAGGGATTTCTATTTCCATCTCGAATTTTTTCTTTACGATATTTTCACCATATTTATTTATATCGAATTTCATTACTTCTTGGGAATGTTGATACTGGCATAACCGCCTATAAAAAAATGGACCAAGTAAAACATCTACGCTATCTATTTGTATTTATTTTAGATTTTACAAAAAAAATGGGGTAATAATTGATTCTTCGATCATGAATTAAAAATCGGATTTAAGGGATCTTGTTGTTCTCCATTGCTTTCATGCCCAGTTCAAGGCTTTGTGCTTTTTTCGGAAACCCATCTTTTTGAAATTTCCGGGTTCTCAATCGCGCTTTTCATCTTCGCCAGGCCTTCCCTGATGTCCTTCAGGTCGATGCCGGAATAAGCGAGGCGGATGAACTCGTGCTTCTCGTCATCCAGCGGCGTCCCGAAATGGCGTCGCGTGCAGAAGGATACGCCCGTCGTCTCCAGTATGAACCTCCTGAACTTTTCGACGTCGTTGAAACCCAGGTTGCGCATCGCCTCGGTCACGTCCGGGAAGATGTAGAAAGTCGAGTTGGGCTTGAAAACTCTGATGCCCTTTATGGTGCTGAGCATCTTGCACGCAAGGTCCCTGCGTTTTTTCAGTGTGTCGAGTATCTGTTGCGTTTCCTTCTGCGTGTTTTTGAGCGCCTCGACAGCGGCCCACTGGATGAAGTGGTTCGAACACGACTCGTCATTCACGTTCAGGCGGTTAATCTGCTCTATCATCCATTCCGGCCCTACAGCCGCCCCAAGCCGCCAGCCCGTCATGGCGAACTTCTTGGAGAACGTGTAAAGTATCAGCGTGCGCTCGGCCATGCCTGGGTAGGAAACTATGCTCTTGGGCTTGCCGTCGTATGTGATGTCGAAATACGCCTCGTCGCTCAGCACGAGCAGGTCGTGCCTTTTGCAGAAATCGGCGATTCTCTTCATCTCCAACGGGTCGGATTCCGCGCCCATAGGGTTGTGATAGTTGTTGAATATGAACAGTTTGGTCTTCGGTGTGACAAGCGTCTCGAGCTGTTCCATGTCCAAGCTGAAGCCCTTGTCAATCATCTTGAAACCGTAAGGTTTCACTATACCTCCGTGGAAGCGGATCTGCGACTCGTAAATCGGGTATCCGGGATTCGGGTACAGCACCTCGTCCCCCGGATTCATGAAAGCCATGACGAACTTCATTATTACTGGCTTGCCGCCCATCTGTATCGATACGTTTTTCGCCGTGAGCTTTATGCCGCGCGAGCTGCTCATGTCTTTGGCCAGCGCCTCCCTGAGTTCTGGGATGCCTGCACTGGGGCAGTAGCCTGTTTTGCCGTCTTCCATAGCTTTCCTAGCCGCATCAATAATCTTCTTGGGTGTCCTGATGTTCATGTCGCCGAGATGAAAAGGATAGATTTTTTTGCCCTTGCACGCAAACTCCCGTGCTTCGAGAGAAACGGAAAACGCCGTTTCGGTTCCAAGCCTCGACATCCTTTCAGCTATTCTCGCATTAGTGCCCATAAGAATCCCTTTTAATCATGTTGCATCCACGAAAAGATTATTTTTTCTTGCGGCTGAGCACGTCCTCTATCGCCTTTATTATGTCCGTGCTCTTGAGATTGAATTCCACCATGAGCTGGTCCGGCTCGCCCGACTCGCCGAAGCGGTCTATCACACCTACGCGTTTCATGGGCACCGGATAGTGCTCGACCACGACTTCCGCGATTGCAGAGCCGAAGCCCGCGTTGACCTGGTGCTCTTCGGCCGTGACTATCGCGCCCGTCTCTTTCGCCGCGTCTATTATCGCCTTCTCGTCGAGCGGCTTGACCGTGTGCATGTTGACCACGCGCACGTCAATGCCTTTCTTTTCAAGTTCCTTCGCGGCAATGAGCGCCTCGTAAACCATCGGGCCGCACGCGAAGACTGTGACGTCGTTCCCGAACCTGAACGTTTCGGCTTTCCCGAAAACGAACGGCGTCTTCTCCGTAGTTATGACCGGCACTTTTTCGCGGCCGAAGCGTATGACTATGGGGCCATGAATCGAGGCGGAAGCGATAGTCGCCTTCTTCGACTCCCAGTAGTCCGCGGGCACTATGACTTTCATGTTGGGCAGCACGCGGGACAAAGCGATCTCCTCCAGAGACTGGTGCGTCGCGCCGTCCGCGCCTACCGAGATGCCGCCGTGCGCACTCGCGATTTTTACATTGAAATCGCCGTATGCGACCGTCGTCCTCATCTGGTCCCACGCGCGTCCTGTCGAAAAGACGCCGTATGTGCTTAGGAATGGTATTTTGCCTACGGCGGCGAGACCCGCAGCGATGCCCATCATGTCCTGCTCCGAAATGCCGACTTCTATGAACCTGTCGGGAAATTTCTCGGCAAACCAGAGCGCGCGCGTCGAATCGGAAAGGTCGGCGCAAAGGGCGACGACGTTCTTGTTCGCGTGGCCCAGTTCGACTAGTCCGTGGCCGAAGCCGTTCCTCGTGGGTATCTTCTCGACCTTATCGTAAATATTAGGAGCTAGGTGCAGCGTCTCGTTCAATCCGGATTTTTTTTCTGTCATAAAACATCACTTCAGCATGTCTCTCCAAGTTCTTTCAGTGCTTTCGCGGCTTCTTCTTTGCTGGGCGGCTTGCCGTGCCATTCGGCTTTGTTTTCCATGAAGGAGACGCCCTTGCCTTTGACTGTCTTTGCAAGTATGACCGTGGGCTTTCCCTTCGTCCGCTCAGCCTCGCGGAACGCGCTGATAAGCGCCTCGACGTTGTGACCATCCACTTCGATAGTATGCCAGCCGAACGCCTTCCACTTGTCCGCGAGCGGCTCCAGGTTCTTCACGTCGCTGGTCCTGCCGTCTATCTGCAGGCCATTGACATCGACGATGCCGCAGAGGTTGTCCAGCTTGTAGTGAGCGCCGGTCATCGCGGCTTCCCACACCTGGCCTTCCTGCAACTCGCCGTCGCCCATCAGGCAGTAGACGCGCGGGCTTTTCTTGTCCATGCGCAGGCCGATTGCCATCCCGCTTGCGATGGAAAGGCCCTGGCCCAGCGAACCTGAAGAAGTCTCGAGGCAGCTAAGCTTGAGCCTGTGCGGATGCCCTTGCAGCCGCGAGCCGAACTTCCTGAGAGTCATCAACTCTTCCGGCGGGAAGTATCCTCGTCTGGCGAGAGAAGCGTAAAGAACAGGGCAGACATGCCCTTTCGAAAGCACGAAGCGGTCACGGTCGTCCCAAGCCTGGTTTTTCGGGTCGTGCTTCATGACATTGAAGTAAAGGGAAACCATTATTTCCACGGAAGAAAGAGAGCCGCCAGGGTGTCCGCTACCGGCTTCGCACGTCATCCTGATTATGTCCTTTCTTATCTCGGTAGCGAGCTTTTTCATATCAGGAACGCTGTAATTCATGAGGCACCACGTTAAGGATTATAATATCTTCAATTAATGTAATTTAAGCTTTATGCATCCGCTATGCTTTTTTAGTGGGCTTGGACCAAGAATATTATATGAAGCCAGACTTCGCGGCGAGGCAAAGGCGACTGAAAGCGTTAGTCCAGAAAAGCGGCCTGAACGCGGTAATAACCTCCGACCCGCACGACGTGTTCTATTACACTGGGTATGCCGGCCTGAAGGACGACAGGATCTTCATGCTTTTCCAGGACAGCGGCAGGCCGAAGCTTTTCGTTTCGCCGCTTGAGAACGATGCCGCCTCAAAATATCCTGACATAACATACATCCGGGACAAGGACGACTTCATCCGCCAGCTCGGCGGATTCAAGCGCATGGGCTACGACGAGCGGACGCTAAGCCTCCTGCTTTTCAGGGCCATGAAGAAAAAACTGAAGGCCAGGCTGGAGCCCGCCGGCAAGATAATGGAAATCCCGCGCATCCAGAAGGACGAGTTTGAAATAGCGCAGATTAAAGAGGCGATAAGGCTGACGGGAGACGTCTTACAAAACGTCGGCGGCTTTCTATGGGGCAACAGCGAAAAGCAGATCGCGGACGCGATAGAGATAGAATACAGGAAGCGCGGTGCTAGCGAGTCGTTTGAGTCCATCGTCTGCGCAGGCAAACAGGCTGCGTTCGTCCACCACAAGCCAGGCGAGACGCTCGCGAAAGCGAAAGCCCCGGTCCTCATAGACACGGGATGTATCGTCGACTGCTATTGCTCAGACATAACGCGCATGTTTTTCACGAGACTCGGCCCAGTCCAGAAGAAGATATACGAAGACGTCAAGCAGATACACGACGAACTCATATACGCCGCACGCGCGGGCGTGACTTACAGCGAGCTGGAAGATCTCCAGAAAAAACTTTACGCGAAAAAAAGCTACACGGTATTGCACGGCCTCGGCCACGGGCTGGGACTTTCCGTCCACGAGCCGCAGGGCGAGACGCTCGCGGAAAACACTGTAATGACCATAGAGCCGGGCGTTTACATAAAAGGTATCGGAGGCGTAAGGCTTGAAGACGTGATTTTAATAAAGAAGAAGAGGACAGAAGTCCTGTCCAAGGATATCCCTATATTCTAAACTGCGAAATTTTTCTTTTTTATCGGGATTTATTCAGATTCTGACGCAGCGCCCTCTTTTGCGGGCTCTTCATCCGCGACCGGAAGCGAGATGTGCTTTATCAGTATCACGTCGCCTATGGATTCTACCATTGGGAACGGGATGATAACGCCCTTCTTGCTGCCGAGCATCTTGGATATGTAAGACTCCTTTGCAGCACGCACGACCAGTGAGCGAACCTTGAAGCGCTTGAGGTCGCACTCGATATCCTCGACTTTTCCGCAGAACATACCCCTGTTCGTGAAAACGTCCTTGCCGTACGTCTCGGAAATGCTCGAAACTTTTATTGCCATATACCCACCTCTCAATCGATTTTCTGAAAAATTTATCTGTTATTTAATTCATCCGGTGGCTTTATAAAGTTTGTGACTTTAAGGCGCGGATATTTAAACCATGACCCGCAAATAACAATTATGTTTGAATTACTTTCGCTCAACAAGGACACGCTGGGCGAGGCGTGCGGCATATTCGCGGGCGACGGCAGCATCTATGCAACCGCTAGAAGCTACATCCTGGAAATCAGGAGCACGAAGGATGAAATGCAATATTATCGAAGCCACGTAAAACCGCTCTTTGAAAAGATTTTCGGCAGGGAGCTAAAGCTCGTCAAAAGGAAATATCAGGACGGATACGTGATCTGCATCCGCGCGTGCGGCGGGCGGGCGGTGAAGACTTTCCATACGTATCTCCAGTTCCCTATAGGCAGGAAGGCGCACGCGCTCCGCATGCCGAAGCTGATTTTCAACAACCACGAATACTGGAAGGCGTATGTGAGGGGTATGTTCGACTCGAGCGGCTCGCTCTACCTACGCCGCACGTCCGGGGAATACAGGAATCCCATATTAGAAATCTCCAGCCCGTCGCTCGCGCACCTTATGCAGCTCAAGGAGATCCTGCGCGACCTTGATTTTCATTTCTGGCTCGAAAAAAGCAACCTGAAAATACGCATGGCCGGCAGAAAGAACATGGAAAGATTTTTTAAAGAGATAAACCCACATAATAATGCAAAACAAAAAAAGTTCGCTGAAATAAGTGCGGACGAAATATTAATCTGCTGAGATGGCCGAGCGGTCAAGGCGCAGGGTTGCTAACCCTGTGGGTGAATAGCCCGCGCAAGTTCGAGTCTTGCTCTCAGCGTTTCTCTTTTTTATACTGTTTCTTCCACGCACTTCGCGTCGTCGCACTTGAAGCCTGTCGGGCAGGAGACTGACTCGGCTTTTATCTCGTTGTTCTCGCAGTATTTCTCGGTAAGCGAACCGTCTTCGTTGCAATGGTCCGTGAGCGACTGGCCGGCAACTGTCGCCGTCCCTTTCACGGAATAGTTCCTGCCGCCGTCGGAGTCTGTGCAATTGATATTGCCGCAGTCTGACGGGCAGTTGTATGCGGTCTCGATTTCATTGCAAATGCCGTTGCCGCATTTCGCGGTGCAGTATCCGTATATGCCTACCAGGTTTTCCGCCTTCGGAGGGATTAGTGTCAGGCCTTCGCAGCATGGCAGCGGGTTCGCGATGACGGGTTTGCTTTCCCCTTCGTTTAAGCAGGTCTTTTCCGTGCCGCCTTTGCATGCGCCGTTCTCGCAGCCGTTCTGGCAGTACTCTTTTTTGTCTTCCTTGCCGTTGCAGCTGTCATACCAGTACACGTGCCCGTCGGCACATTTCGCCTCAGCATGCTCAGTGCAGCCTTCCTTGGTTTTGCAGAAGCCGTTCTCGCAACCGGATGTGCAGTATTCTTTCTTCTCTTCCTTGTGGCCACACGAATCGAACCAATATACATGCTCGCCGTAGCATTTCATCTCAGCGTGAGACTTGCAGTCCTGGTTTTCTTCGCCGGGCTTGGATATCGTCTTGTTCAGGCCGCCGCCATATTTCACGGCACATTCTATTCCCCTGGTTTCCCAGTCAATCCAAGCTAACGCTTTTAGCCCGCTGTCCGGGTCGTCGATGCTTATCCTGTAAAACTCTTTCGCGGTTATGTATGGGTTGCCGCATTCAGCGCTTATGTTCTCAAGTATCTGGGCGCTCTGGTCCTTGGTGAAATGGTTCACGGTTATTTTCGCATTTGGATATTGTTCCATGAACTGTTTCACCAGAGGGTTCGCCATCGCTAGCGCTTCTGGGCTGACGTTGATGCAACCTGACAAAAAAACAACAAAAACAAGGGATATGCCGAAAACGAAACTTATTTTTTTCATAATGATTATTTTGCCAAAACCGCTAATAAACGTCAGCAAGCGACTGTTTTTGATTTATTAGGGGAATCGGGGGAATTATATAATATGATAGACATCAACTTCAAAGGGTTGAGTACCGAAGCGACGATAGCGAAGGTCCTTATTCTCGTGGGTCTGCTGCTGAAATTAGTCGGCATAATAGTGATATTCGGCGGCCTTGTGCCGGTGACGAATGTCAGCATGACTCTCGGAATAGCACCTTTCACATGGGTCCTGGCAGGAGCTTTGACCGCTTTCGGCCTGCTAGCAATAGCGGGCATGATAGTCCTTTGGAAAGGCCTTGGCAAATTCAAGGCAAAGGATTACCAGGGAGTGGCCATATACGCACTCATATCAGCATTCCTTCCGCCCATCGGCGCACCGGAGCTCATAGGAGCAGTCCTTCTCCTGATAAGCCCTGAACTGAAAAGAAAAAAATAAAGGCTTAATAGGGTTGGGACAAAAACAGTGCTTTTTCTTTTTATTTCTCCCTATAGCCACGGCTTCAGCTCCATGCACTGAAAGTCTTTTATTATATTCTAATATATTATAGAACACCCGACAGTTCGACGCAGGCTTGTCTGCGTCATTCGCTGTTTGCGCCGATAGTCTAGCCTGGTAGGACAGGGGCTTCCCAAATCAAAACCCCAGCGGGTTTCGATGCATCCGGCAACCACTGATGGAAAAAGCCTCTAACCCGGGTTCAAATCCCGGTCGGCGCATTAATCTTGGAAAAGATTTACTTTACTAGTCTGTTTCTGCAAAGTATCTTCAGGAAAAATAAGATAAAAATCCTGCAAGTTTTAACGGTAAAGAAATGGTGATTCGGTATGGACATCAAGATGGATTTGCCCGGAGTGGATTCCTTCCACGAGATTAATATAATGACGGAAGGAAAGGACATAATCGTAAAGAGTTCCGAGTTCGGCAGGACCAATTTTCACAAGCGTGCCATGATAAATCACATAGGGAAGGAGTTCGGCGTCGACTCCGTGAGCTGCTTCTCAGTGAAGATACCGGATAGGAAATTTACCTTCGAAAGCCTGAAGGACGCGATTGACAAGGTCAGGAACGCTTACATGAAGTATTCGAAGGCGGTGGACAAAACGGACATACTTACGATTCGACTTCCTTCCAACACCAAGGACGAACTGATACGAATGAGCCACGATTACAAGATACCCATTTCCTCGATAATAGAGTCCCTGGTCAATAACTACGGCCGGGATTTTTCCAGCTTCGATGCGCATCCGAAGCCGGAGAAGGAAATGATTTCGCATGTGGATGGCGAAAGGTTCAATACCAAATTCTCGAAAATAACAAACTTGAAGGCTGGGCATGCGAAACTTGGGGAGGCTGCCAGAATTCTGGAAGAAAACTTCGATGGTGTGGTCCTTGCCTCCCAGAAGTTCAGCAGCAAGGAATACCATGACCTTGTAGCCTTTTTCGAGAAGCCGAAGGTCAATATATACGTTAACGTCGTAAGGGCGGTCGAGCCCAACGTGAGTATGGTAGGGGAAGTAACGGACAACTGGAAGGATATCAAGGAAAAATCCCATAAATACGGCATCAAATCATGGGAGCACCGCAAAAGCGTCTGTTTATACGTTCCTCTGAAGAATTACAAAGATGTCGCTGATGGCGTTAAAAAACTGATAGATTTTGCGGAAAAAGAGAAAATTGAATGGGGTTGGTGGCACAGGAACGCCTGATCCTGCCGCAATCCCCGACCTGGTCAACTCCCGCTTACATATAATTTCTACAGTCGTGTTTAAACTTAACTTTATAATCTCAAATCACAAATTTCCTATGGGGTGTTGGGTTATGACAGTCGTGATAAAAAGAGACAATAGAAAAGAGGACTTCAGCCGCGACAAGATCAGGAGAAGCGTAGAAAATGCCGCGAAAAGAGTCAAGCTCGACAGCAGCAGGTCGAGGGACATTGCTGACAGGATAGCGAGGAACGTCGAGGAACATTTCAAGAGCAGGGACGAGATAAGGGCTTCGGATATCCGCGACAGGGTTCTGAGCGAATTGAACAGAGAAGAAAAAAGAATCTCGAAGGAATTCGGGAGCTTCAGAAAAGAGCTCAGATAAGAGATTGTAAAGAGTGCAAATATTGATGAAATGAGAACCGTTTAGCTCTAAATATATTTTAGACGGCCATGTAGAAATCATGGATTTTTAAACTAATTTATAGCGGTTTTTACCGGGGACGCGGCCGGCGCATCATTTATTCTATTATGCGCTTGAAGCTCACCGATGCTATGGCGAGCATGACAACTACGAAAATTGTTATGGCCGAAATGTCAAAAGCCAGGTTCGATATGTTACCGCTTATGAGCAGGCCTCTTATAGCGTCGACGGCGTAGCTCATCGGATTGACAAGAGCGAATTCTTTAAGCAGCGGTGGCATCAGCTCGATGGGGTAGAGGGCGTTGCTCGCGAAGAACAGAGGGAATGTTATGGCCTGGCCTATGCCCATGAACCTTTCCCTCGTCTTGAGAAAAGATGCTATGAAAATCGATATGGCTGCGAAGCCGGCGGATATGAGGAAAATAAGGGCGAATGCAAGGATGAAATATGCGGGATTAGGAATGAACGCGACCCCGATGAGCATGGCTATTGGTATGATTATGACGGCCTGAAGTATCGATCTCACGCCAGCGGCCATTGACCTGCCTATGACAATCGAATATCTGGACGCCGGGGTTACCAGCAGCTTCTTCAGTATGCCGGATTCCTTCTCCCAGACTATCGTGAGCCCGAAGAATATGGAGACGAACGCCGTCGATTGCAGCAGCACGCCGGGCGTTATGTAAGCGATGTAAGACATGCCGCCCGTCGGAATCAGTTTCACCGAGCTCATGACGGACCCGTAAATGACAAGCCAGAGCACCGGCTGGACCGCCCTGACATAAAGCTCCGTCCTGTCGTGCCTGATTCTCCTGGCCTCCAGTTCAATCATGACAAGTATGTTTCTAAGCGAGTCCATCATGGCTATCATCTTTTTATCCGGTCCCTCGTATAACGGATGTCCGTGACCCTTTCAGCAGTTTCGATTTTTGTGCCGGCGTATTTCAGGAAAACGTCATCGAGCGTGGGCTTTTTTATCGAGACTTCCTTTATGTAAACGCCGCCTTTTTCCAATATGTCCGTTATCCTTGGGAGCGCAACGCCTGCGTCGGATGCGAAAACCCTTAGGCCGTTCTCATCCGCAGTAGCACCGGTGACTATTTTGATTCCCCTGATTTTTTTCACGGCGCCCGCTGAAATTTTCCCTTCAATGCCGAAGGAAATAATCTCCCCTCCGAGCGAGTGCTTCAGTTCCTGGGCGGTTCCCAGTTTGACTATTTTTCCCGCGTTCATTATGGCTATCTGGTCGGAATATATGTCGGCCTCGTCCATGTAATGCGTGTTGAAAAAAATGGTAACGCCATTCTCGTCTTTGAAGGACATGAGCTTTTCCCAGACCGTCTTTCTTGCCGACGGGTCGAGCCCTATGGTCGGCTCGTCGAGGAAAAGTATTTTCGGCTTTATGATCAGGGCGCAGGCTATCTCAAGCCTCCTTATCATGCCGCCCGAATAGTTCCTGACAAGCGAGCCGGCGAAACTCTCGATGCCCATGGTACGAAGCATGCCGTTTATCAGCTTTTTCCTTTCGCCTGCCGGTATGCCGTAAATCTTCGCGTAAATGAGCAGGTTCTCGTAGCCGCTTATGTCCGTCCAGACGCTCATCTCCTGCGGCACATAGCTGATAAGCTTTCTCGTTTCTGAGTCGTCTTTCATGACGTCGAGGCCGAAAATGCTGGCATCCCCGGAGGTTGGCTTTATCTGCGTCGTGAGTATTCGCATGAGCGTTGTTTTACCAGCCCCGTTCGGCCCCAGGACTGCGAAGACCTTTCCGGCGCCGACTCTAAGGTCTATGCCGTCCAGCGCCTTTACCTTGCCGTTGTAAAATTTCTTTATACCGTTAATCTCGACTGCCGTTTCCATAAAAGCTCACGATAAATCCTTGGCCGCAATAGCTTTTATTGGGTTGCCGCATAAAATATACTTATGATAGAGAAACTGCTCACGCTTGTCATTTTCATCGCGTGCTATTCTCTGGCGATGACGAGAAAGGTAAAAATCGCCTACACGGCTCTGGCCGCGGCCGGCGCGTTGATTCTGCTCGGCATAGTAACGCCCCAGGCCGCTTTTTTTGACATGATAGAATGGAACGTCATGGGCATCTACTGGGGTTTCATGATGATCTCCATAATTTTCATGCAGAGCGGGATGCCGGCGCACATAGCAGGCGGCCTGATAAACCGGGTAAGGAAGGAAAAATACGCGCTGATTTCATTGTGCATCCTGACCGCCGTGATATCGTCGTTCATGGCGAACGTCGGCACGGTCCTCATGGTCGCGCCCATCGCCATAGAGATGGCGAAGAAGTTAAAATCTAGCCTGTTTCCATACATGGTCGCGATCGCGATAAGCTCCAACGTCGTCACGACCGTGACCATGATTGCCGACCCGCCGGCTCTCGTCTTAGCAATGGAAACGGGCATGAAGTTCTTCGACTTCTACTGGTTCCAGGGAAAGGTCGGCCTAGGCGTCATAACTATCTTCGGCGTCGCGGCGGCGATGCTCAGCCTGCTTTTCATATTCAGGAAGATGAACAAGAAAATCACGCACGTGGTGGAGAGGGGTAAACTCGATTACATACCGACGCTCGTTTTTGTCTTCGGCACGCTGGCGCTGGTCATTGGCCCTTACTTTGACATCAGTCCCGGCCTGATAGGCGTCGGAGCTGGAATCGTATCGCTTATCGTCGGCAGGAAAAACCTGAAGGGAATGATGAAAGAATTCGACTGGGACTCTTTCCTGTTCATAGGTGGCATATTCATAGTAGTCGGCTCTATTGTATCCGTCGGGCTCCTGTCGGATTTCGTCGGCCTGATAGGCGGCATGGGCATTAGCAACGCCTCTGTGATGCTGGCAATCATAATATGGGTCTCTGTCGCAGCCTCGTCGTTCATCGACAACGTTCCCTACACGATACTCATGATACCCGTCTGCAACCAGCTCGCGGCAACGATGGGCATAAGCCCGTTCCCGTTCCTTTTCGGCATGCTCATAGGCACCGGCATCGGAGGCAACATAACGCCTATCGGAGCGACGGCGAACGTCTACGCGTGCGGCATGCTGGAGAAACATGGCTACAAGGTAAAGCTGAAAGAATACCTGAAGATAAGCCTGCCGTTCTCGATTTTAGCCGTGATGGCCGCGCACATAGCGCTGCAACTGCTGTGGATGTAAAAAGATAAACTAAAACCGAAAAATAATTTTTTAATTTTAAAGCTATTTGCCTTTCCACGCGAGCAGGCCGCCTGCCACACCTAAGGCCATCAGCGAGATTCCGATGGGATTGATGCTGGTCACAGCTTCTATCAGGAATATGGCAACCGAAAAAACTATGACGAGCTTGCCCATCAGGCCGTGCCTCTTCTGGCTCCTAGTGCTTGCAGCGGCGTAAAGCATCATGGACGTCAAGAACAGGAAAATGATGACGGACATCATGTCCTGCTCCACCTTGACCGAATAAATGTAGGGGACGATGAAATCAAGCATGCCGGAAATCGGGAAAAGGTATAAAACGACTACAAAAAGAATCCTGCAAAGCACGGCAAGCGCCGCAATCATGCTGAGGGCGAACCCGATTTTTCCCGTTTTCTTCGGCTGTTCGGGAGGCGACTGGGAGGTCTGCAGCTTCGCTGGTTCCGGCTGGACCGGCTCCTGCCCCTCACGGAACGGCTCCTGCGGCTGCGAATCCATTATGAATGACGGCTGGTCATGAAAAGCGGTTTCCTCTTTTTTTTCAGGGTTCTGGATGAAGTCGAATATTTCTTTTATCTGCTCCTTGCTCCAGCCGGAGTCGAGTAGCGACTGTATTATGCGTTCGGACGGCATGCCTGCCCTTATCTGAAAAAATATGTAATCGACGACTCTCTGTTCCACCATTCATATAAAAATTGTTCCCGTCCGTATAAATAGGTAGATATATTAGCCCGCCTTCCAATTTTTATGCAGGAGGTAAACTATGGCAGAATATGCGGGTGTTTTGCACAGGATACTGGCAGCGGTAATAGACCACGTGATATTGGCAATCATAACTTTTGTAATAGCGCTGCCTTTCGGCGTTTCGGGTGCTTTCATGACTATGGGAGCTAACCCCATGGCCGCGATGGCCGCAGCTGCCTCTTGGGTGACCTTTATAGTGATTTCAGCCATAATCTGGCTCGTCTATTTCCCGTATTTCGAAAGTACGACCGGCCAGACATTAGGCAAGAAATTCATGGGCATAAAGGTCGTCAAGGAAGACGGCAAGAAGCTTACCATGCCAGACGCGATAATAAGGACGGTTCTCAGGATAATCGACGGCCTCGGAGCTTACGTGCTCGGCCTGATAGTGATCCTGGTATCGCAGAAGAAGCAGAGGATCGGCGACATGGCAGCCAGGACGATCGTTGTGAAGGCTTGATTTTTTGCCTCACGTTTTCTTATTTTTAATTTTCAAAAGGCTTTAGCCAAAGCGCTATACAAGCATTCCGAAAACAAGGCCCGCCGCGGCAGAATATAATATTACCAATAAGACATAGGCTATCGTTTTCCTGTTGCCGAGGAACTCCCTTATCGCGAGCATGCTCGGCAGGCTAAGGGCCGGGCCGGAAAGCAGTAGCGTTAGGGCGGGACCGGGATGCATCCCTTTCGCTATGAGCGCCTGCAGTATCGGTATTTCCGTGAGCGTCGAAAAATACATGAAAGCGCCGAATATCGAGACGGCGACGTTGCTCATGATGGTGTTCTCGCCAGCGACCGACCTGATGAATTCGTCGGGTACGAGGAACATGACCACGCCTGCTATGAAGACGCCTATGAAAAGCAGCGGTATGAGCTTCCTGGCGTAGAACCACGTGTGCCCCAGCCATTCCTCTGACGACCGCCTCTGCATGCCAAAAATACCAACTAGCGCCGCGGCCACGGAAAGCGCGGCCATCATGGAATACTTAACCGGCAAATTGATTTGCAGCCCGTTCACCAGGAGCACGCCTACGAGCGACACGAAAAGAAGCGAGACGAAAAGCTTCGAATCAGGTTTCGCCTTGGTCTTTTTGAGCTTCCACTTGCCGGTGCCGGACTTTTCCTTGAAAATGAAGGCCATGGTCAGACCCACCAGTATTGACAGCGAAATGGATGCTACGATTCTGGCAATCCCTATCTGCACCCCGAGCACGCTTATGGTGAGAAACATTGCCGTTATGTTTATCGCCGGACCGGAATAGAGAAATGCTATGGCAGGCCCCAGGCCCGCTCCGCGCTTGCGTATGCTGGCGAATAGCGGAAGGACGGTGCACGAGCAGACCGCGAGTATCGCTCCCGACACCGAGGCGATGGTATATGAGACGTATTTTTTCGCGGACGGCCCCATGTATTTGATGACGGCGTCTTTTTTGATGAAAACTGAAATCGCGCCCGCTATGAACATCGCAGGAATGAGGCACGTTATCACGTGCTGCGTCGCGTATTCGTGGAGCAGCGAGAAAGCGCTGAGTATGGCGCCGTCGAAAAGCTGCGAGCCGACAGGCATGAAATATAGCGCCAGAAATACGACAACCAAAATAATGAAAACATTCCGGTTTTCCATGCAATCACTTCACTTTATGTTTTTCGCTCTTTCTATTATCTTGTAAATTTCAGATTTAGTGGCCGAATATATTATTTTCTTGCCGTCTTTCCTGCTGGAAATTATGCCGGCGTCTTTCAGTATCTTGAGGTGCAGCGAAACGTTGGGCTGTGACTTTCCCACTTTCGAAGGGAGTTCGCATGCGCATCTCTCACCGCTCCTGAGCAATTCGAGTATCTTCAGCCGCGTGGGGTCGGCAAGCGCCCTGAAAACCACAACATTATCCATGTAAACATATTTGTTTATTTAAATATATAAATATTTAGTTATTTTTCTGAAAAATCCGTAAAATCACTATAAAATTTGGTGCAATTTGTGGAAAGGCTTGGTATTTAAATATAGAAAAAAACTTTTAATTGATGTATAAACCACTAAAGATTTTCAGAGGCATCTTCGGAAAGAATGGATATATAGAAGAGCCCGCGTCACAAGCTGGAAAAATATATCCTTCAGACATGCTGGAAAAGTATGTGGGCAAAAAAATAACCGTCAGCAGGAACAACCTCGGAAAACTAAAGACGGAAACCGCCACGCTGATGTTCGAGCCTTCCAGGGATTTTTTCTACATCGGGGAACTCGACGAGAGCGGAAGAGCGGCACATTACCACATAGTTCACTGGGACTATACACAGCAAGACAAAAGTGAAAACAACAGGGATTTTGTTCTTATTATCCGGGACGAAGCGGGAGAAGAGATATACAACAGGCTGGAATGGAAGAACAACCAGCGAGAGACACCGTGCCCGATAGCCGATCGTGTGGTAAAGAACGCGAGGAAAACGAGGAAAGAATTAAGGCGACTTTCACAGCAACCCGAAACGGCCTGAATATATATTTTTATTTCATTGAAACACCCACAGAATATGTTCTATCACGTGATACTTACGACCGCGTGCAACGGGAAGTGTGAATACTGTTACCATAAGCCGCTGGACGACATGGAGGAAACGCACGTTTCGAGCACGTCATATACAACGGCTGCGAGATAATACCGTGAATCACTACCAATGCTCCCAGTGGATATTGTTCTCGTCGAACTTGTTCTTCGGTTTTTCCGTCCCTAGCGGATGGCCGATTGATATGATGTTCAGCGGCGTGACGTTGTCCGGGATGTTGAGAATTTTCCTGACAGTTTCTACTTTAGCTTCTACGGGATGTATGCCTATCCATACCGCGCCAAGCCCCTTTGCCTCGGCTGCTAATAGTATATTTTCTGTGGCAGCCGAGCAGTCCTGCACCCAGTAATCGTTCGAAACGCCAGCGACGAGGTTGATGAGCTTCATCTTCACCAGCGATTTCATGGGAATGCCGCACACGATTACAGCAGCGCCGGCCTTCTTCAGCATGCCGCTGAACGGCGTCGCTTTCGATAGTCTGTCCAGCGTCTCCCGCTCGGTCACGGCGATGAAAGACCATGGCCGCCTGTCGACCGCGCTCGGCGCGGCCATGCCTGCGCGCAAAAGGTCTTCGATGTCGTCATTGCTGACAGGCGCGCCCGTGTAGTTACGCACGCTTTTCCTGCCGTGAATGACTTTCAGAAAATCATCGGAATCATTGTTTTGCCGTTTGTCCTGATGTTTGATTTGATTTTTCATGACACCACCTCTTGAACATTCGAGACTTACAATATATTTAACTGGTTCTGTTCAATATATTATATCGGAGATTATCGAGGATTCGACACGAAAGTCATAAAGCAATAATAATCGAAATCTTGCTGAGGGTTTGGGGCCTTGGGGTGGCTCCTGGCTTTTGGTTTTGGGGTTAGGCGGTTTGTATGGCGAACCCGGACTTGATGGAAAAGGAAGGGAAGAAGGTCGTTCTTCTGGGGAATGAAGCAATCGCCCGTGGCGCTATAGAGGCGGGCATGGGATTGTCCGCATGCTACCCGGGAACGCCCAGCTCCGAAGTCGGCATCGCGCTTTCTGCCATTGCCAAACAAGCAGGATTCTATTTCGAGTGGAGCACGAACGAGAAAGTCGCTTACGAAGTCGCGGCCGGAGCCGCGTTTTCCGGCGTGCGCGCGCTCACGGCGATGAAGCACTTCGGTCTCAATGTCGCGATTGATTCTGTGATGCCGACTATTTACACGGGCGTTAAAGGCGGTCTGGTCATAATGGTCTCCGACGACCCGCTGGGTCACAGTTCCGCGCAGTCCGAGCAGGACACGCGCTTCTATGCAAGGATGGGCCTCATCCCGACGCTCGAGCCAACGAACGCGCAGGAATGCAAGGATTTAACGAAACTTGCTTTCGAGATTTCCGAGAAGCACAGGATTCCCGTCATGCTGAGGACGACTACGATGGTCTCGCATTCTATTGGAACGGTCAAGCTCGGCAAAATTCCGCAGCCGAAAACCAAAGGTAATTTCGTCAAGGACCCTGAAAGCTTCTACTGTTTGCCGCCGGCGCTGCAGCAACTCCACGAACGCCTCAACAAGAAGATAGACACGATAGAACTGGCTTATGATTATCTCAACAGGATTGAAGGCGAAGGGAAGATTGGCATAATAACTAGCGGAGTTTCCTACCAGTATCTGAAAGAAGTAAAGAAAGACCTCAACGGCCTGAAAGGGGTGAAGATAGCGAAGCTCGTCATGACGTACCCGATTTCCAGAAGCTTCGTCACCAAGTTTCTGAAAGGTCTCGATAGGGTGTTCGTTCTCGAAGAACTCGAACCAGTAGTCGAGCAGTTCGTGCGCGCGCTCGCGAAGGACGTGAACCCGCGCACGGAGATACACGGCAAAGACATTCTGTCCCGCATCGGCGAATACAATCCCGAGACGATACAATCGGCACTAGCTCCGTTCCTCAAGGCGAAGAAGCCCGACTTCTCGATGCACGAAGCTTATCTTAAGAAAATAGACCTGCCAGCGAGGAAAGCGGTGCTTTGCCCCGGCTGCCCGCACAGGTCGACCTTCTACGCAGTAAAGAAAGTGATGGGTGACCAGACCGTATGGTCTGGCGACATCGGATGTTACGTCCTAGGCATACAGGAGCCGTACAAGATGGAGGACTTCATAGTTTCAATGGGCTCGAGCATCGGCCTGGCGCACGGCATCCAGAAGGTGAGCGACCAGAAAGTCGTCGTCTTCATCGGCGACTCGACATTCTTCCACGCAGGCATGCCGCCGCTAGTGAACTCGGTCGCCCACGGCACCAAGCCCATCATAGTCATCCTCGACAACGGCGTGACTGCGATGACCGGCCACCAGCCCCATCCGGGAAGCGATTTCACCGGCATGGGCGACAAAAAGGAGCCGATAAAAATCGAGGACGTCGTCAGGTCATTCGGCATCGCCAACATCAAGATCGTCAACGCGTTCAGCCAGAAGGAATTGCAGGCCGCGATAAAGGAGATGTCTGCATCCGACAAGCTGGGCGTCATAATATCCCGCGGGCTCTGCAGGCTTTACATGCGCCGCCTGTTAAGGAAGCAGGGCGGCGAGTTCTCGAAGTTCCAGGTCGCGCCGGGCAAGTGTAAGAAATGCCTGACGTGCGTCAAGCAGTTCGCGTGCCCTGCCATCATGCACGAGGGCGATAAAGTATACATACGCGAGGACCTTTGCTGGGGCTGCGGCGTCTGCGCGCAGGTCTGTCCGGTCGGGGCGATAATCCCGGCTGCCAGGAGGAAAAAGAATGACGTATAATGTTCTCATAGCAGGCGTCGGAGGCGAAGGAGTATTGTTCACTTCGGTAATCGTGGCCAGGGCCGCTAACTTCGAGGGCTTCGATGTTCGTGGCACGCAGCTGCACGGCCTGGCGCAGCGCGGAGGAGCGATTCCGACTCACGTGAGGTTCGGCAAGGCCGTCGATTCGCCGCTCATCCCGAGGGCGCAGGCCGACCTGATATTCGCCCTGGAGCCGCTCGAGGCGGCGAGATTCTGCTACTTCGCGCACAAGGACAGGACGAACTTCATCGTCGACACCTACCCGGTCAAGCCCGTCTACGCGAATCTCTTCGACAAGGAATACCCGACCTACGAAAAAATAAAACAGATGATTTCGCCTTTCGCCAAGAACTTCGTCTTCATCGACGCGTCGCACATATGCGACCAGAAGCTCGGCGACCCGCTCGACGGCAACACGATGATGCTCGGGCTCGCCGTCGCTAGCGGCATGCTGCCGCTGAAGAAGGAATCTATAATCGAGGCCATAAAGAGAACCGTGCCCAAAGACCCTGAAAAAGACATAAAGGCTTTCAGGTTCGGGCTGGAATACAAAGAATAAAAATATTTTTCGAAAAGCTGCTCTGGTTACTCCCTGAGGTAGCTCCATGCGTGCAGCTTGTCGCTGTCCTCGACCCATCGGTCGCCGATGTCCGTCCTGTAATACATGTTGGGTATGAGTATGTTGCTTATCCTGTTGTAGACCTGGTTCTGGGCCTGCCTCATGGTAGAGCCCATGCCCACGACTATCAGCACGACTCCGGAATGTCCGGAGATTAGCCACTCGCCGTTCACCAGCTTGACGTCCTCGATGTGTATGCCTTCCATGTTGGGCTTCTTCAGGACCACGACCGCGTCCTTGGAATTCGTCTCGAAAGTCTCCGTGTCCGTGAACGGGAACGGCGAGGTCACGACGCGCACGCCGGCCTGGAAGCCGCTCCTCACCTTGAACTTGGTGCCGTTGCCCTTGGCTATCTCGTGCAGGAACTGACCTATGGGTGTTATCATCGACTCCTGTTGTATGCTTATGGTCGGGTAGCCGAATCTCGAAGTGAACTCGAGTGGATATATGCCGTAGCTGTTGACTATGCAGTTGATGTCTATGTAGCCGACATACCCTTCCTCCTTGAGCTTCGGCTCCATCTTCTTGAGGGTGGCGTTGAAAATCTTGTTGGGCATGGACCAGAACATGGTCGTGCCCATCTCGCCCGTGCTCGGTCCGATGTTACCCGGAAAAAGCTTCTTGTGCTCGAAATTGACGTTTATCGGGTAGATGAATTCCCTGCCGTTGAAGAAAGCGCCTACTGCGACTTCGACGCCCGAGATCTTGCGCTGGAGCTGGAAGACCTTGATGCGGTCGGACCACGCTTTCTTGTAGTGCTCAAGGACCTGGATGACGTCCCTGCCATCGTCCTCTTCGCCGACGAACAGCAGCTGCTTGATGTTCTGCGCCTCGCCGCTCGGCTTGATGACGTATTTACCGGGATGCTCCTGGACGAAGGCTATGGCATCGTCGAAAGAAGTGAAGTTCCAGCTGGGAATCGTAGTGACGCCCGCCTTCTTGAGTTCTTCCTGGCCGAAGCCGCGGTCGTCCTCGAGCATGTCTGTGTAAGGCGTTCCTCCGACGACGAGCTTGCCTTCCTGCCTGAGCTTCTGGGCGTGCGTCCCCTGGCCGAGCACGTCGTCGAAAACTATGACGTCCGCCCAGTCCACCTCTTTTTTCCAGTCGTTGCATTTCGGCACGAAGCCGTCCGCAATCTCTTTTTCGCTGGGCGTTTCGATGAAATATTTAGCCTCGTGGCCTTCCTTGACAACCTGCCAAGCTATGTCGCCTATGAGCGCGTCTATCGAGACAAAAAGAAATTTTTTCCTTTCCATGTTACCGCGATTTTAAAATTTTTCTTATAATTATATTTATGTTGAAGCACGTTTAAATAATCAGACGTTTTACAACCGTAAAATATATGCAAATTTATCGATGCTGACATTTTTTGCGGCGCTAGCGAATGGAGCGTCACCTTTTTAATACCATGAATGAAATTATTATTCTCAGGTTTACGGAGGTGTTTTGATGACAGACCATAAGAACAGGTTGCATTTTCTAAAGGAGGAAGTGGAGAAACTGAAAAGCGAGAATCTTTTCACCACGCTGCCGGTGCTTACCAGCCCGCAGGGCGCGCACGTCACTCTCAACGGCAAGAAAGTGATTACGCTTTCGACGAACAACTACCTCGGCTTCGCCAACCACCCGAGGCTCGCCGCGGCTGCGAAGAAAGCGATGGACAAGTGGGGCTTCGGAACAGGAGCGGTCCGCCAGATAGCCGGGACCATGGAGATACACAACGAGGCCGAAGAGATGCTCGCCAAATACAAACATACTGAAGCGTCGCTTATCTTCGTCGCCGGCATCGCGGCGAACCGCGGGACGATACAGGTCCTCATGGGCGAGGGCGACGCGATAATAAGCGATGAACTGAACCACGGCAGCATAATCGATGGCGTGCGACTGACGAAGTCGGAGAAGAAGATTTACCCGCACATGAATATGGAAGGTCTTGAGAAGGCGCTGAAAGAGACACAGTCCGCGAAACGCCGGCTTGTCGTGACTGACGGCGTCTTCAGCATGGATGGAGATATCGCTCCGCTGGACCAGATAGTCGAGCTTGCGGAGAAATACGACGCCATAACCATGGTCGACGACGCGCACGGCGATGGTGTGCTCGGCAAGGACGGCCGCGGCATCGTGGATCACTTCAATCTTCACGGCAGAGTCGACATCGACATGGGCACGCTTTCCAAGGCGTTCGGTTGTTTAGGAGGCTATATCGCTGGTCGTCAAGAGCTGAGAGACTACCTGATTAACAGATCGCGCTCATTCATCTTCACCACGGCGCACCCGCCATGCGTCACGGGAGCGATAATGGAAGCGCTGAAGATTGTGCAGGACGAGCCGCAGCATCTCAAACGCTTATGGGAGAACACGAAGTTCTTCAAGGAGGGATTGCGCGATCTCGGTTTCAACATCGGCCACAGCCAGACTCCCATAACACCGGTTATCGTAGGCGAAAGCGCGACCGCGCAGAAACTGAGCAGGACGCTTTTCGAGCACGGCATTTTCGCCAAGCCGATAGTCTTCCCGCTGGTCGCTAAAGACGCCGCGCGCATAAGGAACATCGTGACCGCTGAACACACGACGGAGGACCTGCAGTTCGCTCTCGACGTCTACAAAAAAGTAGGCAAAGAGATGAAACTTATATAAATTGAATATAATATTGGTTTTATCGGGCCGGTAGTCTAGCGGTTAAACCCTTTTGCGTGCGCGCAAAAGCGTTTACGGAAAAGTTCCGCAGATGACGTCGCGCTTACAACGCGAAGGCCGCAGGTTCGATTCCTGCCCGGCCCATAATACCTTTAACATTACAATGAACGAAATTTCGAGGGGTGGATGCTATGACCAGAATTCTTGTGACTGGGGCGACGGGCCAAATAGGCATGAGCCTAGTGCCTGAGCTGAGGAGAAAGCACGGCAACTCGAATGTCATAGCCATCGGCCACAGAAAGATGCCCGACGAGGCGTTCATAAACGCCGGGCCTTTCGAGATAGCCGACGCGACCAACAAAGAGGCGATGGCCGAGATAATTAACAAATACGGGATTGACACGGTCTACCATCTCGTTTCTCTGCTTTCCGCGACCGGGGAAAAGAACCCCGACCTCGCGTGGAACGTCAACATGGGCGGCCTGAAGATAATGCTGGACCTGGCGAGAGAGCACGGCATAAAAAGGATATTCTGGCCCAGCTCGATAGCGGCGTTCGGCCCGACCACTCCCAGAGACAACACGCCCCAGGACACCGTGCTTGAGCCGAACACGATGTACGGCGTCACGAAAGTCGCCGGCGAGCTGATGTGCAATTATTATCACAAGAAATACGGCGTCGACGTGCGAAGCCTCCGCTATCCCGGCATCATAAGCAACAACGCGCTGCCGGGCGGCGGGACGACCGACTACGCGGTCGAGATATTCTACGAGGCGCTGAAGCACCAGAAATACAAGTGCTACCTGCGCGACGATTCGACTCTTCCCATGATGTACATGTCCGACGCGATAAAGGCGACCGTCGACCTGATGGAATCCGATCCGGCGTCGATAAAAATCCGCACCAGCTACAACCTGGCCGCGGTCAGCTTCTCTCCGAAAGAGGTAGCGGCCGAGATAAAGAAACACATCCACGCGTTCGAGTGCACTTACGAGCCCGACTTCAGGCAGGCGATTGCGGATTCCTGGCCAAGATCGATAGACGACTCGCGTGCCAGGAAGGACTGGGGTTGGAAACACACATATGACCTGAAGAAAATGACCCAGGACATGCTCGAGAAGCTGAGCGCGAGGCTCGGCCTCAAATACTGAGAACATGCAGAATCCCGGCGCAATAACCTTTTTTAAGCCTAGAAATGATTTTTTTATTTACCGCGCAGGGTTCAGGGGATGCCATGACGAAGACAAGGATGCCTAAAGAAGAGATGGTGGGGAAGTTCAGCGAATTTCTGGAGAAGGTATACAGCAAAGAGCTGGCCAAGGCTGCGAATGAAGGACTGCCGCTGGTACTGGAAATGGAGAAGCTCGACAAGTTCAGTCCCGACCTTACTGACATGCTTTCCAAGAAACCGGACGACTTCCTGGAGATATGCCAGGAGGCGATAGAGCAGAAAGACCTGCCCAACAAAGTCAAGATCCGCTTCCGTGGCATGGAGCTCGTCAACATACGCGACCTGCGCTCGAGACACATAGGCAAGTTCATATGCATAGAAGGCCTGGTCAGGCGGGCCAGTGAGATACGCCCGGAAGTCACGGAAACGATATGGAAGTGCCCCGACTGCGGCGCGCTCATTTCCCAGCCAAGAAAAGCGAACTTCGTTTCTGAACCTTACACCTGCCCCAAGTGCAGGAACAAGCAGGGCTTCCAGGAAGCCGACAAGAAGATGATTGACACGCGATGGGTCACGGTCGACGAGCCGTTCGAGCTTACGGAAGGCGAGCGCCCGTCGCAGCTGAACATATTCCTGACAGAAGACTTAGTATCGCCGGAAGGTCGTCGCATAACCGATCCCGGAAACCGCCTTAGAATGACAGGCGTGCTTCGCGAGGTGCCGAAAGGCAAGTCTTCGGTGAAGCTGGATTTCTATCTCGACTCTAACCACATAGAGCCGACAGAGCTGGGCTGGCGCCACCTGGAGATAAGCAAAGCCGATGAGGACAAAATAAAGGAAATGTCAAAGGACCCGCTCATATACGAAAAGCTCATCGACTCGATGGCGCCGTCGCTTTACGGCCTCAGGGAAATAAAGGAATCGATAATTCTGCAGATGTTCGGAGGCATGGCGCGCACGATGAAAGACGGCATGCATTTCAGGGGAGACATACACCTCCTGCTGATAGGCGACCCGTCTTCAGGTAAATCACAGCTGCTGAAGCTGGCGCCAAAAATCGTGCCGAGAGGCAAATACGTTTCGGGCAAGGGAGTGACCGGCGCAGGTCTTACGGCGACCGTCGTCAAAGACGAACAGTTCATGGGCGGCTGGGTTCTCGAGGCCGGAGCGCTGGTCCTGACGAACGGCGGCTTGCTCGCGATAGACGAGTTCGAGAAGATGTCCCAGGAGGACCAAGTTGCCATGCACGAGGCGCTCGAGCAGGGCACGATATCGATAGCGAAGGCGTCGATAGTCGCCACGCTACCGGCGCAGACGTCTGTCCTTGCAGGCGGCAATCCGAAGTTCTCGAGGTTCGACCCTTACATGCCCATAGCCAAACAGATTACGATTTCCGACACGCTGCTGACACGTTTCGACCTGAAGTTCGCGCTGCGCGACGTCCCGGACAACGAGATGGACAAAAAGATAGTCGACCACGTCCTGAGGTCGAGGGAAGATGATTACGAGGCGTCGAAGCCCATCATAGCGCCGGATTTCGTCAGGAAGTACGTCGCTTACTGCAAGAAGAACTGCAGCCCGACATTGACGCAGGAAGCCGGGAAAACGCTCAGGAAATTCTACATAAGTATGAGAAAGCGCGCTGAAGAACGTGGTGGCGGCAGCGGGACGGTGTCCATAACGCTCCGTCAGTTCGAGGCGCTCATCCGTATTGCCGAGGCTTCGGCCAAGGTCCAGCTCAGCGACATAGTCCGCAGAGAAGACTCGTTGCGCGCGATACGCCTGATGCGCTTCTCGCTGGAGCAGCTCGGCCTTGACACGAAGACCGGCGAGATCGATATAGACAAGGCCGAAGGCGCTTCGACGACGTCGAGCGACCGCTCCAGAATACGCACGGTCCTTGACATAATCAGGCAGCTTTCCGAGAAGTCGAAAGAGGTTCCCATAGCCGAGATTCACAGGCTCGCCAGGAACGAGGGCATCGAAAATGATGACGAGGTCGACGAGATAATAGACAAGCTCAAGCGCGAGGGCCTGCTTTTCGAGCCCAGCCCCAACTACGTGCAGAAAGTGTGATAGTTCTATTCATTCGTTTGTCTGTTTATTGCAGCATCAAATGCCTCGAGAGTTTTTTTTGTAAACTCATATCTTATCTCGTCGTGGCGGATTCCTTTTTCAATAAGAACGCTCCTGTATTTTTGTATAAAACGTTCCAATACAGGCACGCCTTTATCCTGAAAAACTGAAAGTGTCTGAGCCGAACGATAATCAGGCTGGAATTTTTCTTCCCTGTCAATACCCAAAACATCAGACAATTCTGAATGCAAAAAGCGCATGTCCGGCATATCCGAAAAATTTTCCCTGGCATCCCTGTATATTTGTGACATTTCATCGGATGAATTGTTATAAAATACCAGGAATCTTACTTTTGACCCGGCGGTGTAAGCGTCCCCAGCACCGACAACGCTGCGATTTCTTTTCATCGCATGCAATATGGCCATGCTTAATGGTTGAAAAAAAGCATTATAAGTCATACGGTCATTGCCATCGCCGCTATATGAATAAATTTATACACAGCACGCCAATTATTTCTTATGAACTGTCCCAAGTGCGACGGCGGAGCTTACGTGTCGGAAGAGGAAGTGGTGAACGTCCTCGAAAACGCGTCGCCGCCAAAGGTGATAATGAAAATCACCTACATCTGCAAGGCGTGCAGCGAGAAGTTCACACGAGTGAACATAGACGACGTCGAAGCCGCGGCAAAGCCCAGAGTCGCTGCCAGAGAGACGAAGTCCAAGGAATGGAAGCCCGCTCCAGGCATGCCGAGAAGCGAGTTCGCCGCCGGGCCTGAAGTCCCGAAACCCAACGATGAAAAGATAAGAGACAAGCTCAGGTTCCTTGACGACGTCTGATTCTTTCCATTTGCGAACGTCCAGAGTCAGCTTTGACCCAATCGTCCATCCTGCGCGCTACTTTACTCTTATGTCCATGCAGAACTTTAGCGTCTTCGGGGCGTATTCGGAGACTTTCGCTGTTTTAACGGCCTTGACTTTCCTGCCAACCGATTGAATATCGACGCTCACTATCTCCTTTATTTCGTCCAGCGCGTCAGGTGATGACAGGAAATAATAATGGATAACACCTCCGCCTTTCTTGAGGCATTTGGCAGCCAGCTTGATGTATTCGTAAGCGCCTTTCGGCAGCGGCATGACGACGCGATCGCACTTGCCGAAGTATGGGGTGCAGACATCATCCACGTCGCCCAGGACCGGCACCACCTTGTCTCCCGCCTTGTTTATGCGCACGTTCTCGATCATGTATTTGTAGGCGTCGGGGTTTATCTCGACCGAAAAAACCTTGCCGACTTTCGGCTGGTGCTTAGCGATGGCGATGGAATACGGCCCCGCGCCGGCGAACATGACCATCACATTCTCCCTAGGTCTGACCAGCCTGGCTATGCGCTGGCGCTCGTTCGCCTCGCGCGGCGAGAAGAAGACCTTGCTGACGTCCAGGCGTATGCGGTATCCGTGCTCCTTGTGTTCAGTCTCTTTTTCCTCGCCGTAAATGAGCTTCAGTTCGCGCAGGCGGTAAACACCCTTGCGCTCGCTGCCCTTGCTGTATATGGTCTTCAGTCTGGGGTGCATGTCGAGGAGGGCGTCGACTATATCGCGCTCCCTGTGGCTCAGCTCTTCAGGTATCTCGATTATCGCCACTTCACCTATGACGTCGAAAGCGCCTTTGAGAAACTGCAATTCCCTTTCCGGCAGGCGCTTCTCGAGCAGCTCTTTCAGGTCCATATTTAATAGTGCATGCCTTTTCTAATAAAAACTTGCCCGACAGCCGCGAAAAATATTAGTAAGAAAATCAAATAATCACGATGAAAAACACTCAAATAGTCCGCCCTCCCGAAAGCAGGGCCTTGAAAAGCGGCAAGGTCGTGCTCATGCCTGGCGAGGAAGTGGGCGAGCACGTGACAACCGCCAGGGAAGAAGTAATAATAGTTCTCAGGGGCGAGGCGGCCGTGGTAAAAAACGGCAAATATCACAGAGTCGTTGAAGGAGAGGCGCATTACATAAAGGAAGGCGTCAGCCACAACGTCAAAAACCTTTCTGACGCGCCCGTCGAATACGTTTATGTCGTGAGCATCTTCCCGCAGTGATTGCATGGTTGACAAAAACTTGGCTGAAAGCGCGAAAGAGCTTGACTTGCTTAGCATTTCCTTTATCGAAGAGCTGGTTAAAATAAAGGAACTGCTGGACGAAACGACAGAGAAAAGCAAAGACAACAAAGAGGATGATGAAGACGAGGAATATGCCGAGAGCTACGGCGACCTCAAGGAAGAGCTGAAACGGTATCACGAAAAGCTCAAGGCTTACGAGAAAATCATAAAGGAAGGCATTAGCGAAGCGTATGGCAGCGCCAAGCCGGAGGCGCCAAAAAAGGAAGAGACGTCCAAAGAAACGGAGATCGTAAGCCCGTTTGACAGGGGTCACAAACTTGGATGCGGCTGTCCTGGATGCAGCGCCTATCGAAACTTCTACGGCATCAGGCTGGGAAACGATAAAGACGATTTCGGAAACATCCTTGCCGCGAAAACCACGACCAAAAAGACGCAGAACTACGAAGAAACCGCCAGCCGCCCGTGCGGAGGCAAGATGTTCAACCACTTCCACGGCGAGCGCGCAGGCCTGAGTAACGCGTTGGGCGGCTATACCGGCAGGTTCTCTTTCAAGAGGGCCGGTTATTAATTTCGGCTCGCACAACTTATTTAATAGGAAGCATTCCATAATGTGTTACTATGTTAGAGCTAAGATTCGACACCGGGAAGATTGCAGCCACGGAACCTGAGACAGTCGGAAAACTGGCCAGCGACTTCTTCGGCGACAGGGACGGGGAAACCATAGTCCTGATGCCGGAAGAAGCGATGTATCTCATGCTTTTCAGGAACGCCATCATGCGCGACGCGGAAGGGAAGGAAATGGACTTCAACTCGCTGGCGAAACACTTCGTCAGGGACGAGCCGCGCCTGTTCATCCGCTACAACGCCTACCGCGACTGGAGGGACCGCGGTCTCGTCGTGAGGAGATACAGGCCGAGCATCCATGGCAAACATTCAAAAAAGACTTTCAAAAAATACCCTGACCAGAAATTCGAACCCGCCGCGATAAGCGCTAAGGCGTACTGGTATCCCGACTCGCTTTTCTCGGTGCTGGACAATGAGGAAGCGGGCTTGGAGATATTCAACAAATACTGGCTCGGCCAATACGGCGTCTACAAGCAGGAGCGCGGCAGACAGTCGAAGCTCGACTTCTTCGAAACCATATTCTTAGCCAAGCACCTGGGAGTCGACGTAGTGAACGTCGCGAACGGCAGGAAGGTCACGCCGTTGAAGCTGATTAAAGAGGTCGCCAAAAAACGCGAATACGCCAAGCAGCTTTACGACGTCTATGAGGACTGGAGGATGAAAGGATACGTGGTCAAGTCCGGCTTCAAGTTCGGCTCTCACTTCAGGATTTATTTCCCGGGCGCGTCGCCAGTAAAAGGCGAAGAGTGGATACACTCGAAGCACGTGCTGCACGTCTTCCCGAAAGAGGAGAAGCTGCTCATTTCAGAATGGTCGCGCGCGGTGCGCGTCGCGCATGGAGTGAAGAAGACGTTCATACTCGGCGTGCCGGAGCTGAAGAAAAGCGACTACAAGGAGCTGCCGGTCGATTTCGTCGCCTACCGCAGGAAGATGGGCAACGGGGCGTGGGTGCGCGAGACGCCGAAGGACAAGCCACGCTATATGCTGATTGCGGTATCGGAGGACGAGCACATCGGGGGCGTAGAGCTCGCTTCGCTGCTCAACATGGCCAAGGACATGGGCCTGAACCTGTTACTCTCGATCACGGACAGGGAGACGAGCATAACCTATTACGAGCTGAAGAAGATAGTCCTGCCCGGCTCAAAATATGAATACTACGAGATAGAGTGGTTCAAGCCTTGAAATAAAAATAATAAAATCAATAAAAATTTACTGTGTGGTTTTATTTTTTTCCGTCAGGAACTCTTTGTAGCCATTAACAAGCCCTCTGGTTGCGGCCGCCAGGCCATCGCCTAGACTCCTGGTTTTATGCACGATTAAAGCGTCCGCGTCGCCGAAAACCTGCCCTTCGCGGTCAATTACGGATAAGAACAAATCAATTGAACCGTTAGTCGGATAGCCGCCTATTTCTTCGTACACATCCCTTGCCATAGTTCTGTTCGAGCCGTAATGCTTCTTAACAGAATGCGCAACGGCTTCAAAAAGTTTTCTGTCTGTTGCCATTTTATAATTTTCATGGTAAATTTTTTAAACTGATGCTGTCCTAAATGCTGTTAAAATCAGAAAATATTAAATCATGTTGGTGATGAGCCAGTCGACCAGGGACTCGCCGATGCTCTTCATGTGGCTGCTGTATTTTGTGTTGTGTTTGCCGCTGAAGCTCTTCACCTCGCGCAGGAAGTTGAGGACGTTCTGCTGATTGATGTTCTTTATCGTCTCACCTAGGATTTTTATGCCCAGTAGAAGCTCTTTCAACATCACCTTGTTTTTGTCTGTGGTTTCCATGAGATGATCGCCTATCGCTTCCAAGTCGCGCGCTATGTTCATGATGTAGAGCAGCTCTATGTGGCGGAGCTTGCAGACGCGCTTGAACATCATGGAGCTGACGACGGACTTGTAGACCAGGATCTTGCTCCTGTCGACCTCGTCCTCGTATTTTTCAATCAGTTCCTTGCTCTCGTTGCTTATGATGGAGTTTATCATGGCTATGAGCTTGCGGGTCATTATGCCTATGACGAGATCCGGATCCTCGATTGAAACGACCGATTCGCAAGAAATTTTCTTGTTGTCGAACTCGACCAGTTCCACGCCGCTTAATATCTTCTTGTGGTCCACTATGTCGAGCGACTTGACTTCCTTGTCCAGCTGGATCGTGAACGACTTGACCGGATTGATGTATGCGCCCGCTATGAACATATTGATTATGAACATGTCGTTTTCTGGTATCTTCAGGTTTAGCGTCTTTTCCTGCCTCTCGGATATGTAAGGAGAGACGACAAGACTGCCTTTGGAAGACATGTCGAAAGATATCTTGGACTTCGGGGATACGCTGTTCTGCTTGCACCAGCTTGTGGGCAGATATACGTAGTAGGCGTTGCCTGATTTCTGGATATTTCTGACGTCCATGCATTAAAATACATAGTAGTATATATAAACATTTATTGTTCGTATTAAGTATATTTCCTAAAATAAATGTTAATACTTGGTATAGAAAAATCAACTAACATAGCATTATATTGCATTTTCTTATCATAACTAAATGGTAATATAATGGCGCTAGTCGACATCACAACTATCGTGTATCTGTGCTATCTTGGCATAGGCTTCATAGCCGGCAGGGTATTCATGACGATAGAATTCGCCCTTCTCAAGCCTAAATACAACAGCTATAAGGTCCTGAACCAGGGAGAAGAATACGAGCACATCCCCTCCGTCAAAAGGGCCCACAGGTGGGACATAATAGACACGACCCACGCAACCTCAAGGCAGTTCCACGACAACGTGGTGGTCATGAATCCCACATATTACAAGGAGAAGTCGCCGCAGGAAATGACGGTCGATTACTTTATGGCCATGAAAAACAGGGCCAGTTAAAGCGCTAGCGCAGCAGACTTTTTATGCCGCTTTCGTGCGCTGCACCTATCACGCAGACCGTTTTCGGGAACCTGCAAGCCAGCTCCTGCAGGTTGGCCGCCATCACGGCGTTGCGCTCGCTGACCAGTATGCGGTAGAAGCCCGGGAGCTCGTTCTCGAGGAACGTCATGGCCTCTTTTATCAGTTTTCCCGGAGGCAGCCTGTCAAGGTCTATTTTCTCCTTCTTACCCAGTGGTGCGGCTATGCCTATGACGGCCAGAAACAGCAATTTCAGCAGCTTCATCTTCTCCGCAACCGGCAGTTTTTTTATTTTGTAGAAAGTGGCGCCTATGGGCTGGTCTATAAGAGCGACTGTGATGCCATTCGCTTTGGCCGTTTCAACTCCCGCGAGCATGTCCGAGCCTGGCAGTATGCCCGTCCTGCTGCCCAGATAGTCCTGCAGCTTCTTCATTATCCAGAAGAGAGCGAACGTCGATACCCCAAGCAGCCGGACGGTTTCGAGGGTATTTTTCGTATGCTGCACGCTAAGCGCGTGATATCTGCCCGCGTCCAACTCGACGGCAACGCAATCCGGCCTTTCCTTCGCTATCGCTTCCTTCACGTGGTTTACGCTTTCCCCCGCGATATGCGAAGTAGGCACGAATATTATGCTGCCCTTATTTACCTCACGTTCATCCATGAAAACGCCCATAAAACGAATATAAAACGAGCGTCCAAATAAATAGCATGAAACTGCCACTGACTAAAGGTACGTCCGAAAGCGACGGACACCACCACACGGCCATGACAAAACCATGCGATAGCGAGATGTCTGTTTTTGAGAACTGCCTTAAGGAACTGGTCAGGCAGAAGAGCGACGCCAGGATCCTCATACTGGGCTGCAGCCCCGAACTGCGCGAGCTCGCCGCCAGGATGAACATACGGGCGACCGTCATCGCGAACGACCTCGAGGTCATAGAAAGGACGAGCAAGCTCATGAAGAAAAAGAACAAGGCCGAGGAGTGGCTGGAGGGCGACATCATCAGACTGCCCCTGAAAAAGGCGAGCTTCGACATGATTTTCAGCGATCACATACTTTCGAACGTCGCTCCTTTCAACACGGAAAAGTTCTACGAGCGGATGAAGGAGATTCTAAGGGATGACGGCTCCGTGGTCATGCGCTCGCTCGTATTCAGCAAGACCGCAAAGCTTTTCGAGAGCCGCCTGACAAAGTATTTCAACATAGTCGAAAAGAAGTTCGCGAAGACAGGCGTTTTCGCGGATTATTTCCCGATATACTCAATGAAACCCAAGTGAAGCCGTTTATTCTAGAACAGCAACAGCACGAGCAGCGACAGCACTATCATGTTGCCGAAATCGGCGATAGATGTGGTTATCGGGATGAGGAAGTTGTTCGGGTCCTCGCCTTTCCTGAAAAAATGTATGCCTGCCAGGACCGCTACGATAAAAAGCACGCATACCAGCAGGAGGACATCCAGCGTGGCAACCGCCACGATCTTGAAAATAATGCCCGGGTTGACGGCGTAGCCGGTTATTGCCGCTATGGAAAGCGAAAGCGCAGAGCTTAGAAGGGTCGTCAGTAAAGATATGGAAACCACCTGGATGAAAAGCCTTCTCAGCTCCATGTTTTTCCACCAGTCCCTCTTGATCCTGCCTTCATGCAGCAGCGTCGAGAACCTGGACGATATTATGGTGCCGTAATCTCCTATCATGTCATTGAGTACCGGCAGCATTATGACCAAGGGGACTATGGCGATGAAAAGCGATTTTATGTTCTCGATTGCCAGGCCGCCGAAAGAGCTTATGAGCGAGGCGAACATGAGGATGCGTATGCTTTCCTTGAGGATGGTCCTTGGCACGTTGGAATGGGGACCATACTCCTTGACGTAGAAAAGCGTCTTCTTCGAGATGTTATGCTCCTTGTGAATCTTGTGTATGAGCGGGTGGTAGTGCTGCCTCTTCACCTTGGTAAGCCTGCGCAGGTGCCTGTGCGCCGGATGTTTTTTGGCGAAATTCATATTATCACCAAGGCTATCAGCATCGAGACTATGCTTGTTATGTCGCCGCTGGTGCTGACGAACGGCCCTATTATGTTGTTGGGGTCATGGCCCTTCCTGAAAAAATAAAATGTCATGAAAAGCGTAAGAGGGATTTCAATGGCATTCGCTATCAGACCAGCGACCAGCGGTATTGCAATTATCCTTAACGAAAAAATACCGAACATGAAAAGAGTTATCAGGAATGCGATCACGCCGAGTATTAGTGTGACCGCGAGCACCAGCAAAAACGACGCTATAAGGTTACCCTTGACTATCCTTGTCCCGTATTTGTCCGGCTTTACTATCCCGAGGAAAAGCCCTGAGCTCAGCCTTGAAGCGAAGGTGCCGCTTATATTGCCCCTCATTTCGAGAAAGCCGGGCAGCAATATCAGCATGCCAGGCACCAAGAGTATCTTGTCCGTGGATATGGCCAGGATGGTGCCGGTGACGATGCCTATGGATATGAGCACCATCTGGGAAACCAGTATCTCCCTGGCGTCCTTGCCGAAAAGCCCCATAATATTATTTTAGGGTATCTTTGAATAAAATAGTAATCTTGGCGCACATATTTCTTAAAAATTTTTCTGTCAAATAATATTCATGGCCATTCCGGTTCTGGAAGTTGGAACACCTTTGTATAAAACCATTGACATGTTGGACAGCGGTATTCGTGCCGCGTGCCATAAAATTCCCGGCTTGGAGACTGCCATGGATAATTACATAGATATGATGGCATTCAGCCCCCATGCACATGAGTACAACATGCTGGCGGCCGTTCTGGCAGGCGCCCTTACGGCATGCCTGTTCATTGGGCGCAATGACATGGCAGCCGAAAAAAACATGAAGAAATACATCCAATAAAGCCCGCGGATATTCCGATTTTTGAAAATCAATTTTATTAGGTCGGACAAATATTAATCATGGCATTGCTCAAAAGCAGGTTTCTCGCAGAGGACGTGAAGCCCGGCAAAGTCGTGAATGCGCTAGCGAACCATATTCTTGTTGACGGCTTCCACGTCGTCGTCGACCTCAAGCGCTCGCAGGGCAGTTACATGGTCGACGCGCGGAACGGGAAGAAGTACCTGGACATGTACACGTATTTCGCGACGCTGCCCATAGGCCACAACCACCCGAAAATGTTCGACAAACGCTTTCTGCGCGAGCTGCAGGCGGCCGCGATCGAGAACCCGGCGAACTCGGACGTTTATACCGATTCGTTCGCCAGCTTCGTGGAGATTTTCACCAAATACGCAAAGCCGCGCCACATGAAGCATCTGTTTTTCATAGCGGGCGGAGCGCTCGCGGTCGAGAACGCCCTGAAAACGGCGATGGACTGGAAGATACGCAAGAACCTCGCCGCCGGCTCGAAAAAAGAGCTTGGTTCGCAGGTTATGCACTTCAAGGAGGCTTTCCATGGGCGAAGTGGATATACGCTATCGCTGACCAATACAGCCGAGACCAAGATAAAATACTTCCCGAAGTTCAAGTGGCCGCGCATCATCAATCCCAAACTGAGCTTCCCTGTGACGCGCGAGGTGCTGGCGGACGTGATAAAAACAGAGGAGAAAGCACTGGCCCAGATAAACTCCGCGCTCAAGAGGCACGGCAAGGACATATGCGGACTGATAATAGAGCCGATACAGGGCGAGGGAGGCGAGAACCATTTCCGCCACGAATTCTTCCAGGACCTCGAAGCGCTGTGCAGGAAGAACGACATCATGTTCATCGTTGACGAAGTGCAGACCGGCCTGGGAGCGACAGGCAAGTGGTGGGCATACGAACACCACGGAGTGGAACCGGATATTGTCGCTTTCGGCAAGAAAACTCAGGTCTGCGGCATAATGGCGAATGCGAGAGTCGATGAGGTGAAGGACAACGTGTTCCATGTTTCAAGCAGAATCAATTCCACGTGGGGCGGCAACCTTGTCGACATGGTGCGCGGCAAGCGCTACATAGAAATCATGGTCGAGGACAAGCTGCTGAAAAACGCGGAAAAGATGGGCAAGTATTTCCTGCAGCGACTGAACGAACTGGACGAGAAGCGCGACGACATATCGAACGTCCGCGGCCTCGGCTGCATGCTGGCCTTCGAGATGCCGGATGAAAAATCCAGGGACATGCTTCGCATGCACTGCTGGAAGAACGGGCTCGCCGTTCTCTCGTCATGGCCTCGGTCGATTCGTTTCCGACCGCCGCTGACCGTGAACGAGGCAGAGATAGATGAAGCGATAGATAAGCTCGAGATGTCGCTCAAGAAATAAAATAATTATTTCTTTTTGGCTCTTTTCTCTTTAGGCGCCTTTATTTCCGCGTATTCTTCTTCCAGTTTTTTGGGCGGCTCTTTCTCCTCTTCGAAGTCGTCCAGCTTGGCGTCGTGAAACTTCTCCTTATCAGTGTGCGGCTTTTTCTTTTTCTCTTCGGCGTCTCCGCTTTCTTTCGCTTCCCTTTTCGGAAAATTAAATGAAATCTCCTGAACTCTCTTGGTGCCCATTAAAACAGCAACTATGGTCGAGAAAAGTATGGAGAACAGTATGACCAGGAATATTATGTTCATTATCTGGTTGCCTGCTTCCAGCGCGCCTGCGCCGATGAGCGTTGCAGCGACAAGCGGCGCTAAAGCCGCCTCGGAATCGCCTTTAGGCGCTATGAAACTCATTACCATGATGTCCTTCTTGCTGTATTTGCTTCTTTCCTTACCGAGCAGGGGGATGACGAAAATTGGCCTTATTAAGAATAGTATCAGGAAGAATGCGAAACTCAGGATCAGCTGGCTCGGGTCGAAAATCAGCATGACCTGCGCCCCGAGAAGCGTGAATATCGAGATCCTGAGCATCTCGGAAAACTGGTCATCAAACGTGTTAACCTGACTCCTTTCCTTTTCAGGAAAGCCGAAATTTCCTGCCACCAGGCCGCATACCGCGACCGCCAGGATGCCGGAGCCGCCGACATTCTCCGCGAGCGCGTAAGTTATCAGCGCTATCGAAAACAATATGAGCGATGAATACTGGCTGAGCATTGTTTTCATAAGCTTCGAGACCGCCAGGCCGACAAGAACGCCGGTGCCAAGGCCCGCGACTATCATGAGCCACAGCTGTCCGCCATATTTGATTGGCTCGAAAAGCGCCCCCGGTTCCATGGTTACCATGCCAAGGAAAAGCAGCAGGAATATCGCAGCGAACGGCGAGTTGAATATTGATTCGACGTTTATCACAGTAAGCGAGTTCTTGTATTTCGCGAGCGAATCCTTGAAGGTAAGTATGACTCCGGTCCCCGTTCCGCTTATGACGGCTCCGAGCAGCAGGGCATAAATCGGATTCAAGCCAAACATGAGATGCGCGACAAGGCCGGCGAAAGCCGTGTTGAACACGACGCCGACTATCGCCAGGTTTATGGACACGCTTGAGAATTTTTTGAAAACGTCCCATCGCAAGTTGAACATCGCGACGAAAACCGTAAGGATGATGGCTAGCGTTCTCAGGAAGTCAGGTATCGCGCCCATCGCACTTACGTCGACCAGCGTGAGGTGAACATATTGCGTTACGGCGGGATTCATGAAAACAGTCGGTCCAAGCACGAGGCCAAGCAGGAGAAGGAAGAAAGCGTCAGGTATCTTCTTTTTTTTCATGAGATTCGCTATTAAGACGCCGAAGCCGAGAAGGAAAGCGAAATAAGTAACGGTCAGCGTGAGGTCGAAAGCCATGTTTATATTTTGGAGGACTTAAATAAATCTTTTTATCTCGGATTTAAGTTTTAAATGTCGATGTTCTGTTCAATATAATCTGCATTTAATAAAGTTTGTTTTATTTTTCTTCCGAGAGCCTTACTGAGAGATTTGCTCATATTTTCAACGAGAGCGATCGGCACTTCGTTAATTGTAGGACTGAGTTTCTGTAATAGTTTGTATGTCTCTAAAGAGGGGTCATCAATAAATCGCACCAGATAATTTCCAACGTTTTTGCCACGACTCAATGTTACAAGGTCTATACTATTAGTAATACCGTCAATGTAACCGTATCCGTCCCCAATGCTTGCAATTATTTTATTCATATTAACTACTATAAAGTGGTTATTTATAAAGGTTTTGATGCATTATTTCAGGGGTTTTATTGCAAGGAAGTGCCGTCTGGAATGGTTTTAAATGCCAGTGTCAAATTGCTTTTCATGACCATGAAAATGGACGCCTCAACGGAAGCGCATCTCAGAAAAGCTAAGTATGGCGTGTTCAACCATTCCGCTGTCCAGATATGTACATGGACAAAGAAGAGCCTGCACAGCGAAGGTGTATGTTATAAGCAGCAGTTCTACGGAGTCGATAGTCATCGTTGCATGGAGTTCTCGCCAGCCGCCGCGCTCTGCGAAAACAACTGCGTGTTCTGCTGGAGGCCCATGGAGTTCATGCGCTTCAGGCAGATGAAAGCAAGCGAAGCGAACGAACCGAAAGAGATATACGAGAGGCTGCTGGCCGAGCGCAGGCAGCTGCTTTCAGGTTACCCGGGCGACGGCAAGACTGACAAGCGCAAGCACGCTGAAGCGCTGGCTCCGTCGCATTTCGCCATCTCGCTGTCAGGCGAGCCTACACTTTATCCAAAGCTGCCGCAGCTTGTCAGGTTTCTCAAGTCACTGAAACAGACCAAATCTATTTTCATAGTCACTAACGGGCAGGAGCCTTCGGCGCTGGTCAAACTTGCGCGATCGCCTCCGACACAGCTATACATATCGGTGAACGCGCCCAGCAAAGAACTTTTCATGAAAATAAACAGGCCGGCCCGCAAGGACGGATGGTCTCGCTTCCTTCGTTCGCTGGACGTCATGAGCAAGATGAAAACGCGGCGTGTGCTGCGATTGACCATGATAAAGGGCATGAACATGGACGATAGGTTCCTCAATGATTATGTCACTATTATACGTAAGGCAAAGCCGCATTTTGTCGAAGTGAAGGCTTACATGTTCGTCGGCTTCTCGAGGAGCCGTCTGAAGATAGAAAATATGCCACGTCATGGCGAAATCCGTTCGTTCGCGGAGAATCTGGCCGCTGCCTCGGGATTCGAGATAGTCGATGAAAAGAGGGATTCGCGGATAGTGCTGCTTTCAAATCCGAAATTGGCCAAGCACCTATTTATTTAAAAACGTAAACCAATAATCAAAACATGCCATTCGCTTCTTATACGAGATACATAGGTATAATTCTCATCATTATAGGTGTCGTAAATTTCATAATAATGTACAACTTCTCAAATGAAACGCTTCAGCTGATAGACAGCGAGCACAGCGGCTCGTGCATGAATTTCGAGACCTGCCCGCACATAGCGATACTTAACCAGGCTTATCTCGGCTACGGCCTGTCTGCAGGCATCCTGATTATAGGCCTTCTGATGACGATTTTCGGCGGCTGCAGGCCGGAAGAGAAGCCGACAAAAGAGGAAAAAGTCAGCCAGAACAAAGGCAAGTGGGAAGAAGCGCTTCAAACCCTCACGGGCGACGAGAAGCTGGTTTACGAAAAAATCATGGCTTCCGACGGCGTGATATTCCAGAGCGACCTCGTCGATAAATCAGGCTTTCCCAAAGCGAAGGTTTCGCGCATCCTTGACAGGATGGAGGCGTCCGGCCTGGTCGAACGCAAACGCAGGGGCATGGCGAACGCGATTGTGCTGAAGTGACGCCTGCAGAAAACGATTAATGGGAATGCTTGTTCTTGTCATCGACGCAACAGCCGCATTCCGACTGTATTGTGGTGTGCGTTATTTTGTATTTTGTTTTCAGCATTTCGTTTATTCTGGAAACGATGTTGTTCAGCGATTTCACGTCGTTCGCGTCTATGAGCACGTGCGAGTTGAGGGCGTACACGTCGGACGAGATGCACCAGACGTGCAGGTCGTGCACCTCTTTAACGCCCTTTATTTTAGCCATGTCCTTTGTCAGCTTGTTCAGGTCCACGCCAGCCGGCACGGCTTCCATTAGTATGTTAGCCGATTCCCTTATGAGCCGCAGGCTGCTGAAAAGTATGAATATCCCTATAATCACGCTTATCAGCGGGTCGAATATGTAGTTGCCCGTGATGAAGATGAGGACGCCTGCGACGACGACTCCGACAGAAGAAAGCGTGTCGGTCAGTACGTGCAGGTATGCGCCGCGCATGTTAAGATTGCCTCTTTCGTAATCCTGCATCTTTATGACAACGTAAAGGTTCGCCATAAGGCCAGCGACCGATATGATCAGCATCTCCGGTCCCTTGACTGGTTCGGGAGAAAGGAAGCGCAGATAGGCCTGGTAGAAGATGAACATGGTTATGAAAATGAGCACCAGGCCGTTCACCACGGCGCTCAGTATCTCGGCCCTGTAGTAGCCGAACGTGAATTTGCCGGTCGACGCTTTCCTGGAAAGCTGCAGCGCGAAATACGCCAGCAGCAGCGCGAGCAAATCGATGAGCACGTGGCCCGCGTCGCTCAGCAGCGCGAGGCTGTTCGTGAAGACTCCGCCAGCGACTTCGAGCAGCAGCACGAGTGACGAAAGGAAAATGAAAACCCTGAACTTCTTCTGCAGGATTTCCCTTGATATCATATATAGAGATTGGGCAAACTAAACTATAAATCTTGTCTCATTTTATTTATCAAAATTGATAGCAAAAGTGATTGTGCTAAAGTAATTATCTTTATCTTTTACTTTTATTTATTTCAAAAATTACTTTAGGCCATTTTCTTTTTTCCTTCTCAATATCTTTCTGGAACTTTTCTAGAGTTTTATTTACTTTTCTAACCCCAATATATAATTTTTTCTCGTTTTTTTCAAATGTTATCAAACAATTTTTTTTAATTTTACTCATTTCTTTAATTATTTTCATGGCAATACTCTTCTGATTATACCATATGCACAAATCAAATAGTGAGGACAAACTATCAATCGTTTCTTCTACTGGTCTATATTTTTTATTAAACTCGGCAGCAAATTCGCCTACATTCCCAAGTAAATCAATAGCATTTTTAAGTCTCTTGGTATCTTTTTTATTTATCTTAACTTTATCTGGTCCCGCCAAATGATAAAAATACTTTGGTATACTTTCAGCTATTTTTACTGCTTTTAAATTATCTCCAAGTCCACTCACAATTGTAATATTTGCAAGATTATCAAAAATGGTATCCGTATAATGTTCTTCAAAAAGATATAATAGGTTCAAAAACTCAAGAATTTCGTCTATTTTTACAGCATCTTGGTCTCTTAAAGCTCCAAGTTCATAAATCTTTTTTGCAATCTCAAACTTAAAGAGCTTTTTTTCTAATTTCGTAGTTGTTTTAGCATGCTGATACGTTCTTCCTCTATTCTTCTTTATTGTATATTCCCAATCTACTTTGTATTTTTTGACTTCAAGATATGAATATTTTCTACCTAGTCCTCTTTTTCCTGTTACAACGCTATGACAATTTAAACATAAAACAGCTAAATTTTTAATATCGTTATTATTTTTATTTTCATCAATATGATGTATTTGAACGTCTTTACCTTTTTCTCTGCAAATACAACAAGTATGGTCATTATTGAACAATATCTCTGCTTCTGTTTTACGAGGAATCGCTTCTCTATCATTTACCATACAAAAAAGATAATAAATTGAATTATAAGTTTTATTTTGTGTTCTTTTTCGTGAAACCAGTCTGCAACTACCCATAAAATACATGGAAGTCAGGAACGAGCGAAGCGAGCGACGTTGGCTCCTTTTTGGCTCAAGGCTTTTTCAAAAAGCCTTGTCTGAAACCAGTTTCGCACAAGGGGTTATATGGCGTTCCAGACAAGAAATGCGCATGAAATGCATGGTCTGCGGGAAGGCTCTCGTCGATTACGCCCTGATAGGCAAGAAGAACGACATGGAAGTCGCGTTCTGCACCGAGCACATACCCGACTGCACGGCATGCGACTCATGCGACCTGCGCTGCGCCAGATGCAGCATGAAAATAAAGGTGAAGAAAGTCGATGGCAGCTGAGATGGCTGAACGGCTTGCGGAAGCTGATGATTTCAAAGTTCAAGGAGTTCAAAGGAGTGATAGTATGAAAACTAAAAATATAAAAGTCAAGGGAATGCACTGCACGAGCTGCGAAGAGACTATAGAGAAGCAGTTGCTGAAAATCGACGGTGTAAAGGCATGCAAGGCCGATTACGCCAAGCAGAACGTCGTCGTAACCTTTGACGAGAGCAAAACAAATCTCGGCGAAATAAAAGGAAAGATAGAGGAGAAACAATACGAATGTGACACTTCGACTTGCAATAATGATGTCCAGCACAAACCCAGCGGAAGCGCCAGCGCAAGAGCCAGCAAGAGAGCGTACCTCAAGCCGGCAATCCTCACCATTGCGCTGGTCGCTATCCTTTTCGGAGGCTACCAGCTGGTCCAGGGATTCGCGGTCTTCGACCTGCCAACCATAGGCGGACCCGCGTCGCTGGCTTTGCTGTTCGGCATCGGGCTGCTGACCGGGTTCCACTGCGTCGGCATGTGCGGAGGATTCGTTATGTCGTATACGGCCAAGAACGCGGCCGATGGCATGAAAAGCCTCAACGTATATTCACATATACAATACGGGACGGGCAAGCTCATCAGTTACACAGTCATAGGAGCGGTATTCGGCCTCATAGGAACGATTTTCGTCTTCACCCCGCTGCTCAAGGGAGCGGCATCGATATTCGCAGGTTTGTTCCTGATACTCTTCGGCATAAACATGCTGAACATATTCCCCCAGCTCAGGAAAGCGCGCTTGCCGATGCCCAAATCTGTATCAAGGTTCGTATTCGCGAACAGCGACAGACAAAGGCGTCCTCTGATCACCGGCCTGCTCAACGGCCTGCTGATAGCATGCGGCCCGTTGCAGGCGCTTTACATTTATGCGGCTGGGACTGGAAGCATCGCGAGCGGGGCGCTGGCTCTGTTCGCGTTCGGCCTCGGCACGCTGCCGGTCATGTTCGGCTTCGGCATGTTCGCTTCTTACGTTTCGAAAAACATGACGCGCAACATCCTGAAGGCGTCGGGCCTGATAGTCATAGTGTTGGGTCTGGTCATGCTTAACCGCGGCCTGACTCTCATGGGAACCGGTTACGACCTCAACAGCGTGGCGGCATCATTCGTCCCGGTCGTCCAGGCGCAGGGAGCAAATTCAAACAGCGCAGGCAACGGGGCAGTTATCGCCGGCTCCGGCCAGTTCCAGGAAATACGGATGAACGTGACCAGCGCCGGATGGGTTCCGGACAGGTTCGTGCTCAAAGCGGGCGTGCCCGTGAAATGGATAATCAATGGCGTGCAGATAACGAGCTGCAACAAAGCCATACAGGTCCCGAAACTGGGCCTGCAGTTCGACATAAAGCAGGGCGAACAGGTCATAGAATTCACTCCACCGAACGAGGATACGGTCATACCATGGAGCTGCTGGATGGGCATGATACAGGGAACTTTCATCGTAAAGACTGACATCGACCTCAGCAACCAGCAGCAGGTCCAGAGCGAGCTCAGTGCCGCCGGGCCGGCGAAAACCGGTGGCAGCAGCTGTGACGGTGGCGGCTCATGTGGCGGAAGCTGCGGCATGAAAACCGGAGGCACCTGCGGCTGCGGTAGATGAAGCGGATGAAAAGCAGTTTAATGCGTCAAATCAAAAATCAATGGTAACTATATGAAGAAAAAATTCCAGATAACGGGCATGCACTGCGCGAACTGCGCGCAGTCGATAGAGAAGAAAGTCGGCAAGATGCGCGGCGTCTCAAAAGCCGGAATAAACTTAGCGGCCGAGACGCTTGACGTGGATTTCGATGCGGGAAAAGTGAGCAGCGAAAAGATAATCGAGGCCGTCGAGCGCGCAGGGTTCAAGGCTTCCGAGAGCATCGAAGAGAGCGGAAAGGCAAGAATCGCCGAATCCGAGCGGCAGAAACGGCTGCTTATTTTCAGCATCGCGCTCGCGCTCCCGGCGTTTGTCATAAGCATGCTCATGATGGACCTGCCTTACAGGCCACTCATTTTGTTCGCGCTCGCGACGCCCGTACAGTTCATAGTCGGTTACCAGTTCTACAAAGGTACGTGGAACAACATACGCAACCGTTCGGCTGGCATGGACATGCTCATAGCTATCGGAACGTCGGCTGCATATTTCTACAGCGTCGGCTCCACATTCTTTTTTCCGGGCGACCTCTATTACGAGACATCGACTTTGCTGATAACATTCGTCGTCCTGGGCAAGTTCCTTGAAGCAAGAGCGAAAGGCAAGGCAGGCGAGGCGATAAAGAAGCTCATGGGTCTCGCTCCGAAAAACGCGACTGTCGTAAGAAATGGTAAGGAGATTTCAATTCCCATTGAACAGGTTGTTGTGGGTGACGTGATTATTGTCCGTCCCGGAGAGAAAATCCCAGTCGATGGCGTCGTCATATCAGGTAGTTCGTCAGTCGATGAATCGATGATAACGGGCGAAAGCATCCCGGTCGAGAAAAACAAGGGCGACCAGGTGATAGGCGCAACTATCAACGGCAACGGCATGCTCAGGTTCAGGGCGACTAAAATCGGCAAGGACACGGTCCTCTCGCAGATCGTGAAGCTCGTGCAAGAAGCGCAGGGCTCTAAAGCGCCGATACAGCGCTTCGCGGACAGGGTCTCTTCATATTTCGTTCCGGCGGTCGTTCTCATATCGCTGGCCACTTTCCTGACGTGGTATTTCGTGATTGGCGCCGGTTTCGCGTCGTCGCTCATGTTCTCGATAGCCGTGCTTGTAATAGCATGCCCCTGCGCGCTCGGGCTGGCGACCCCGACGGCTGTGATGGTCGGGACAGGCAAAGGGGCAGAGATGGGCATACTCATAAAAAGCGGCGGCGCGCTCGAGAAGGCGGGTACTGTGAACACGGTCGTGTTCGACAAGACCGGCACGCTTACAGAAGGAAAGCCCAAAGTCACGGACATCGTCACCTTCGATGGTCACAAGCAGAGCGAGGTTCTCAGGCTGGCCGCGATAGCCGAGAAAGGCTCGGAGCATCCGCTCGCGAGGGCGATACTGGATAAAGCGAAAAACATGAAAATACCGCACGCTTCCAGCTTTCATGCCGTGCCCGGCCAAGGTGTGCGCGCGAGCTACGCTGGCAAGGCGATTCTGCTCGGTACAAGAAAGCTGATGCGAAGTTCCGACGTGAACATCGCAAGCATCGAAAAAGACATAAAGGCACTGGAAGAGCAGGGCAAGACTGTCATGATTCTGTGTGTAAACAAAAAAATCGCCGGCCTGATAGCGGTCGCCGACGTGATTAAAGCGAACGCGAAGGAAACTGTCAGGATGCTGGAAGCATCGGGCACGGAAGTTTTCATGATAACCGGAGATAACAATACGACCGCCACGGCGATTGCGAAGCAGGCGGGAATCGAGAACGTTCTCGCCGAGGTCCTGCCAAGTGGCAAGGCAGCCGAAGTCAAGAAGCTGCAGGCACGAGGGAGAGTCGTTGCGATGGTTGGCGACGGCATAAACGATGCGCCCGCGCTCGCGCAGTCGGACCTGGGCATAGCCGTCGGCTCAGGCACGGACATCGCTATCGAGACTGGCGATATTGTCCTGGTGAAGAGCGACCCGCGCGACGTCCACAAGGCCATGGAGCTCAGCAGGAAGACCATGTCCAAGATACGCCAGAACATGTTCTGGGCGCTGTTCTACAATTCCGCAGGAATCCCTATAGCCGCAGGCGCGCTAGCGGGATTCGGCATAACGCTCAGACCGGAATTCGCGGGATTTGCGATGGCGCTCAGCTCGGTATCGGTCATTTCGAATTCGTTGTTCCTGAAGAGGTATGGCAATGTCAATAAATAAAGGAAAAACGGTTATTAGGAAAGAAACGAAATATTCAGTAATGCTTAAAAGTCTGGATGATAGAAACATTATATTTTGATAATTATGATATGCATAATCGCGCTCGTCGTGTTCAGCGTACTTGGAATATTCAGCGCCAAGTACAGAACCATCGCTAAAGAAGCTTTTGACTGTGTCTTCAAACGGCTGACGCTGCGCAAATGCACGACAGGCCTCGACAAGCGGCTGAAGTCGCAAATTACGGGCAAGGTCATGAGGCGATATCCCAGAGTGGGCGCGGCTGTTTACAAGCACTTTGAAGCGATATCCTGGATATTCACGGTTGCGATGATTCTGAGCCTCGGTTATTCGTTATACAGCATAGGCAATCTTTTTGTTTACGGCAACTGCAACGGCCCAATCCCGGACGCGTTCTGCGTTTTCGACCCGCTCGTGCACGGCGGCACGCAGGACCAGTGCACTGTAGAAACCGCGAAGCGCGAGATAGTTGGCGTGCTTAGCGTGACTGCGAATGACCCGACCATCGGGCCAGCCGACGCGAAAGTCACTATAATAGAAGCCGGCTGCTTCGTCTGCCCGTACACCAAACAGGCCGTTCCCGTGGTGAAAGAAATATTATCTTATTACGGCGATAAAGTGCGCTTTGTTTACAAGGATTTCCCCATCAGCTCTTCGCATACAGGAGCGCAGGAGACTGCTGAAGCGTCGCACTGCGCGCGCGAGCAGGGCAAATACTGGGAGTATTGGGACTTGCTTTTCGCGAACCAGGGCAAAACGTCCCTGGAGGAACTGGTGGGCTTCGCGAACCAGGTAGGCATTGACCAGAACCAGTTCACGGAATGTCTTACCACCAGCAAATACAAGGCTAAAGTCGATGCGGACTTTGCAGAGGGATTCAAGACAGGCATCTACGGCACTCCGACGTTCTTCATCAACGAGCGCGTCGTGGTCGGACCTAAGGGATTCAACGAATTCAGGGCGATAATAGACAGCGAGCTGGCGAAAGGTGGCTGAATGGGCTTGAACACCGAAAAGATAAGGCAGGACTTTCCAATTCTCCAGAAGAAAGTGAACAACAAGCCCATAATTTATTTTGACAACGCATGCATGACCCTTCGCCCCATACAGGTCATCGACAAGATCAGGGAATACTACACCGATTATCCCGCGTGCGGCGAGCGCTCGCTCCACAAGCTGGGCAGGCGCGTCGACGAGGAAATCGGCAAGGCGAAGGAAACGCTGAAGAAATTCATCAACGCAAAGAACGCCAGCGAGCTTATACTCACCAAGAACACGACCGAGGGTCTCAATCTCGTCGCTAACGCCTTCCCGTTCAAGCCGGGCGACGTGGTGCTGGGCACGGACAAGGAGCACAACTCCAATCTTCTGCCATGGCAGCGGATCGCGCCGAAAGGAGTGGTTTACGATTACGTCGAATCCGGCGACGATGGTTTCTCGCTGGAGAACTTCAAACAGAAGCTCAACAAGAAAGTCAGGCTGGTCGCGATGGTCATGACATCGAACATGGACGGATCCAGTATACCGGTGAAAGAGGTCGTGAAAATCGCGCACGACAACGGTTCGCTAGTTCTGCTCGACGCGGCGCAGGCGGTGCCGCATCACGAAGTCGACGTGAGGAAACTGGACGCCGATTTCCTCGCGTTCTCGGGTCACAAGATGATGGGCCCGACAGGGACCGGGATACTTTACGGCAAGGAGCATTCGCTAGGTCTGCTTTCCCCTTACATCGTGGGCGGCGGCACTGTAATCGACTCGACGCACACCACGGCCAAATACGAAGAGGCGCCACATAAATTCGAGGCGGGGCTGCAGCATTATGCTGGTTTAATCGGCCTCGGCGAAGCTGCTAATTACATAATGAGAGTTGGCAGGGACAACATAGAGAAGCACGAGACCACGCTCAACAAGTTCGTGACCGACAGCCTCGCTGGCATGGTCGACGTTATTGGCCCGAAAGACGCCGGCAAACGCTCCGGCATCTTCAGCTTCAACGCAGGCAGCACCGACCCGCACGAGATTGCCATGATGCTCGACCAGATGGAGAACATATGCCTGCGCTCGGGCGCGCACTGCGTGCACTCTTGGTTCAACGCCCACAACCTGCGCGGCAGCGTTAGAGCCTCTTTCTACCTCTACAACACGCAGGAAGAGTGCCAGAAATTCGCCGAAACGCTGAAAATGGCGCTGAAAATCGTGAAATAAACTTTATTTTTAAATCCGCTAGGACAAAATTTATTCAGGTAACATTATATGAAAATGCCCCCTACGAATTTCATCAAAATCAGACTGTAAGCTTTTACCGGAAAGTTTTCGGGAAAAGATATTTATATAACAGTGTTATATATTGACTATGAAAACTTCTAGAATAGTCTATCTGGACAATGGCAAGACGACCAAGGTCGACCCGGTTGTGCTGGCGGAGATGAAAAAATATTTCCTTCGCTATTACGCTGCGCCGTCGTCGACGGAATACGGCCACTCTTTCGGCATGAAGGCCAGGGAAGCGCTGATTCAGGCGAAACTGGCCATTGCGAAGAAGATAAACGCTGACCAGGCGGAGATAATTTTTACTTCAGGCGAGGTAGAGAACGACAACCTCGCCATAAAGGGCGCATGCTTCGCTCACGACCTCAAGGACGGCAGGAACCGGATAATCACCACTAAAATCGAGCGCAAGCCCGTTCTCGACATTTTCAGGATGCTTGAGGGCATGGGATGCTACAAGGCGGATTACGTCAACGTCGACAGGGAAGGCTTTGTAAAATTCGACGAGCTGGAGAAAACGATAAGCGACAAAACTCTGCTCGTCGCAGTGCAGCACGCGAACCATGAGATTGGGACGATACAGGACATAGCACGCATAGGAGAGCTGTGCAGGAAGCGCGGGGTGATATTTTATGTCGATGCCAGCCAGTCTTTCACGAAAGCTCCTATTGATGTAAAGAAGATGAATGTTGATTTGATGTCGCTGTCGTCGGACAAGAACCACGGCCCGAAAGGCGTGGCCGCTCTATACGTGCGCAACGGCGTTCGCATCCAGCGCCTGTTCGAAGGCGGAGAGTCGCCAGAGGACATTCGCCCTTCAGGCATTCCAAACGTCCCGGCGATCATGGGCTTCGCGAAGGCAGTCGAGCTTGCGAATGAGAAGCAGAACGCCCAGATGAGGAAGATGCGCAATTATCTCATAGCGAACCTGCTCAAAATCCCGGGCACGCAGCTGAACGGGCCAAAAAACCAGCGACTCTGCAGCAACGTCAACGTCTCTTTCAAGTTCATTGAAGGCGAAAGCCTGCTCATGCACCTGGACAGCAAAGGCATCGTCGCGACGACCGGATCCGCATGCTTCTCGACCAATCTCCAGCCCAGCCACGTGATACTCGCGCTGAGCCTGGCACACGAGGATGCGCACGGTTCGCTGAGGCTGACGCTCTCCAGATACAACAACATGCAGGAGATGAGCTACGTCGTGACGTCGGCAAAAGAAGTGGTAAAGCGCCTGCGCGAGATAAGCCCTTTCAGCAAGTGATTTCTTCTTCAGGAAACCTTCCAGAAAGGTTTATAAAGCTAATATTTAACACTTACTAGTAGTAATAAATTGCTAAGTGATTTTCATGAAAAACGGCATGGACATGATGATAGGAAGCGGGGTTCTCATGTTAGCCATGGTTTGGTTCTTGTTCAATTCCATGCAACCGACCAGCTATGTTGTCGCGGCTTCTGCACAGGAAGAAAGGACGGAAGCATTCCTCAACTGCGTATACGAGGGCGGGACGAACCTGTACATAACAGGCGACTGCGCTGCATGCGAAGAACAGAAAGCGGTTTTCGGCGACGGCTTCGAGATGATAAAGACCACGCTCTGCGAAAATGGCGCATGCGAGAGGAGCGACGTGACGAAATTTCCGACGTGGATAATAAAGGGGGAGAAGTATGAATCAGTGTTTTCGCTTGAACAAATCTCAGCGCTTAGCGGATGCAAGCTCTGATGATAACATGTTTTATCTTTCCCGATTTTCAGCCATTTATTAATTTACTGCGCCTAATATTTTCATGGTAAAAAGCTACGCGCGAGGACGCAGGTTTGAATATCACGTCGTCGACAAGCTCGCCAAGAACGGCATAAACAGCAGGCGCATAATTCTTTCCGGCCGCCAGCCCGCGTGGGGCCAGCAACCGATTTCTGATATCCCCAACTGCGACATAATCGTCGAGGAGAAGTTCAAGGGAAAAGCCAAGACGACGAAGGCGAAGAAATACATTTCCTTCCCGGAAAAAGAGATACTGGAGCTGGAGAAGAACGACGTGAACTTCCTGGTTTTCAATTACTCGAGAACGAACCCGTTCGTCGTCATACGTTTCGAGGATTTCGTGGACCTGATAAAACTGTGGAAGGCGAAAGGCAGCAACGCCCCGCCTGCGACTGTGACCGTCGTAGAATCTAATCAGCCTTCTGCTCAATCTCCTTGATTTTATTGATGTAGTCGTCCTTCATCTTCTGCAGCGCTTCCACGACGACTTTGTCTTTCGTTTCCTTGTTGTCCCTTATTTTGTCAATCATCCTGCTTATGTCCGCCATGTGCCTCTCGCAGAGGCCTATCTCCAGTTTTCGCACGTGCGGAGTTGGATAAGACCTGTGGGCCCACACTTCATCCAGCAGCGCATCTATCGTGGGGTCGCTGCCGGGGTCGTAATCGCTGATCTCAAGGAAAAGCGCGTATCTTTTGGCTAGCTTCTTGGCCTTGTTGAGCACGTATTTGTTATACATCTCGAACACCCTCGAGACCATGCTGAACCTGCTCAGTATGATGCCTATGACAATGAGGAAGAACATGTAGTAGTTTATGAAAAGGAAGGCGTAGATCAGGGCGGAGAGCGACGGGAAGACAAGAACTAGTGTAACAGTCGTTCCTATGGACCAGAACGCCAGCAGCATGTATGGCAGCAGGTAAAGGTGTATTACCCTGTAAGGCTCTATTATCTCCCTGTAGTCCTTGTAGAAGTAATAGGCCACGAAGAAACTGGAAGCGCAGTAAAAGACGCTGAGGCCGAGCAGCGTAAGCGACTCGATCACCGCGAAGTTGAAGAAAATCATGCCGGCGGTGAGGGAGAAGACGGCGAACGAAAAAAAGAGATAATGCAGGGTCTTCAGGTAAGACGTGCTTACGTAAATTTTTTGCATGAGGTCACTTCATCCTCCGAAAATTGACAGAACCCACTGCATCCCGTAGTATCCGCCGAGAGCGAGCGCGAGGTTCATTATCATTTTGCCGATGAAAGTCGCTATGAAGAATTTCCTTATGTCGTATTTTATAGCCCCGCAGAATACGCCCACCACGTCGTCGGGGAGCGGCGTCGCCGCGAAGAACACTATGACGGTGAAAGCCTTGTATTTCTCCATCCACTTGTTCGCCTTTTTGAGCCATTTCTCGTGCTTCTTTTCTATCACTTTTTCTCCAGCTCGTCCGAGACCGTAACCTGTGAATTCGCCCAAGGTCGCTCCCAGCGCCGCGGCCAGGCCTACGAGCCAGGGGTTGAGCACCGCGCCGAAAGTGAAGACGACTAAGAAAGCCGGTATAGGAAAAAGTATCGTCGCCGCGGCCACGAGGTTTATCAGGAATATGCCCGGGTATCCCCACGTGGAAGCGACGGTCTGGGACCACTCCGTGAAGGATATGATAACAGAAGCCAGGTCCATGTAAATATTTATCCGGGCGATAATATAATACAATGAGCTATGGAAAGTCGCCATGGATAGCCGCTTTCCTGAACTTCGTCGTTTGGGGCTCGGGCTACATATACATACGCCACAGGATGGTCCTCGGCACAGGCCTGCTTTTAGTGGCTGTCGTGAACCTCATAACGCTCGTTTCCATGCCTGCGGAGATACTTCTGCCGTCCAGCGAGCTTTTTTACGTGTGGCTCTCCTTCATATGGGTTGCTCTGAGCCTGCTTTTCGCAGTGGACGTTTTCAGGGAAACCAGAGAGCTTAACAAAATATGAAGGCGGCGCATGCCGTAATTTCTGCCTGAAAGTTTATACTGGCATACTATTTCCAGTCACCCCTTTCAGACCCACCCCCCGTTCCTGAACATTAACCGTTTGTTATGGCGAGAAAAAAGCCGCTTAAAATTTTATATGAATATACTATTTATCTATGCACAGGAGCCGTCAAAAATGCTACTCGTTAAAGAGTAGCGCCTTATTAATTTTATAAAGTTTGGGAACCAATTAAAAACTGTATTTTTTAAGGTGGCAGTATGGAAAAGTGGAAATGCAAAAGGTGCAATTACATTTTCGTAGGCAATGATTGCCCCAGAATATGCCCCAACTGCGCGCACAAGGTGGAATTCGAGCTTTTCAACGAGCTTGTCCCGCCGTTCACGCCGATTTACGACGAGTGAGATAGTCCTTATTCTGAGCAATAAAATGAAAAGAAAAAGAAGAATAAAAAATTAAATTTTAACCGCAGTTGGCCGCTGTTGCGCTGCCGCCACCGGCACCCATTGGACCCAGTCCCGCAGCTTCTGCGGCAGAACTGAGCGTCTGGCTGCATTCTGCCGGCGGGCTGTTGAAAGCCGCGCAGATTGCCTGTTTTATGGCTTCCGCGGATCTGCTCACGCTGACTTCAGCGCCGTTTAGTATGAACGTTGGCGAGCCGCCGACTCCATACTGCTGGGCCATTACCGTTTCGACCGGGTAAGCCGGATAATTGCCAGTGCTCTCGTTAAAGGTCTTCTTTATGTTGAACTGCGCGTCGAGCGCGTTGGAACAGGCGTCAAGCTTGGCGCTGTCGATGCCGGCTTTAGTTATGCATCCCGTGCTGTTGCCGGCTTCCACGAAGCACCTGAGATAAGCGGTGAACTTGTCTTTCTGCTCCTTCTGGATGCAATACATCCTCGTGTTCTCAAGCATTTCCTTCTCGCCGTGCATTACGTAGTCCACGAAGTTTAACTGAACGTCAGCCTTGTTGCCCAGAAGCTCGATTACGGGAACGTATGCCTTCATGAACTGCAGTCCATACGGGCAGTACGACATGACGAAAGCGTGAGCCACTGGCTTGTCGCTCTTGACCACTTCCGGCGTCGTTGGCTGTGTCGTGTCGGTCGGCGGTGCAAGCTTCTGCGCCTGGTTGCATATGTCGGTGTTCTTGGTCAGAAGGCACACCTGGGTCTTGAGTGTGTATTCGCTGTCTACTCCTGCTATTGTTGAGATGTTATCGTATACAAGGACCATGCCTGCAGTCTGTATCTGCTGGCCGTAGCTGGTCTTGACAAAAGGTATCTTGAGCGTGTTGGCCACTTCCCTTGCGACTGGCTCAACCGCGGCGCAATCGGTGCAGCCGGGAGGCGATATGAATACCAGCTGGTCGCCGGTCTTCGCCGTGCCCGCAGTGCCTGCGAACGAATTGACCATAAAACCTACCGCAAAAAAGACAGCGGCTATAACAATAAAAACAACGTATTTCATCATGTTCGGGTTCGATTTCGCCTTCTCATGATGTTCGGCATGCTCGTGGTGCTCGGGATGCTCATGGTGTTCATGATGCTCATGCGATTCATGCTCGTGCTCAGATTTATGTTCTGTAGACATAGACATAATGTTGGTCGAGGGATTTAAATAGCTTACGATTTCCTTCGTATTTTCCCTCATTTAAAAATTTGAAAATATGTTGGAATATTCTTGATTTCACTGGAAATATTTTCCAGCTTCTTCGGAATAGATGCTCATGAACTTAAACTTTATTACATCGCCGCTGACAGGATAGTAAAAGTCGCTTCCCACGTCAGATGCTTTGTCATTGACGTAATAAAACCAGTAATGACTGTCGTCCTGCTTTATGCCGTTTATGTCCGTTATGTAAATACCAATAGCTTTCATCTCGTATCCGACCGCGGCCACGTGCTTGAGAGCGTCGAAAGCAGTCTCCATCTGTATGAGCGCGATGTCGTAGCTGGAGACTTTCACCCCGTCATCTATTATGACTTTTACCAGCTGGTTTCCGCCTGCCGAAGATGCGGAACCTGTTATCTGCACGACGCGGAAGCTTCCAAAAAGAACTATCGCCAGAACCAAAACGCCTACCAGCAAATACCTTAAGTTCATACAGGATGTCCTCCCTGTTTAGTTCTAGGATTTTATCTTTAAATGCGTATATAACCATCGCGAAACCTAAGCTGCTTGCGATGTGGATTGCGCTGAAAGGCAGCGAGCCCACGAACGCTAGTTGCAGCGACGCGAGGCCGAAAAAGCCGAACAGCCACAGCCAGCTCAGATCGACCAGTATCTCGTAGAAGACCGTCCCTATCACGGCTGCGGAGAAGAATGCGTATTTCGACTGTGAAAGACGTCCGAGCGCATGGCCCGTGAGAGCGGCGGCCCCTGTGCCCGCGACCTGGAATAACGTCCAAGGTCCCTGCCATCCCCAGACAAAAAAGTTCGAGAGGTAGAACGCGCCCATGCCTGCCGGCAGCGCATACTTGTAGCCGAAAAAGAAGCCAATCGCTATCGCAAGCGGTACTATGGGCTCGACGCTTGGCAGCCATTGAAACGCCGCCCGCCCGAGAATGCCGATGAACGTGAGTGTCGCTAGTTTCAGCGCGATGCCCAGCAGGTTTTTCTGCTTCAGCTTCTGGAAAGAAATGAGCAGCGTTCTTTGTCCGTCTTTTTGTCCGCTTTTCTCCTCTGATTCCTGCTCGGTTTCCTGTCTGGATTCGCTTTTCATTTTCTACCTAGCGCTTGCCCGTCACGGCTTTCTGGCCGGAGTATTTGCCTGCGTATCCGTCGCTAGCGCCGTCGAGCCTCATGAAAATAAGCTGACAGAATCTCGTGCCCTTCGCTATCCTCAGCGCGCAGTCGTTCGCATTGTAGACGCTGAGTGTGAGCGTTCCCTTGAAACCCGGGTCAACCCACCCGGCGTTGTTGAGCATGAGCCCTACGCGCGAAAGCGAGCTGCGGAGTTTCGTCATCGCAGCTATGTCGTGAGGCAGCTCCATGTATTCCAGCGAGCGGATGAGCACCTGCGTCCTGGGAGGAATGATCACTTCGTTACCATCGCATCTCTCGTATTCCTGCTCTTTCTCGAAGACTATTTCCCTGCCCTTTATGCGTAGCATCTCGCCGGATATTCTCAAATCTACGGACGCTGGTTGTATCTGCTTCTCTTCGATAGGCTCGATAATCATTCGCTTCGAATTCAGCAACTCCTTTATGGCCTTGTCAGAAAGAATCATAACATCACAATCCAGAGTCCATTAAGTCAGTATTCAATGCCTTCCTTCGCCTTCTTGCCCGTCGTGAACGGGTGTTTTATTTCGCGCATCTCGGTGACCATGTCCGCCCTCTCCAGGACTTTAGGCGAGGCTTCGCGGCCGGTTATGACGAGGTTCATCTCCTCCGGCATCACGCTTATCAGGTCCATCAGGTCTTCCTCGTTTATCAAGCCCGAAGCGACCGCCACATTCGCTTCGTCCAGTATCATAAGGTCGGGCCTGTATGGGCCTTTCATTATCTTCTTTGCATACAGTATCGCCTCTATCGCCAGTTGCTTGTCCTCTCTGGAGGGGTTTTTCAGGTCGACGAAGAACTCGGTGCCGAACTGCACGATGTCCAGGCCGGGCAGGTTCCTCTTCAGCAGCAGCTCGCCCGTCTTTGTGCCCTTGAGGAACTGGACGACCACGACGCGCTTGTTGTGACCCAGGAAGCGCATGGCCATGCCGAACGCTGCGGACGTCTTTCCCTTCCCGTTGCCCGTGAAAACGCAAACGACACCCATACCATCACCCCAACCATCGACTCCTGTGCCTATTATATATACAGATATTATATGCGCATCGCTAGCTCTAGCCGCACTTGGAATAGCCGCAGCTCAGGCAGGTGTAGCATCCCTCGGCTGAGAAGAGCTTCGACTTGCACACGGGGCACATCTCTTCCGACTCGTTCATCTCTTTCTTTTCTTCGTCACCCTTCACCAGCTTCGCTTTCTTCCTCTTGTCATCGCCGATGTGTATGACCTGCACGGCCTTGCTCATATCGCGGTATATGGTCACGCCTTTGCACTTCAGTTTGTAGGCCAGATTATACGCATTCTCTACGTCCTTTATGCCCGCGTCGTTGCGCATGTTTATGGTCTTGCTCACCGCGTTGTCCGTGTATTTCTGGAACGCCGCTTGCATGCGAATGTGCCATTCGTATTCGATGTCATGCGCCGTCTTGAAAAGCTCTTTCGCCGCCTTGGGGACTGCGTCTATATGTTCGACTGAGCCGGACATGGAAATCTCGCGCATGATGTCGTCCGAATAAAAGCCTTTTTCGCGCGCGTATTTCTCGAACAGCTTGTTCACGTCGACCAGCTCGTCGCCGCTGAGGACGTTCTTCCTCACGAACGCAACGGCGAATAACGGCTCTATCCCGCTGGAGCAGTCGGATATTATGCTTATCGTTCCGGTCGGCGCGATGGTCGTGACAGTCGCGTTGCGCATGTATTTGCTGTCTTTCTTGTCCCACACGCTGCCGGGGAAATTGGGGAAGTTGCCCCTCTTTCTAGCCAGCTCGACTGACATCTCGTGGCCGGCGTCGGTGACGAATTTCATGATCTTCTCGCCAAGCTTCAGCGCTTCTTCGGAATCGTAGCGTATGCCCATCTTTATCAGCATGTCCGCGAATCCCATGACGCCCAGCCCGATTTTCCTGTTCGCGTGCGTCATGAACTCTATCTGCTTTATCGGATACGAATTCGCATCTATGACGTTGTCCAAGAACTGGACGGACGCTTTCGTCGTTTTCGCCAGCTTGTCCCAATCCACGTCGCTAGCGCCTTTGGTCTCCTTCAACATCTTGGAAAGGTTTATGGAGCCGAGGTTGCAGCTCTCGTATGGCAACAATGGTTGTTCACCACAAGGATTAGTCGCCTCTATGGTGCCTATCTGAGGCGTTTGGTTGTACTTGTTTACCTCGTCTATGAATATCACGCCCGGGTCTCCGGTCTTCCATGCCTGGTACGTTATCATCTCCCAGACCTGGCGCGCGAACAGGCGCTTGAAGGGGACACCTGTCCTCGGGTTGCAGAGGTCGTATTCCGCGTCGTTCTCGAGCGCCTTCATGAACTTGTCCGTCACGCCGACCGAGATGTTGAAGTTCGTGAGGATGCGGTTCTCGCTATCCTTAGACGTGATGAAGTCGAGAATGTCGGGATGGTCGATCCTCATTATGCCCATGTTAGCCCCGCGGCGCTTGCCGCCCTGCTTGATGACGTCGGTAGCGACGTCGAATACGCGCATGAACGACAATGGTCCGGACGCGATGCCTTTCGTCGACTTGACTACATCGCCGTTGGGCCTGAGCTTCGAGAACGAGAATCCAGTCCCTCCGCCACTTTGATGAATCACTGCAGTGTACTTGAGCGCGTCGAATATCGTGTCCAGCGAGTCGCCTACGGGCAGGACGAAGCATGCGGACAGCTGGCCTAGGGGCGCGCCCGAATTCATGAGCGTCGGCGAGTTGGGCATGAACTCGAATGCCGTGAAAAGCGAGTAGAACTCGTTCTCCTTCGCCATTATCTCGTTCTGCTTGTTCTTCAGTATCTCGACCAGCTCGGAAAAGCTGACTTTCATCTGCTTCCTGACGTTCAGGCGCTGGTACGCCCTGTGAAGCATCTTGACGTTGTTTATGTTCAGCCCCAGTTCAGCCGCTTTTTTGGGCAAGCCGTCCAGCTCCGCCAGCTCTTTGACCGTCTGCTCCTTGTTCTTGTCGAAAACATGATCGTGATACAATATGTCAACCAGCGCGAGATGTTTGGCGACGCGCCTGAACATTTCACCGGTCGACTCGATGACGTTGCCGTTCTCGTCCTTCAGCAGGTAGCGCGCTTTAAGGACTTTTATCGTGTTTAGCGTGAGCTTCAGCTCGTCTCGTACGCCTAGCATCTCCTTCGCTTTCCTTGACTCCTCGCGCTCCTTCCTGTAGATAATATAAGCCTTCGCGGTCGCAGCGTGCCCGTTCTCTATGAGCACCTTCTCAACGATGTCCTGTATCTGCTCGACCGTAGGAACCTCTTTGGCGAATTTCTCCTCGACCAGCTGGATGACCTTGTCGGCCAGGCTGTTCGCCAGCTCCATGTTCTCGCCGCCGACGGATTTGGCAGCCTTGAATATGGCATTCACGATTTTGCCTTTCTCGAAATCCGCAAGCCTTGCGTCCCTTTTCTTTACCTTGGTAACCGCCATGATTTCCCCCCTCAGATGCGTGACTGAAACTGTCACTTCTTGCCGCTGAGCTTCTTGAGCTCTTCCTGGAAGCTCTCGATGTCCTCGAACTCCCTGTATACCGATGCGAAGCGGATGTAGGCGACCTTGTCGACCTTCTTCAGCTTTCGCATGACCAGTTCGCCTATCTTCTTGCTCGGTATCTCTATCTCCTCGCCCGCGCGCAGCTCCGTCTCGATTTCCTCGACCATCTTGTCTATCTGCTCATTCGTTATCGGCCGCTTCTCGAAAGAGCGGACGATGCCCTTCCTCACCTTGTCCCTGTCAAATCGCTCTCTTCGCCCGTCTTTTTTCATGACAATAAGGTCCGCGGATTCGATGCGCTCGTAAGTGGTGAAGCGCTTCGCACACTTCAGGCATTCCCTTCGCCTGCGGATCGCTTTTTCATCCGACGCCCTTTTATCGACGACCTTCATTTCCTCGCTCGCGCAATATGGGCATTTCATATTTTCACTTCTTCTGACTCATTTTCGCCCGGTTTTTACCACCGGGTCTCGACGAATTTTAAGCGAAATTTGCGTTTTTTCGCCGGTTTTCACTACCTTTGCAAAACACAACATATTGTGCCCGGCTTTTCCAAAACGCCAATATATTGTGGTCGGGAGGTATTTATATATTTTTCGATTCTGCAAAATATATTTTGGCCACACATTCATTTTGGTATCAAATTCGCGTGCCTAAAAACAAAGCGGGATAAAACGTTTTCCCAATCTCTAGTCATGAAAAGTTCAGCCAAGTATTCGATAGTTTTAGTCGTGTTCGTTTCTTTGTTCTTGTCGTGCTCGCTCTTTTTCATGGGCACAAGCGCGGAAGCGTCGCTGGAAAAGATCAGCCTTGATAGCGACACCATAAGAATCCAGACAAATATCGGCAATCCCGTGATAGACGTCCAGCTAATCGAGAATACTGATCACTGCTTCACCGAATGCTACGCAATCCTCAAAATTCATCCCTATCAAAACATCGTTCTTCCCGCACAATCAGACTCAGAATACGCATGGAACTTCGTCAAGGAGAAGCCGTGGATGGACGGCCTCATCTCGTATCATTTCGAGATACTCGAAACGACCGAATATCAAGTAGAAGTCCCTGATTACGAAACAAGCAATGTCAAGACGACCTGCTATAATTTCGACAACGAAACCAAAACCAACACGAGCTACGAATGCGAAGTCGAGCAGACCGTCCAGACAGGCTCGCATCAGGAAACGAAATACAGCGAAGACTACAAGCCGTTCGCCTTCTGGGGCGAGACGCTGGAAGCCGAGGAGGACTATACCATAAAGCTCGTGGGAAAGAAGTCCGCGAAGGTCGGAACAAACAACGTAGACTGGGTTCCAAAGATAAAGGGCCTGGAGCTGAACGAATGGCTGTGGTGGAACACCACGTTCAAAAAGTGCAGAAAGATAACGAACATAACAGCAGCCAATTTCCCTATACACGCCGAAATCAATATGTCGTTTTACAACACATCAATACCGTTCGCCGATTTAATGGCAAACGGCGCTGACTTGAGATACACCAACGGAACGGACTGCAACGCAGACCCCGGAAGCCCGATGAATTTTTACATAGGCACGTGCAATACATCCGCCGCGTCCAGCATGTGCGAGGTGTGGATTAACGCGTCCGAGAACCAGACCAGTTTCCTCGTCTATTATAACGCTTCAGGAGTTTCAACGGCATCGAACGGCTTGACCACATGGCACTTCTTTGACGACTTCAGCGATAACGATGGCTCCGACTGGACTCCGGACGCTACGGATATATTCAGAAGGATAGTCGGAGGTAACGCAAACCAGAATGAAAGCTTTACATGTTGCACAGTTGATAATGCATGGCACAACTATAAACTCATCTTCACGGGAACTACTGAATATTCTTATAAAGATGACGTGTTAATGCTCTCCTTCGTCAATTCGCAAGCGAGCAATCAGGTAGGGCGGGTAAGGCTCGAAACCGGATGGTTCGGGACTAAAATGGCTTGGGATGATATAATGCTCGGCATTTACGTCGCAAGCCCGCCGTCATGGTCGATAGGAAATGAGAAAAGGAATATGCCTCCCTCAATAACAGTAGTATCACCACAAAACATAACTTACAACATTTCTTATATTGACTTAAATTGGTCAGCGGGTGAAATGCTGGATTGGGCAGGATATTCCTTAAACGATGAATCAAATGTAACCTTGGATGGGATAATAGATGAACTTAACGATTCTTCTAAAACAGAAAATATTACTTATAGTAATTTTTCTGGTGGCTCAATGCTGGTCTATATTTCAATTCCAAAAATGTCAGAAATTTCCCAGGCTAAATGGAATATGACAGGCTTTGGAGGCTATGACATGGATGAAGAACTTGAAGCAGCGTGGAATTACACAGACGGAATATCTGACCCCGTTGCAGCTGAATATGCATATGATGAGATTTGGACTTCGCATTCAATGGCTCTTTCGAATAAGGCATTATACGTAAATTACACAAACCAAGGCTCTAATGTATCGGCAGTTAATGTAACGTTCAGATGGAATCCTGATTGTAGCACATATGGAGGTTGCAGTAGTTCCGGAAATATCTCTGTATATTGCATGAATTCAACAAACAATTGGGAACAAATATCCAATATTTATCGCGTAAGTCAAGGTTGTAGCTCTGAAAATGATTATACAGAAAAAGAAAACATTCCACTTTCATGCTTATCTGACAACAAGGTTCAGATGAAATACATTTTGAGTTCAGATGATTTTTGGTGTTTTGCCGAGGAAAAATTAACATGGCTATGGCCTAAGAATATTACTATAGATACCGGTAATGACGACATTAAAGATTATATTAACACAACCTCATTCAACTCAACGGAGACCATAGATTTGAATGTCACAGCAATTATCAATTACCTTGCAACATGCTCGCCAGATCTTAATGGCTATTGCAATGTTCCTTTCAACATATCTTCAGACACAGGTGGAATCCTTGAAATTGATAACATAACAATCGACCACACTTCTAATTTAACTATAACTTCTTTAGAAGGTCAGAATAATTTAATTGTTTGGGCTAACAATACTGCAGGTATGAATTACACAACAGTTTATTTCACTGTTGATACAACGCCACCTTTAGTTATCATAGATTCACCGCAGAATATCACTTACAATAATTTATCAATTTGGTTCAATTTAACCTCGAATGAAGATATTGATAGTTGTTTATTAGATTATGGTTACGGGAATATCTCACTCACTAATTCATCTGGTAATTGGAATTACAATAATGCCTCTATGATCAATGGGGTTTATGAGGCGATATTCTACTGCAATGACACTGTTGGCAATTCAAATTCAACGAGTGTAGATTTTACAGTTGATGCGTATGAAATCACGTTCAACGTGACGAGCGGCGAGGATGGTAGCTCATTAGACAACGTCAATATCGTCTGCAACTACACCGGTTTCGGCCAGGACGGTGACACGACAAACCCCTACGGCCCGTATGAGTTCCCGTCGGGATGGTGGAGTTGCACTTTTAGTAGGGAAAGTTATTACAACAAAACTGTAATATTCACTGCTGATAATGATAAAACCGTTAACGTAACATTATCTGTGGAAAAATCACTAACGATAGAAGAACATAACTGGCTAGAAGATATCTACAACTGTCTCATAAACAAAGACTGCGATGTCTACGACTTGTGGAATCAGACCTATGAGTACGCTTCCAACATCTGGGACCAGTTCAAACAGACCGACGAATCGGTCGTCGTTTCCGAAGAGACGACCAGTTCCGTGGTCAATGACACATCTAATCTCACGATAGAATACGTCATTGACGTGCCGACGAAAGAAGACTATCAGTTCCTTCCGATACGCATATTTTACTGGTTCATGGACGAGAACAACGAGACATGCTACAACCAGGCGAAAGAGACGAACAGCGCAGAAGCGCCGTTCTGCAACCCTTTGGTTGCCCAGACGATAGGCGAAGTCGATACACAGATAAGCTTCACCGTCGACCTGCGACCAAACCTGCCGGAAGGCAATTATACAATCGTGCGCAGGATAGACATAGACCCGGAGAACGTGTGGATAAACTATGGACACGAGACCATAGGAAGACTTGAAGTGACCGGAGACAGTGATGCATCAGATATACAGTTGGCCATGAACGGCAACCCAATAAAACATGAAACGCAGACGACAGCCACACAATCAGCTACGGAAACTGAACAATTCACGGGTGATAAAACAACCGGCATGATAACCGTACAACAGATTGACAGCGTCTCTTACGTGGCAGTTATCGTTTCCGTCATAACATTGGTATTGGTTGGATTGATGTACAAAAACATGAGAAAACGAACTCCATGATAAAACTAAAATGTATAAACATAGGTTTTTGTTTAAGCTAAATAAATAATTAATATGAAATTTACGCCGTTAATATTTTTCCTTACAATTTTCTTGTTAACATCAACTACAGTCAGTGCACAATACTTAAATGAAAATGTTAGTTGGGAGAGTAATTTAACAGCTATTTATTACAGTTCTTTGGCTTTGGGTGATATAGACAATAACGGCTACTTAGATCTTTTAACAATAGGTAAAAGTGAGAATGGTATATTGACACAAATATACACGAACAATGGGACAAATTTTCAAGAAAACAATACATGGAAAGTTAATTTGACAAACGTTCATTATGGTTCCATAGCATTAGGTGACATAGATAACGACGGTGATTTGGATTTAGCTTTGAGTGGTTGTAGTTCTGGTGGTGGCTATGTGAGTCCTTGCGATGATAACAAACAAGAAACTTTTATTTATATAAATAATGGAATCACTTTCTTAGAAAATTTAACATGGGAACAGAATTTGGAGAAAGTATGGAGAAGTTCCATAACTTTTGCTGATATAAACAATGATGGTAATTTGGATTTGTTATTAACTGGTCAAACCAACACAGGTAGAGTTAGCAAAATTTATTTAAATAATAAAACGAGTTTTATAGAAAATTTGAATTGGCAAAATAATTTAACAAATGTTGATAGCGGTTCAATTGCTATCATTGATATAAACAATGATAATTATTTAGATTTAATTTTAACTGGCGAAAATTCAGATTTTCAAAAAATAACTAAAACATATATCAACAATGGGACAAGTTTCATAGAAAATTTAACATGGGAACAGAATTTGATAAATGTTGATGATAGCTCAATTATACCTGGAGATATAGATAATGACGGTGATTTGGATCTATCTATCATAGGCTGTTGTGACCTGCATAGAACGTATAACAACACGGGAACAACTTTTCAAGAAATTCAAAAAGACATAACAGATTTTGTGGGTCTTTTTTCAGGTTCACAAGTATTTGGTGATTATAACAACGATGGATATTTAGATCTTATAACTACAGGTAGAGAATCGTACACAGCACTTTACGCCAACCTTGGGAACGGTAGTTTCACGAATTATTGGAATAGACCGGAACAGCAATTATCGCCTCTTGAGTATAGTTCTGTTGTTTTTGGAGACGTGGATAATGATATGGATTTAGATTTAATTTTAACTGGTTGGGGTAATCCAGGAGATTGGTATCAAAAAAGAGTTTATATAAATAATATAACATCTACGAACACATTACCATTTTCACCATCATCGAACTTCAACCATACCTTCAATTTTTCAACTGGCAAATTGTCTTTGGAATGGAACAACGGCTCGGATACTGAAACTCCAACTCTGGGTTTATATTACAACCTTCGTGTCGGAACGTGTTCTGGTTGTCACGACGTCGTTTCAGGTGTTTACGGCGGCTCGTCCAATCCGACTGCCGGCTACTTCGGCAACATGATGCAGCGCAAATCGATTACTCTCAATCGGCCCGACCTAGAGAACAAAACGGTTTACTGGGCAGTCCAGACCATCGACACTGGTCTGGCGAAATCCGCATGGTCGACTGAACAGGTATTCGAAATAACCCAAGCGTGTACGGAGAATTGGAGTTATGGTACGTGGTCATCTTGCGTTAATAACCAACAAACGAGGACTGCCACAGATTTGAACGATTGCGGGACGACTGTGAATAAAAGCGCAACGACACAGAGCTGCACGTCTTACACGCCGCCGTCTGGAGGCGGGACGTATGTTCCTCCTGCCACGCCTAAGAACGCGACTAATACGACGAACAACACGGGTTCGTCCGGCACGAACACCGCGAACACATCGGGGAATGAAAGCTCAGGCGCCAATACTGGCTTGGACGTTAACGGCAGCGGGCAAAGCGTGAAAACATGCGTGCCTTTTGACGTTAAATGCGAAGGAGGCAATTTGATGGAATGCGTTTCTTCTGGTGAATGGACTGTAAAGCAGATATGTGAGTTCGGGTGCGCTGACGGAGAATGCAAAAAAGGGAATGATTTTTACGGCAATTTGCAATATTTGCTGCTTGTTTTCGCTGGCGTGATTGTTGTTGGTGCCGGAGTTTTCATCGGCTTTAGGCGGTTTTTTGGCAGTAAAACGCCCGTATCCGCATGAGGCGACGCATACCGTTAAGAAATGTGAACCGGTATGTATAGGCGCTTATGAAAAAATGTTTAAACACGGCTGTAGAAAACCTCCAACATAAAAAGGGTCATCGCATATCTGTACAGGTTGTATGTTATGCACACGACTTTCAGTTCTTTTTTCTGCTGCATTGTTGACCTCGAATAGACCGTGTCGCCGAACATCC